>CAMWWZ010000001.1 GCA_947178095.1 uncultured Treponema sp.
CTGTATAACTTTGACAGTCTCACCGGCATAGCCGGTGGTTTACTGCTTTAATTATCGCGGAAGCATTTTGCAATGAAGACTTAGATTCGGAGGAAAAATGAAAAAAAGCTTTCTTATTCTTTGCGTCGCGACGCAGATTTTCGCAAGCCTTGCATTCGGCGAGAATTTCACTTGGAAGCGCGAGGCGGCGACGCTTCACGGACTTTCCCCGGAAATCGGCGAGAGGCTTCACGAAATCCTCGACAAAACCGAAGACATCCACGCATGGGCGTTCGCGAAAGACGGCGTGATTATCGAAGATTTTTATCGTCCGCCGTACAATTCCGAAACGAACTTCGCTATTCACTCGTGCTCAAAAAGCATCACGGGAACGCTCGTCGCAATCGCGATCGCGCAGGGAAAAATCAAAGGGCTTGACCAGCCCGCGCAGGACTTTTTTCCCGACGCGACCGCCGCGCAAAAAGAGACGCTCAAAAACATAACGATTCGCCATTTGCTTACGAACACTTCGGGAATCGCCGTGAGCGACGCTCCGAACTGGACTGAATGGCGAAGCAGCGCGAATTGGGTGGAATGGATTTTGAACCGACCCGCGCCGCATTATCCCGGGCAAGTTTTTTCATACGCCACGCAGAACACGCATTTGCTTTCGTACATTTTGCAGAAAGCCACGGGCGAAAGGCTTTTCGACTACGCGAAAAAAAATCTCTTCGACAAAATCGGAATGAAAAGCGCGAGCCTTTCAAGCGACGCGCAGGGAATCGGCGACGGCGGAAACGGCTACACGCTCACCATCGAAGACATGCTTCGCTTCGGGCAGCTTTACTTGAACGGCGGAAAATGGCAGGGCGAGCAAGTCGTTCCGGAATATTGGACGCGCGAGGCCGGAATCGCGCACGTAAAGCGGAACGCGGGCACGGCGAACTACGGCTGGCAATTTTGGGTGCGCGAATTCAACGGGGCGGACACGTTCTTCGCATGGGGCTGGGCAGGACAATTCATTTTCATAATTCCTTCGAAAAAAATCGTGATGGCGTTCGCGAGCAACCACACGGGAAGCATCGCCGTTTATTTCAACGCAGTCCGCGCGGCGATCGACGCATGCAAATGATCGAAAAATGCGGCGGCACGAAAGCAACGCCCCTGCCCTCTTCCCAACTCCGATTTTTTGTGATATAATTACGCAAGACTTATGTGCTTATACAGCACGTAAGTCTTGCGTGTCGAGTTTTCACTTGCTCGCATTTTTACGCAATTTTTACTTCGTAAAACTTGCGTAAAAACCGTGAAAACTCGCGGAGGCTTCGTGTTTGCAAGATGCGAAACTGCTTGTTGCGCTTCCGCCAGGGTCTAGCCTCTACACCGTTACGCTACCGTAGGGGCTTCGGAAAAGAAAAAAAAATTGAGGGATTAATGTATAGAATCGCTTTTTGCGACGACGACAAGGCCGTATTGAACGAACTCACTTTCCTGCTGGAAAAATACTGTCAGAATACAAAAATTCAAATCGAGTATTCTGTTTTCAATTCGCCGTTCGACTTGACCTACGAGCTGGACAAGCGCAAGGAACGGCCGTTCGACATTTTGTTCTTGGACGTGCTCATGCCGGGACAAAACGGAATTTCGGTGGCAAAGGAAATCCGCAAATACAACGAAGAAATGAAAATCATCTTCCTCACTTCGTCGTCGGAATTCGCCGTGCAGTCCTATACGGTAAACGCCTTTTATTATCAGATGAAGCCGATTTTCGAAGAAAGCTTTTTCGCGCTGATGGATTCGGTCTTGAAAGAATGCGTGAAAAACGAAAAGCCGTCCCTGCTTTTGAATTGCAAGAGCGGCATAACGCGAATAAAACTCTGCGACTTGGAATATTGCGAAGTCAAAGGACGCACTTTGAATTTCCATTTGCACGGCGGCACTGTCCTGCAAAGCAACGGACGCATGGACAATCTTTGGCAGTCGATTTGCGAGCAAAAGCAGTTCGCGCGCCCTCACCGCTCATTCATCGTCAACATGGACTTCATCCAAAATATCTCATCGAGCAGCATCACGCTCACGAGCCTTGAAAGGATTCCCATTCCTCGCGGCAAATTCACCGAAATGAAAAACCAGTATTTGGATTTCGCGTTCCAGGAGCGCGGCGTATGGGGGGGGGTATAAAATATGACGGAAATTCTTTCCCGAATAGAATACCTCTTCGTGTGCGTTTTCGGCACGGTGCTTTCCGTGGCCTATTGCGATGTGCCGCGTTCACGCAAGAACAAAATCATAATCGGCATCGCGCCGTTCGTCCTGCTCACGGCGATTTTTTTCTGCTATCCGATTTTTAGCCAGGACTTTTGGAAGAAAGTCTGCCCGCTCGTGCTTCACGTGCCGCTCGTTATTTTCCTCGTGTGCCTTACGCGGAACTTATCCTGCTCCGTGATTTCCGTGGCGACGGCGTACCTTTGCTGCCAGTTCCGAAATTGGATCGGACTTTTCGTAGCGACGCTTTTCGGCGAAAGCAACACGGTTTTCATATGGACGAAGCTTATCATCACATTTCCGCTTTTGGCATTCCTGCTGATTTTTTTCGCGCCAATAATGAAGTCGTACCAAAAGCGTCCGCTCGCGTCGCAGTGGATCATAGGCGGAGTGCCGATTTTCTACTATCTCTACGACTACTTTTTCGTGATATACACCGACTTGCTTTACCGCAGAACGCCAGTCGTCCTTGAGTTCATGCCGTTCGTCTGCTGCCTAATATATGTCGTATTTTTATTTTTGCTTTCGGACGAGGAAAAGAAAAGGATTGAATTGGAAAAGCTTCAAAACAGCCTGAACATGGCGGTGTCGCATTCCGTGAGCGAAATCGAGGCAATGCGAAAATCGCAGGATTTGGCAAGCCAATACCGGCACGACTTGCGCCACCATTTGCAGTACATCGCGTCCTGCCTCGAAAACGACGAGCTCGACATGGCGAAAGGCTACATCAAGAACATCTCAAGCGAAATCGAAGCGCAGAAAGTCCGCGTTTTCTGCGAGAACGAAAGCGCGAACCTGATTCTTTCCACGTTTGCCGCCGCCTGCGAAAAAGACGGAACGCAATTCAACGTGGACGCGAGGCTCACGCAAAGCCTGCCAATCTCGGACAGCGACCTGTGCGTCATCCTTTCCAACGCGATTGAAAACGCGATAAACGCATGCAACGAGCTTCCGCCGTACATCGAGAAAATAATCGAAGTCAAGGCTTACGAAAAGAACGGCCGCCTTTTCTTGAAAATATCCAACACATGCAAGGACAACATCGCTTTCAACGGCAGGCTTCCAATCACGTCAAAGGCAGGCCACGGATTCGGCACAAAAAGCATCCTCGGCATCGTGGAAAGGCACGGCGGCCTCTACAATTTTTCGGTGAAGGACAACCGGTTCACATTGCAGATTTCGTTGTAAAAAAGCGCGCCCGAATGTTTTTTATGACATTTTCGGTACGAATTATGCAAAACATCTCGTTTCAATAAGAAAACATACTTTATCATAGAAATCAGAAATTTCAAGATTATCTTGGGATAAATTTTTCATAGGAGAATATTATGAAAAAAGCAAGGAATTTGGCGGCGATTTTGGTCTCAGCAATGCTCTGTTACTGGGGGGGGGTACTGGCAGGTTGCGACAACAACGCAGGCTCTTTAAGACCGAGCAACATACATAACGAAAACAACAACACAGGCACGAACGGAGACGGTAATACAGATTCGGTAGAAACGGGAGGAAATGCCAACGAGTATGTCAAAGATGATGTATACGCCTCTGACTTTTATGAAACACAGTATTTAATGGATTATGTGCGAGATGTTTTTCGTTCGCCAAGCATACCGTCGGCAAGTGACAAATCTTTAACTGTTTATATACCTAGCAATCCATATTGCCCGGATTATGGATATCAATACTCAAACTCTGAATTGGCGAATATCAAATACTTTGTCTTGGAAAAATCCAGCAAAACAGATCGTTATGACGAGTATGCTGTCTCAAAAGACGGCGAAAAAGAAAAAATCGGCACAGGAGGAAGAATCATGTGCTTTGGAAAAGAAGGATTTTTGTACCTCTGTGGCGGCTCCAGCGGAACTTATTACGGCACATTTTTCTTTACAAAATACGGCTACGACAAATTCAAAAATGGCAATTACAATATGACTTATGAATTTTCCAAGCTGAATCTCGGACATAATGACATTGCCGAAATATTTGGCTCTGCCAATTAGATTTCGCTGTAAAAAAACGGCAAACGAATGTTTTTTATGACATTTTCGGTACGAATTATGCAACTTTCGTAACCTGCGAAAAACTTCTGTGCTAGACTAGCACAATACATAACTCTTGGGAGGCTTTTAAATGAAAAAGCATTTTAAAAAACTCGTGTTGGTTTTGGCGGTGACGCTCGCCGGCGCGATGGTTTCCGCGTGGGATTGGACATCCTACTGCGAGAATTTGGATGGATCTCACTGGCTCATAAAGGCGGGCGTGGGATATGGTTATTCATGGTGGAACGGTGGATTCGTAATCCCGATTCAGGGCGAATACCTTTTGGACGCAATTCCGCTTGGAATCACAGCGAACTTCCGTCCAATATTCAGCGGATATGGAGCAGGATTCTCTTTGATAGCGGGCGCGAACTACCACGTGGCTCCAGGTCCAGAATGGCTTGACCTTTATGCTGGATTGGGATTGGGATTCTTCTTTGACCACATAGCCGATAAATATGTTTATCATGGCGATAAACAAAACTGGGCACACTTCGCGTTTGATGCTCATATTGGTGCGTCGTTCATGTTCTCAAAACATTTCGGTGTGAATGTAGAAGCAGGTTATCCTACTTATTTCAGTGCTTCAGCGGCATTGGCTTTCTAAACTCACTGAAGAACAAAACTCAAACATATATGTAAAAATCCGCAAGACATCATGCGGATTTTCACGACCTCCTTTTTTCCAAAGGAATGATTGCTTTTCTGCCATTCCTTTGGTTTTTTTATGCCCTTTTTCGCGGCATGAAATTCGGAATTTTTCGCGAAATTCCCTTTCATCCACAAGTCCAATCGGCACGATATTCAATTTAATCCTTCAACCATTTTTTTACAAAAGGCAAATCATAAAGCGGGATGTCCTTCAATATTCCATGATCAACAAGTTCGCTCAAAGAAAACCTGAATGCGGTCTTCGGACTGTAAGCATCCCTGTAAACCTTAAGACTTTTTGCCTGAAGGTTAATCTCAGCCTTTACTTCTACGGGAACAATTTCATCGTCGTTTTGAAAAATAAAATCAATTTCGGCAGTGCCGTCCTTCGCGGACCAATAGAATGGCTCGACCTTAAGTTCGCTGAGCATTTGCTGGCAGACATATTGTTCGGTCAAGGCCCCCTTAAACTCCGTGAAAAGCCTGTTTCCCTCCAACAGAACCTTTGCGCTAAGATTTGTCATGCTGCAAAGAAGCCCGGTATCGACAATAAAGATTTTAAATGAACCCAAGTCTTCGTATGCCTTTACGGGAAGTCCGGGCTTGTTGACACGGTGAACTTTTACCAACAATCCCGCATTCTTAAGCCAGTTGACGGCATTCTCATACTCTCTTGCCCTTGCGCTTCCCTTTACCACCGAGTACAGGAATTTTTTGTTCTCTTTGGCAAGCTGGCTTGGAACGGAATCCCATACCTGCTTGATTTTGTTCGCCATTTCGGACGAGGTATGCTTTGAGACATCATTCGCATAAGTCTCGAGCAATTCTTTCTGGACTCTGCGGACTTCGGAAAAATCCTTTGTCTCTGTCCATGCCGATACGACTTCGGGCATGCCGCCGATATAAAAGTAATATTTCAAGTATTCTGTGAATTCGCTGGAGAAAGCCTTGAGAATCTGCGGGTCTTGGTTTGAATCATTTATGAGATCAGCCTGCCGTTCTTTTCCGACGGCAAGAAGGAATTCCGTGAACGACAAAGGATACAGGTTCAAGAAATTCACTTTTCCCACAGGAAAAGAAACGTCTTTGTGCAGGGAAACGCCAAGCAGCGATCCGGCACAAATAATATGGTATTCAGGTGCCTGTTCGTAGAAAAATTTCAGGGAAGTTATGGCCTTGGGAATGTCCTGAATCTCGTCAATAATGATCAGCGTCTCTTCCGGCTCAATCTTAAATCCGCAAATAAGCTGAAAACCGTTCAGAAGCCTTTCTTTGTCAAACGGGGCATCAAATAATGCCTCCAGAGCCGGATTTTCCTGACAAAACAGGTACGCGGTGTTTTTGTATTCCGTCCTTCCGAACTCCTTCATCAGCCATGTCTTGCCTGTCTGCCTTGCCCCTTGCAGGATAAGCGGCTTGCGATGTCTGGAATTTTTCCACTTTTTCAAATCCTCAATCAGCGTTCTATACAAAACTACTCTCCTTGAAAATTAAGTCCGCAGGAAATTTCAATTTCCGAGGAACTTAATTTCGCCTGCGTTGACAACTTGTTGCAACGCAGACAGTGAATAGACGAGTTTTGAAAAAACTCGAATTTAAAATTGTCGCGCTGTTTTAGAGACAATTTTAAATACTCACATTTTCCTGATGACTTTTTATATATATTATCACATAATTCAAACAAGTTAAAGTGATTTTGTACACAAAAAGCAAAGATTTCTCAATAATTTGAATTTGGTGTTTGACTTGCATAAGCCATAGCAAACGCGCAAAAAACGCCTTGAAATTTCTCGCGAAAACTTCTATACTTAATCAAAATGTTCGGAACGATTATCAACGGCACAAACAATGTCTTTTGCGTGGAATGCGACGACGGAAAAACGCGCGCGTGCTCGCTCAAAGGAAAGAAAGTCAAGACCGAAAGGCAGTTCTACAATCCGCTCGCGCCCGGCGACCGCGTCCAAGTGGAAGAAGATTCGCTTTCGGAAAAAAAGGGCCAAATCCTCGCGCTTTGCGAAAGAAAGAATTCTTTTTCGCGCTGGAACGTAAAAGGGCAAAAGCCGCAGCTTCTCGCCGCCAATTTGGATTTTTTGATTTTGGTCACAACGCCGGCAGAGCCTCCGTTCCGCCCGCGATTTTTGGACAGGGAATTGATTCAAGGCGAGGCGCAGAATCTTTCGCCGATCATCGTCGTGAACAAATTCGATTTGGCGCAGGAACTTCCGCCCGAAGAAAAATTCGCATTCGAAGCGCGTCTTGAAAATTGGGAACGCTTGGGCTACGAAGTAAAGCGCGTTTCTGCGAAGACTGGCGAAGGCTTGATGGACTTGGCGAAAATGCTGCAAGGAAAGCGAAGCGTGCTCGTGGGACATTCGGGCGTGGGAAAGTCGAGCCTCGTGAACCGCCTCGACAACAGCGTCGTGCTCAAGACCGGAAGCCTTTCCAAAAAATACGGGCGCGGCGCGCACACCACCACGAAAGGCACTCTCGTCCACCTCACGCTGAACGAAGCGTTCACTGGCGGAATTAAAGGCGTTCGCGCCGACATCATCGACACGCCCGGAATCCGCCGCTTCATGCTTTCAGAAATTCCGCAAAGTGACGTCGCGCTTTATTTCCGCGAATTCCGCCCGCTTTTGGGAAAATGCAAATTCGGCGCTTCGTGCACGCACACTTGCGAATTAGGCTGCAAGATTTTGGAAGCCGTGGAAAGCGGCGCGATTCTCGGCGATCGCTACGAAAGTTTTCGCAGAATCACCGAGGAAATCCGCACTGGAAATTGGAAAGACTGAAAATGGATTCTAGGACTTTGGAAATTTTGGACTATTACAGGGTGCGAAACCAAGTGGCGCAATTCTGCGCGAGCAGCGAAGGGCGCGATGAAATCCTTTCGCGAGAACCTTTTTCTTCTGCCGAAAAATTCGTTCCGCTGAAAAATTTAAGCCGCGAATGGAAAACTTGCTTCGCGTCGCAAAAAAACATTTCGCTCAAATCTTGGCCGGAAGTGAAGCCGCTTTTTTCCATAATAAAGACTCAAGGCGCGTTTCTTCCAGTCGATCAATTTTTCGCAATCGGACTTTTTTGCATGAGTGCGCGCGCAATCCGCCAAGAAATTTTCAATGGCAAAATCGAACTCAAGCTGAAACATTTGCCGAGTCTCGTGGAACGCATTCCGAATTTGGAAGAAGCCGAAAACGAGATTTTCAAAATCATCGATAAAAAAAGCGGCACGCTCAAAGACTTGCAGGAATTGCGCGAAATAAAAAACGCGATTTCTGAAATCCGCCGCGAAATCGAAGGCGCGTTCAAAAAAATCACTTCGGACGCGAACTTCGCGCAAATCCTCGAATCGAACATTCCGGTAGTCCGCGCGCAGCGCGAAGTGATAGCCGTGAAAAGTTCCGAACGCTCGAAAGTGCGCGGAATCATCCACGAAGTTTCGAACACTGGGCGGACGGTTTTCGTCGAGCCGGAAGAAGTCGTGCGGCTCAACAACGAATTGCTCCAAAAGGAATTCGAATACGAGCGAGCCGTGCGGCAAATCCTCATCGCCCTTTCCGAAAAACTTTCCGCGTTTTACGGAGAATTCATTTCCGCGCTTGAAATCATGGTTTTGCTTGACGCGACTAGCGCGGCGGCGAAATGGGGAGAAGCGAACGGCTGCCACTACGCCCACGAACTTTGCGAAGGGCAAAGCGTTTTTTTGCAGGCGGCGCGTCATCCGCTTTTGATGCAGACTTTGGGGCGCGATGCGACGATTCCAATCGACATGAAATTCCTCGGCGAAAAAAAAGTTATAATAATCACGGGCCCGAACACGGGCGGAAAAACCGCCGCGATAAAAACGTTCGCGCTCCTTTCCCTTTTGAACCAAAGCGGATTTCCTATTCCTGCGGGCGAAGAAACGCGACTTCCTTTTTTCGACGCGATTTTCGCGGACATCGGCGATGAGCAATCGCTGGATGACTCGCTTTCTACGTTCAGCGCGCACATCAAAAACATCGCGGCCGCAGTGGAAAACGCCACGGAAAAAAGCCTCGTCCTTCTCGACGAGCTTGGAAGCGGAACTGACGGGCAGGAAGGAGCTGCGATCGCGATGGCGGTTCTCGACGAACTTCTCGAGCGGAAATGTTTTATCCTCGTCACGACGCATCAAGGTGCGCTCAAAAATTATGGCTGGACGAATCCTTCGTGCGAAAACGCGAGCGTCGAATTTGACTCTGTTTCGATGAAGCCTTCGTACAAAATCGCGATGGGAATTCCGGGAGAAAGCCACGCGCTAGAAATCGCGTCCGCCGAAGCGAAAAGAAAGCCTTCGTTTGAAAAAGTCGTGGAAGGCGCGAGAAAATATATCCGCACGCAGGAAGCCGATGTTTCCACTCTCATAAAAGGGCTTTCCGAAAAGCATTCCGAACTCGACGCGCTTCTTGCCGAACAAAAATCGAAAAGCGAAGAAATCGCCGCGCGCGAAATGAAAAGCCAAGAAACGCAGATGAAACTTCGCCGGCGCGAGCACGATCTGAAAGTCGCGCAGAGCAAAGAAGAAAGCCGGTTTTTGCGCGAGACTCGCCGCCGCCTCGAAAATCTCGTGCGCGAATTGCGGGAGGGGGAAATCACGCGCGAAAAAACTTTGGGCGTTCGCAATTTTATAAACGAGCTTGAGCAAATGGAAAAAATCCATGGCGAGCAACTCGAATCGGAAGAAGAAAATCTTTTGCGCGACGAAGAAAGATTGCAGGAAAAAATTGATTCGCAAAAAAACGCTTCGCAGCCTTATTCGCAAATCTCAAAGCACAAAAAGAAGGCGCACAAAAAAAACGCCGAAGCATTGCTTTCCGCAACGCCCACGCTGCCCGAAAGAATTCCCGCGAAAAAATTCCACGCGCAATTTGTCGAAGGCGCGAAAGTGAAACTGAAATCTGGCGGCATGGAAGGGCAGCTTTTGCACAAGGAAAAAGGCGATTTGTGGAGTGTCCAGTTCGGCGCGATAAAAATGGAAGTGGAACAAAAGAAACTGCGCCTCGTTCATGATACCCATACCCCGTTGAGGTATGCGCAAGAATCGCATTCGCACGAATCGCCTTCAATCATCTACGAACTTGTCGAAAAAAAAGACAATTCGCCGCAATTGGATTTTTTCCCGGAAAACAAGCCTTTTTTCGAACTGCGGATTTTGGGAATGCGGCGCGACGAGGCGATGAAAGTTCTCGAAAAGCAAATCGATTTGTGCGTCATTCACGGGCTTCCTTCTTTCAGCGTGATTCACGGAAAAGGAACTGGCGCGCTCCAGCAAGCCGTGCAGGACTATCTTTCGCACAGCCCTGCCGTGAGCGAATTCCAATTTGCGGACGCGAATGACGGCGGCTTTGGAAAAACCTACGTCCAGCTTTACTAGAATGAAATTCAGTTACAACGAGCGGAAAAAACGCCCTTGAAAAAAGTTTCGTTTCGTGCTATTATTTTCAAAAATAGAATTGAGGCGGATTTTGAAAGAACGCGACGGACGGCTTAAGGCAATCAGAAAAATAATCAAGTCGAACAGAATCGAAAGCCAGGATTCTCTTCTGAAACTTTTGAATGACGAAGGATTCGAAGTGACACAGGCGACGCTTTCGCGCGACCTCAAACTTTTGAAAGTGGGAAAAATCGCGGACGGACACGGCGGTTACGCCTACACGCTTCCCACCGAAGAGGAGCGGCAGGAAAGCGAGCACATTTTCGTGCAGGACTTTTTGCGCGGATATATCAGCATCGAAACTTCGGGAAACATCGCCGTGATAAAGACGTTCCCAGGGCACGCAAGCCCCGTCTGCAACGCGCTCGACAGCATGAATTTCGACGAAGTTCTCGGAACTGTGGCGGGCGAAAATTGCCTTTTCGCGTGCCTTCGAGAAGGAGTCACGGGCGAGGAATTCTTGCGCCGATTGAAGAGCCGCATTCCTGAATTGGAAGAATAGAGTTTCCGCTTTTTTCTTTAATGACAATTGAACTTTTTTTTCAAATGTGATATAATTTTTAGATAATCACAACCAAAACTTTCGGAGGCAAAAATGATTTCTTGGGAAAATCTTGACACTCTTTCAAGCTATAAAAAATTGCAGTCGCTCAAAAACGCGGTCTCGCTAAAAGACGTTCTCGCAGGAGACGCTGGAGCCGCCCGCGTAAAAAAATATTCCGTGCCGATGGCGGCAGGACTTTCGTTCAACTACGCGGCGCGCCAGGTGAACGATCAGGTTTTGCAAGTGCTTTCCGAACTCGCAAGCGAAGCGCAGCTCACGCAGAAATTCGAGGCGCTTTACAACGGCGAAGTTATCAACACGGGCGAAAACCGAATGGTGCTCCATCACCTTTTGCGCGGACAGCTCGGCGGAAAAGTGGAAGCCGAAGGAAGCGACAAGCGTGAATTTTATTTGAACGAGCAAAAGCGAATCGCGGATTTCGCGCAGCAAATTCATTCGGGAAAAATCACGAACGAAAAGGGCGAAAAGTTCACGACGGTCTGCCAAATCGGAATCGGCGGAAGCGACCTCGGCCCGCGCGCGATGTATCTCGCTTTGGAAAACTGGGCGAAGACAAAGAACAAATTTTTCATGGACGCGCATTTCATTTCGAACGTCGATCCGGACGACGCGACAGCGGTCTTGAAATCGATTGACATTTCAAAGACGATTTTCATCCTCGTTTCAAAAAGCGGCACGACGCTCGAAACTTTGACGAACGAGGCTTTCGTAAAGGACGCGCTCAAAAAGGCGAGCCTCGACGTTTCAAAGCACATGATCGCCGTCACAAGCCAGACAAGCCCGCTCGCGCACAACAGCGACTACATGCAGGCGTTCTACATGGACGACTTCATCGGCGGACGATATTCCTCAACGAGCGGAGTTGGCGGCGCGGTGCTTTCGCTCGCATTCGGCGCGGACGTGTTCGCGGAATTTTTGGAAGGAGCGGCGGAAGCGGACAAATCCGCAGCCCAAAGCGACATCCTCAAAAACGCCGCGATGCTCGACGCGCTCATCGGGCTTTACGAACGCAACGTGCAGGGCTATCCTTCCACGGCGATCCTTCCCTACTCTCAGGCTTTGAGCCGATTTCCCGCGCATCTCCAGCAGCTCGACATGGAATCAAACGGAAAGAGCGTGAATCGTTTCGGAAAGAAAATCGACTACGTTACAGGACCTGTGATTTTCGGCGAACCGGGCACGAACGGGCAGCATTCGTTCTACCAGCTTTTGCATCAAGGAACGGACGCGATTCCACTCCAATTCATCGCGTTCAAGGAAAATCAAGCCGAAAACGACGTCGTTATTCAGGATTCGACGAGCCAGCAAAAACTCTGCGCGAACGTCGTGGCGCAAATCATCGCATTCGCGCTCGGCAAGGACGATTCCAATCCGAACAAATTTTTCGCAGGCGAACGTCCGTCAAGCCTGATTTGGGGAGAACGGCTCACGCCGAAATCGCTCGGCGCGTTGCTCGCCCACTATGAAAACAAAGTGATGTTCCAAGGATTTTTGTGGAACGTCAATTCGTTCGACCAAGAAGGCGTGCAGCTCGGAAAGACGCTCGCAAAGAACGTGCTCGCAAAGAACACGCAGGGTGCGCTCGCCGAATACGCAAAAATTTTCGGCCTGTAATTTTTATGCCGGGCACAAAAGATTTGCCCCTTGGTTCTGAAAAAATTTCCTCGCTCATGCTGCGCCTTTCGCTTCCCGCGATTTTGGCGCAGGTCGTGAGCATTCTCTACAACATCGTTGATAGAATCTACATCGGGCACATACAAAGCGCGTCGAGCCTCGCACTCACGGGGCTTGGCGTGTGCCTGCCGGTAATAATGCTCGTAAGCGCGTTCAGCTTTTTCGCAGGAACAGGAGGCGCGCCGCTTGCCGCGATTGAGCTTGGAAAATCCGAGCACGACGAAGCCGCGCTAAAAAACGCCGAAAGCATTTTGGGCAATGCGTTCATTTTGCTCGTGGCATTTTCAATCGTCTTGGGCGGGGCGTTTTTCGTTTTCAGAAAGCCGATTCTCGTGGCGTTCGGCGCGAGCCGCGCGACTCTCCCCTACGCTTCCGACTACCTTGAAACATATTTGTGCGGAACAATTTTCGTCCTCATCGCGCTGGGATTGAATCCTTTCATCTCGTGCCAAGGACACGCCCGCACCGCGATGGTTTCCACGCTGATTGGCGCGATCTTGAACATCGCTCTCGACCCGATTTTCATTTTCACTTTGGGAATGGGAGTGCGCGGAGCTGCGGTGGCGACTATAATTTCGCAGGCTGCGAGCGCGGCGTGGATTTTGATTTTCCTTTCATCGAAAAAAAGCGCGATTCGCTTAAGAGCAGAAATTCTGAAATTCAAATTCGTGACAGTGAAAAAAATCGCCTCGCTCGGAATCTCGCCATTCATAATGAGCGCGACGGAAAGCGCGATTTTCGTCGTGTTCAATTCAGGGCTTCAAAAATTCGGCGGCGACAATTACGTCGGCGCGATGACGATAATGCAAAGCCTAATGCAATTGGGCTTCGTTCCAGTCCAAGGCTTCACGGACGGCACAAGCCCAATCATCAGCTACAATTTCGGCGCGAAAAAATTCGCCCGCGTAAAAAAAACAATCCGCATGATGACGGCAATCTCATTTTCCACGACGTTAATTTTCGCGATTTTGCTGAACGCTTTCCGAACACAGGCGACGGCGATTTTCACAGAAAACGCGGAATTGGTTTTTCTCGTGGAAAAATTGCTTCCGATATATTTCGGCGCGTTTTGGATTTTCGGAATCCAAATGTCGGCGCAAAGAACTTTCGTTTCGCTCGGAAAGGCGGGCACTTCGGTTTTCATCGCGCTTTTGCGGAAAGTCATTCTGCTGATTCCGCTCGCGCTCATCCTGCCGAATTATTTTGGCGTGATGGGAATTTTTTGGGCGGAGCCAATCGCGTCAACTTTGTCCGCGCTCACGTCGGGCATAATTTTGATTTTGGTCTACAGGAAAATTTAATTTCGAGGCTCGTCAAGGATTTTCTTTCATCCAATTTTTGATTCCTTCCACAATGTCCGCGTCAATATCATGCTCCATGCGGCACGCATTTTCTTCGGCCTGCTCATGCGGAACGCCTGTAATCTTTACGAGAAATTCCGTCAGAAGCTTGTGGCGGCTGTAAACTTCGTTGGCTTTTTCCAAGCCTTTTTCAGTGAGCTCAATCCTGTTGTGCAAACCGAATTTTATGTATCCGTCACGTTCCAAAATGGACATCGCGCGGCTCACGCTGGGCTTTGAAAATCCCATGTGATTCGCAATGTCCACAGAAAGCACGGCATCGTTTTGGTTTTTCAAAATCAAAATCGCTTCAAGATAGTCTTCGCCTGATTTGTACATTTTCACCTCGCCCTTCATTATAATATATTTTTTGCTAAAAATCAACTCAAAATCGCCGACAATATTAATATAGAATTTGCGTGAACGCAATTGCGGGAGGAAACTATGAAAGAAAACACGCTGCGCACATTTATCTACAAAATCGGCGACATCGAGGCCGATTCAAAAATCGAGTCAATTTTGGGCGAAGGCTGGCGGCTTTCCACAGTAACGCCAAACGGCACAGTGCGAATCGCCACTTTCGACAGGGACTATATTTCAGGACAAAGAAAAATCTTGAGCGCAAACTGATTTTCAAAAACTCGCATTCTTGACAAAGCGCGCACGATTCGTATAAAATATTCTCGTAAGACTATGATACGAATCAAAAACGAAAAGCAAATCGAAGGCATCCGCCGCTCGTGCCACCTGCTCGCGGACATGTTCAACAAAGTGATTCCGCAAGTGAAGGCCGGAATGTCCACGAAGGACATCGACGACCTTTGCAAGAATTTCATCACGTCTCATGGCGGAAAGCCCGCCTGGTATCGCGAGGACTTTCCGGGCGCGGCATGCGTTTCCGTGAACGAAGAAGTGATTCACGGAATTCCTTCCAAGAAAAAAATCATCCGCGACGGCGACCTCGTTTCCATCGACGTGGGAATTGACCTTGGCGGATTCATAAGCGACTCCACCCACACGGTTCTTGTGGGAAACGTCCGTCCCGAATGGAAAAAGCTCGACGACGTTACGCGAGAATGCCTTGAAGCGGGAATTCAGGCTTGCAAGGCCGGAAACCGAATCAGCGACATCACGAAAGCCGTCTATGAAATCGCGCACAAAAAGCACGGTTACGGCGTGGTCTACGAATATTGCGGGCACGGCGTTGGACTTGACGTGCACGAAGATCCGACGATTCCAAACAGTCCGAAGGGGCGCGATTCGAATCCGCGGATTCAGCCTGGAATGGTTCTCGCAATCGAGCCGATGATAAATCTCGGTGTCGATGAAGTGGAACTTTTGGACAACGGTTGGACTGTGGTCACCGAGGACGGACTTTGCAGCGCGCACGAAGAGCACACCGTGGCAGTCTTTCCCGACCACACGGAAATTCTCACCGCACTTGACTGGCGCACTTCCGCATTGTAACCATTTTTGCCTGCCGCAGTTTTTTTTATGAAAGAGGATCTCTAAAAACTTCAGTTTTTAGAGGTAACTTTGAAAATGCGATGTTCTTCGTCGCGCTATTATAGCGACGAAGAACTCGTCGGACATTCTAGAAAATTGCTAAAAGCAAGTTTTTAGAATGTCCAAAAAGACGCAGAAAACTATGCGATGCGTCTTTTTATAGTTATATTTTAGGCAGGGGGCATTTATGAAAACTACGACAAAAAATGTAATCACCACGGCATTAGCCGCAGTCCTTTCGTTCGGGCTGATTTCATTCTCATGCGCGGCAAAGCCTTCCGCGCAGCGCGGGGCGAACACGGCGTTCGCGGACACAGTTCCTTCTGCGAAAGTTCCCGAAGACTCGCTCAAAGTGCTCGAAGCGATGCAGAACGCATTCCGCTCGATTTCGGCGCAGGTTCTTCCTTCGGTTGTCGAAGTGGATGTCACGGAAAAGAAAACTCGGCCCGCGAATCCTTTCGGCGATTTTCCGTTCCGATTTTTCGGAATTCCGCAGGGAAGCGAGGAACGCGAATACGAGCAGCAAGGGCTTGGTTCGGGCGTGATCATCCGCCGCGACGGAAAAAAATATTATGTCCTCACGAACAATCACGTGGCAGGAAAGGCGACCGAGATTTCCATAAAGCTGAACGACGGACGCAATTTCGAAGGAAAACTCGTTGGCGCGGACGAGCGCATGGACATCGCGCTCGTTTCGTTCGAAAGCGATGACGGTTCTATTCCAATCGCGACGCTCGGAGATTCGGACAGCGTTCAAACCGGCGACATTTGTTTCGCAATGGGCGCGCCGCTCGGCTACAGCCAGTCCGTCACGGAAGGAATCGTCAGCGCGACCGGACGTTCAGGCGGACAAATCGGCAGCATCAGCGATTTCATTCAGACGGACACCGCGATAAACCAAGGAAACTCAGGCGGCCCGCTTTTGAACATCTACGGCGAAGTCATCGGAATCAACACTTGGATTGCGTCGCAGTCTGGCGGAAGCCAAGGGCTTGGATTTGCGATTCCAATCAACAATATCAAGCACGCCATCGACGAATTCATTTCGAACGGAAAAGTCACATACGGCTGGCTCGGCGTTTCACTTGTCGAAGTGGGCGACGAGGTAAAAGACTCGCTCGGAGTGAAAGGCAAGGACGGCGCGTTCGCCTCGCAGATTTTCGTGGATTCCCCGGCGTTCAAAGGCGGAATGCAGGCGGGCGACTACATCATCGAGCTGAACGGAAAGAAAGTTCGCAACACGGATCAGCTTGTACGCGACGTGGGAAGCCTTCCCGCGAACAAGGATGCTTCGTTCAAAGTGATTCGCGGCGGAAAGGAAATTTCGCTCACCGTAAAAATCACGGAGCGCACGAAAGAAGTTTCTTCGGGCAACGCGAAGCTTTGGCCTGGATTCATTCCGATTCCTCTCACGGACGACGTGCGGAAAAAATTGGAAATCGATTCCAAAGTGGAAGGCGTGGCGGTAACCAGCGTTCAGCCAAAATCTCCGGCGGCTTCGCTCAGGCTTCAGGAGGGGGATGTCATCACGGCGGTGAACGGAACGAAAGTCAAGAGCCTTTCCGAGTTCTACGCCGCGCTCGACCTCAACAAAACGAAGTCAATCCAGTTCACGATAACGAGCGGCGCAGGCTCAATCACGACCGGAACATACAACTTCTAGTTTGCGAAATACACGGCGGGCATATTTTGTGTCCGCCGTTATTTTTAAATGAAAATCGCATTGAAATCAATCCAGAAAAATGCTATAATTTAGTTTATGGTGCAAATTTCTTATGAACAAAAAAAATCCCCCGTGGAATTCCCGGACGGCGTTTTGGAAGGAAAGCGCGCGCTCACTTCGGAAGAGATTTCCGCGCTCGAAAAAAATCGCAACGTCTGCCAAGACTGGAACTGCGTGCGCGTCACCGATGGCGCGTTCGACGCGAGCCTTGTTTCGGACTGCGAATTTTCAGGCTTCGTCGTTTTGGGCGCACTCAATCGCGCGCTGCTACGTTTCCACGACTTGGAACTGGAAGTGGGAATCCGCCGCTCGAAATTGCGCGATGTCGTAACCGGCGATGAAAACGCGATTTGCAATGTCGCGTACTTGGACAACTACCGCCTCGGGCGCAACGTGATTTTGTTCAACATTCAGGAAATGTCTTGCACCAAGCATTCCAAATTCGGAAACGGAATCTTGAAAGAAGGCGAGGACGAATCGCTTCGCGTCTGGATTGGCGTGGCGAACGAAAACGACGGACGCGCAGTCCTTCCGTTCGAAAACCTGATCGCGGCGGATGCGTACATTTGGTCGAGAAAGCGCGACGACAAAATCTTGATGGAACGCCTCGTCGAGCTCACGGAAAACGGAAACCCGAAAACGCTCGACACTTTCGGCACGGTAGGCGATGCGTCCGTGATAAAAAACACGACTCTTCTCAAGGACGCGAAAATCGGCGAAGGCGCATACATCAAGGGCGCGTTCAAATTGAAAAACATAACGGTGCTCTCTTCGGCGGAAGCGGAAAGTCAAATTGGCGAGGGCGTGGAAATGGTGAACGGAATCATGGGCTACGGAAGCCGAGTGTTCTATCAAGCCGTGGCGGTGCGTTTTGTCATCGGGCAGAACTGCCAGCTGAAATACGGCGTGCGGCTTTTGAATTCCGTGCTCGGCGACAATTCCACAGTTTCATGCTGCGAGCTTTTGAACAATCTCATTTTTCCGTTCCATGAACAGCACCACAATTCATCGTTCCTCATCGCCACCACGGTAATGGGACAATGCAACATCGCCGCCGGCGCGACGGTCGGAAGCAATCACAATTCGCGAAGCCCTGATGGGGAAATAATCGCGGGACGCGGTTTTTGGCCCGGGCTTTGTTCCGACTTCAAGCACAATTCGAAATTCGCGTCGTTCGTGCTCGCGGCAAAAGGCTCGTATCAGCACGAGCTGAACATCACATATCCGTTTTCGCTGATTTTGGCATCAGGCGAAAACGAGCCTGTCCAGATAATTCCCGCGTATTGGTTTATGTTCAACATGTTCGCCATCGCGCGGAACCGCTACAAATTCGAAAAGCGCGATCGCCGCCTAAAAAAAATCCAGCACATCGAAACCGATCCTCTCGCGCCCGACTCGATGCAGCAAATCCTCTCTTCGCTCGGAAGGCTCGTAGAACTTTCGAAAGAGCACTTTGAGGAAATCGGACTTGAAAGCGTGATTTCCGCAAAAACCGAAGAAGAAAAATTGCAGGCGGCGAAGGATTTTCTCCATCAAAATCCTAAATGCGAGCTCACGCTTTTTGACGCGGAATGCCAAAAAAAATACGGAGCGAAAATTCTAAAGCCCGTCAAGGCGTACAAAGAATATCGCAAAGTCTTGAAATATTTCGCATCGCGCTCGCTCGTGGAATTCTGCGACTTGGAAAAATGCAAAAAGCTCGGCGGCGCGGCACTCGAAAAAATTCTTTCGATAAAACTTCACACTAAATGGACGAACGCGGGCGGCCAAATTCTTCCGAGCGAAATGCTCGACGAATTTTCGCAACTCGTGAAAAGCAAAAAAATAAATTCATGGGACGAAGCCCACGAATTCTACGACCTCTGCCAATCGCATTACGCCGAGTTCAAGGCGCGATATTCGATTTTCATTTTGGAAAAATTGTACTCGCGGAAAATCCAAGAATTCACGCAGGAAATTTTCGACGACATAATTTCGGACGTCGCGACATTTTCGAACGAAATGTACAAGGCTTCGATTTATTCGCGCCAAAAGGACTACGACGATCCGTTCAGGAAAATGACTTACGGAAACGACGAAGAAATGGTGGCCGTGCTCGGCTCGCTCAACGACAACGAATTCTTGCATTCGCTCAAAAATTCCACGGCGGAATTCAACGCGCGTTTGCAAGAAGTTTTTTCTTGACGCGATGAAATTTTTTTGCTATAATTTATGGATATGAAAATTTTTCAAAAGTTTTTTTTGACTTTCATTTTCAGCATTCCGTTTTTCTCGTGCAAGTCCATGATATTCAACAAAGTCGGCGACATGCTTTCCGGCGCGGACAAAAACGGCGTTCCCGTCAAAGCCAAAAGCGACGATGCGAATCCGATGTCGGCTTTTATGGGCGAAACCGACATAAAAATAATTCAAGAATCATTGCCAATCATAGTAAAAATGTACGAAATTCTCGCGTTGGAAAATCCTTCCCACCAAGGCACGCAAATTATGGCGGGACAGCTCAACATAATGTATGGAAATCTCTGCGTCCAAACTCCGGCGGAAAAAATGCCAATCGACATGCTTTTCGAGCAAGTCGATGAATTCAATCGCGCGAAATCTCATTATATCAAGGGCAGAAAATACATTTTGGACGCTTTTGAAAGCCGCTGGCCAGGATTCACCGAAGCGTTTTTGTCGGCCGATCCTGAAAAGGCAAAGCCCGTAGCGCAGAAAATTTCGAAGAGCGACATAAACGCAGCGTATTGGGCGGCGGCCGCGTCGCTGATCGCATGGTCGCTCGATCCGCTTGACATCACGATGCTTACGAGCATCGCAGGACCTGTCGCGCTTTTGGAACGCGCCGCTGAACTTGATCCCGACTATTCCAACGGAGCGATTTGGGACGCGCTTTGCCAATTCTACGCGGCGGCTCCAATTGATTTTGGAGGCGACCAAGAGCGCGCGCGTTATTGCTACGAACAGGCGATGCGCGTTTCGGAAGGAAAGTCGCCGGGAATCTACGTCACATACGCGCAGAGTTTTTGCAAGCCGCGCGGCGACCGCGAAGGCTTTGTGGAGGCATTGGAAAACGCGCTTGCGATTGATGTCAATGAAAACGAAGCCAATCGCGTAATGAACGTATTGGGACAGCAAAAGGCGCGCTATTTGCTTGACCACGTTGACGATTATTTTTTGGAATGGTAAAAGAAAAAAGTTTTTTCATTGACGTTTTCACTTCGTTGTGAAATGACTTTTTGACATACATATAAATTTCAAAACTATTTAATATAGTTTTATTTGGGAGGAAAAAAATGAAATTTTTTAGGAAATTTGTAGCTCTTTCGCTTTTGTCGATTTTGGGAACGTCCGCATTCGCAAAGACCGTAATCAAAGTCGCTTCAGTCGCGCCGTCGAATTCCAGCTGGGACATCGACCAAAGGACGATCGCGGCGGAATGGGCGAAAATCACGGGTGGCGAAGTCATACTTCAATTCATGGTTGCAGACTCGATGGGCGGAGAAAGCGGCGTAGTAAAACGCCTCAACTCCGTGCGCCCCGGCCAGAAGCCGCCGATTGGCGGAGCGGTTTTCACGTCGCTTGGCGCGGACGGATTTTGCCCCGAATCTCACATTATGACTCTTTGCGTTCCGTTCATGTTCCGCTCGCAGGACGAAGTAAACGCCGTCCTCGACAAATTCGGCGACCACATGAAAAAGCCGCTTGAAAAAAAAGGCTATGTCATCCTCGGCTGGTTCAATATCGGCTGGGCATATTTTTTCACGAGAAATCCGGCGCACACACCGGCGGAACTGAAAAAGCAGCGTCTGAGCGTCGGCGGCCTCACATCGCCCCTGCTTTCCAATGCGTTCAAGGCGGCGGGCTATCTCACGCAGGATGTTCCTGCCGACAAGCTTTTGAACAGCATTCAGACTGGCGCGGTCGAAGGGCTCTTTACGATTCCGATGTACGCCTATGCCGCCCAATATTGCAAGTCGCTCACAAATTGCCTTAACGCGCCGCTCGCTCCAGTCATGGTGGCGTTCATTCTTTCAAAAAGCGAATGGGACGCGATTCCCGAAAAATACAAGCCCGATCTCATCAAGAGCGTGCAGAAGGCGGAGCAGAAATTCATTCAGACACAGCGCAAGTCCGATGCCGAATATTTGAAACGCTGCGAAGATTCAGGCGTGAAGATTTTCACGCCGAACGAACAAGAACTGAAAGTTTGGCGTGACGAATTCGAGGCGAAGAGCCACTATATGTATGATTCTGCGACACCAATTGCGGACAAAGATTTTTACGAACAAATAATGTCGTTCCTCAAAGAATATCGCGGAGAAAAATGATTCGTGCGGAGTTTTAATTCCCCGACGCAGAGCGTCGGGGTTTGTTAATTCTCAAAACATTGGAGACGAACTTGCTAAAAAAAATTGAAGACGGCTTCGCTGTCGTTTTGGTCGGCATTTTAAGCGTAACGGCAATCGTAATAAAAGTGATGCAGGACAACTTGCACATTCAGGTTATGAACGCCGATTCAATCATCGTGAACACTGCGTTCATGTTCGCCTGCGTCGCGGGTCTCATCACTTGGCGCGAAAACCGCCATCTGAGCCTCGCCAATGTCACGGAGAAATTTCCGCCGAAAGCGAAAAGCATTTTTGACGGACTTTCATCATTTTTCGTGTCTCTCATCATAACGCAGCTTTTTTTCGCGTCCTTTTTGCAGATTGCGAATCCCGACCAATTCACAAACAATGTCATCCTGTTTTTGTCCGAAAAGGCTTTTTTCGCGCTGTACCCTCTTTGCTTTTTGATGATATCGATTTTGATTCTTCAAAAAAAGGAATTTCGAATCGCGGCGATTGCAGGATTGGTCGTGGGAATAATTACGTCTCTTGGCTCGATACTGGGAATCGTCTTTTATTGGACTGGACTCTATGACTTTCCAAAATTGTACGCGATAAGCGACGCATGGAATATGCTTTGCGACAAATTCACATGGCTTTTCGTGCTCGCCCTAATCCTGATGGCATTCGCGGGCGTTCCGCTTTTCGTCGTGATAAGCGGCATTACATACGTTATTTTCTCGAAGGCAGGCGGCTACATCGACGTGATTCCGTTCGAAGCATACGGCAAGCTCGCCGACAAAAGCGTCGCCGCAATTCCGCTTTTTACGATCGCAGGCTATGTCTTGGCGCAAGGAAGCGCGGGCAAGCGTTTCATCGAACTTTTCCGCGCGCTTTTCGGCTGGTTCCGAGGTGGAACTGTAGTCGCGGCGGTTTTGGTCTTGACGTTCTTTTCGACTTTTACGGGCGTTTCGGGCGTTACGATTTTGGCTTTGGGGCCACTGCTCGCAGTGATTTTGTCAGGATCGGGCTACGAAAAAGAACGCGCGGAGTCTTTGATCACGTCTTGCGGCGCGGTGGGACTTTTGTTTCCGCCCTCGGTCGCGATAATCATGTACGCCTCGTCGAACTATCTTGTAATCACGCAATTCGAGCCAGGATTCGACGTGATAAATTTGTTTGTCGCAGCCCTTCTTCCCGGATTGATAATGGCTGCCGCGATGATTGGCATGGGAATCCTTTTCGACAAGAACACGGAGCGTCCGAAATTTTCTGCGGAAAAAATCAGGAAGTCGTTTTTATCATGCATTCCCGAATTGCTTTTGCCGCTTTTGATTTGTCTCACTTATTTTACGGGATTTTTCAATTTGTTCCAAGTGGCATCGTTCGCCGTGATTTATGCGGTCTTGTTGGTAGCGGGAATTCGCCGCGATTTTACGATAAGAAAAACCGCGCGCGTCATCGCAGACAGCGTTCCAGTTTCGGGCGGAATTTTGTTCATAATCGCCGCGGCTTCCGCGCTTTCGTATTGGATGCAGGACGCGAACATTCCCGACATCGTGACAAATTTCGTTACCACCTATGTTTCAAACAAATATGTTTTCCTCCTGCTGATGAACATCTTGCTGCTGATTGTCGGCTGCTTGATGGACATTTATTCGGCGATTCTGCTTGTGTCTCCGCTTTTGCTTTACAGCGCGAGCGCGTTGGGCATTCCAGTCGTGCAGACAGGCGTGATTTTCCTGATGAATCTTTCCGTCGGATTTTTGACTCCGCCCGTGGGAATGGATTTGTTCATTTCGTCATACACGTTCAAAAAGCCTGTCTCGCAAGTGATAAGGGGGGTGCTTCCGTTCCTCGTCGTGCAATTGGTCGTGCTTTTTATCGTTACATACTGCCCGTTCTTTACGACGGCACTTTTGCCAAAATGACGAAAATAAAGTTTTAAAAGTGTCTGCAAGATTAATTTTATTTTCAATGTTCCTCGCCTCTTCGCTTTTTTTGACATCTTGCCAAAAAAAAGAGCAGGCGGCGGAAATTCTCGACGAAGAACATTCGCTTTCTGCCGACGAAATGGAATTGCAAAAGGCTCGCGTGTTTGAAGATTTTTTTTCTTCTCTCAACGAGCAGGAAAAAATCTCGCAGATATTCGTCGTAAATTTGGAAGGAAACGAAAAATTTTCTTTCGTGGAATACGTGAATGACGGAGAGCAAAGAAAGCCGCTCATTCCGGGCGGCTATATTTTCTTCGGATTCAACATCGCAGAATCGCCGGAAAAAATCGCCGCGTTCACCGATTCAATCAGGGATTTTTCCCGCGACAAATCTTGCATCGAGCCATTCCTTTGCCTCGATGCCGAAGGCGGCTATGTGAACCGCCTGCGCGGAATCACAGGTCCTCTTCCCGAATGCGAGCGCGTCGCAAAATGCATGGACGCGGAACAGGCGGAAACGCTTTATTCGCTCAATGCGATTCAGCTAAAATCGCTCGGCTTTGATTTAAACCTCGCGCCAGTCGCCGAAAGCCTTTGCGCGGAAAACGAAAAATTTTTGGACGGAAGGAGTTTCGGCGCGGCGGAATGCGCGGCAAAATATTCCCGCGCGGCGATTCGAGCCTACCAAAGAAATCGCGTGGGAGCGGTGGCAAAACATTTTCCCGGAAACAATGACGTAGATCCGCATTTTTCTTTGCCGAGAATTTTTTACGACGCGGACGAATTCCAAAAAAATGTGCTCGAGCCATTTTCGGCGGCAATCGAAGAATCGCCCGCAGGCATCCTTATGAGCCACGCTCTCGTGGAAGTACTAGGAAATTTCCAAGACACAAATTCGTCGATTCCCGCGAGCCTCAATCCATTTTGGATTGAAGACATTTTGCGCGAAAGGCTCGGCTTTGAAGGAATTGTTTTTTGCGACGACATTTTTATGTCCGCCCTCGAACAAAACGGATTCGATAAAAAACGCGCGGTGCGAAGCGCGATCACAGCCGGCGTGAATTGCATTTTGATGAGCGAAAAGCGTTTTAAAAACGAATACGAAATCATAAGAAATTTATATTTTTCCGACGAAGAATTCCGCAGCCGCATCGAAGATTCCGCAAGGCGAATAATAAAATTCAAAATCGAATGCGGCATATTGGAATACGCATTGACAGAAAACGGCGAAACAATCCTGCGCCTCAAAAGCAAAAATTCACTCGGCGAAGAAAGCGTCTTTGAAGAGCGCATGGCACAGTTCTACGCCGCGAAAAACAAAAATGTAAAATTGTACGAAAAATATTTTTTGCCCACGGCCTCGCGAGACGAACTGCGAGCCTTAAGGATTGAGTGATGGCGGAAAAACTTCGCGGCGCAATTGGATTTGAAAAATACTATTCCTCGATTTTCGCCGCGCGTTGGGAAGCACTCAAATCCGCGCTTTTGAAAGAAGCATCGCCTGTGGCGTTCGATGCCGGAGCGAAAACTTATTTTCTCGATTCGGCAAGCATACTCGCGGCTTTGACATTGCCTTTGGACGGCGCGAAAAAAATTCTCGACATGTGCGCCTCCCCCGGCGGAAAGACGCTCGTGCTCGCGCGGCGGATGGAGCGCGACGCGGAACTCATTTCGAACGAGCTTTCTTTTGAAAGAAAATTCCGCCTTGAGCGCGTAGTTTCCGAGCACCTTCTTCCAGACGAAAAGTCGCGCGTGAAAATAACTTGCAAGGACGGCGCGCTCCTTTGCAAAACGCAGGATGCAATTTACGACGCGATTTTGCTCGACGCGCCCTGCTCTTCCGAGCGGCACGTCCTCTCGTCTCCGAAGCACTTGGAGCAATGGTCGCCCGCCCGCGTGTCGTCGCTTGCGATGCGGCAATGGTCGCTTCTTTCGAGCGCGTTCCGCATTTTGAAAAGCGGCGGCTTTTTGCTTTATTCGACATGCGCGATTTCCGACGAGGAAAATTCCAAAGTCGCAAAAAGGCTTTTCAAAAAATTCCAAGGCCAAGTCCGCGCCGTTGAATTCGATGAAATCCAAATCCTGCAAAAAAAGCATATCGAAAGCGACATTCCGCTTTTCGGCGGAATCGAATTTCCTTCGTTCGAAAAAAACGAATTCGGCTTTAGCGTTCTTCCCGACGCGCAAAAGAATTGCGGTCCGATTTATTTTTTTCTTGCGCAAAAAATCTAAATGTGATATAATGCGAAAGGTATTTTAAAAGGTGATTCTATGGCAAAAAAACGGAATTCAACAAGAGAAGAAAAACTCGAAAGCATAATCGAAATGGAAAAACTTCTCGGCGAGATACAGGATGTCGATGTCCTTTTGGAGCGCATTCTCACCGAGACAAGAAGAATCGTCAATGCCGATGCCGGCTCAATTTACATTGTCGAAGGAAACAACCTAAAAATAAAGCACGCCCAAAACGACACGCGACTTCGCGCATTGGAGCCCGGCTCGAAGTTGCCGTATGCTTTTTTTTCTTTTCCCATAAGCGAAAAATCCATCGCAGGCTACGTCGCCTCCACGGGCACTTCGCTCAACATTCCGGACGCTTATAACATTCCGAAGGAAAAGCCTTACAAATTCAACGACTCTTCCGACGTCGCCACAGAATATCGCACACGTTCGATGTACTCGCTTGCACTGAAAAACGCGAGCGGAAAAATCCTTGGCGTTCTGCAAATCATAAACGCGCAGGATGAAAAAGGAAACGTAATATCGTTCGACAACGATGCCGAGCTTTATATAAACCATTTCGCAACAAACGTCACGCAGGCTTTGGCGAATGCGTACCTTACGAACAACATGGTAAAGCGAATGCTGCGCATGGCAGAATTCCGCGATCCGAAAGAAACTTACGGGCATGTCGAGCGCGTTTCGTATTTCGCGATTGAAATCTATGACCGCTGGGCGTTCAACCACAGCATTCCGGAATACGAAGCGCACCGTTTCCGCGACTCGCTGAAAATCGCCGCGAAATTCCACGACGTTGGAAAAATCGCCATTTCCGACGCAGTTCTAAAAAAAGTCGCGCCGCGCTTTACGCCGGAAGAACGCGCCATCATGCAAGGCCACACGGTTTTCGGCGCAAAGCTCTTCGATCCGCCAGAATCATTTTTGGACGAAATGTGCCGCGATGTCGTTCTGCACCACCACGAATGGTACGACGGCGACTTGAAAGGCTATCCCGGCGACTATGATTTGTCGGACGTGCGAATAGGCGACATCATTTCTCCCGCGCCAAGATTGAGGGGCGACGACATTCCCTTGGCGGCGCGAATCGTCGCCGTGGCCGACGTGTTTGACGCGCTCAGCCACAAGCGTTGCTACAAGGACGCATGGAGCATAGACGACGCTTTTGCCGAAATTCAAAAGCACGCGGGAACGCAGTTCGATCCAGAAGTGGTGAACGTATTTTTCCAAGTGCGAGAACGCATTTCCGAAATCATGCTCGCGTTCAATGACGAAGAATGAATTTTATCAGCGTAAAAAATTGTCGCCGAAATTGCGCGACAATTTTGACTTCGCCGAATTATTTTTGTCCGTAATATGCGTTCGGGCCGTGCTTGCGCGAATAGTGCTTTTCGATGATGTAGTCCGGGAGCGGTTTTTGATCCGCGCGGATTTGCAGCGTGTTCATCGCCATGTGCGCCACTTCCTCAAGCACGGCGGCGTTGTAGACGGATTTTTCGGCAGTGCCGCCCCACGCGAAAGGCCCGTGTCCACCCACCAAAACCATCGTCACTTCTTCGGGATTGAGCTTGCGCTCTCGAAAATGGCTCACGATTAGATTTCCCGTTTCCTTTTCATAGTCGTTTTGGACGGCTTCGCGGGAAAGGTACGGAGTGCACGGAACTGCCGTCTGAATGTGGTCGGCATGCGTCGTTCCGAAAAGCGGAATCTCGCGGACGGCCTGCGCCCAGCTCACGGCGAACGTCGAATGCGTGTGGATTATTCCGCCGATTTTCGCGCCGTCGCCAAGCGCGAATTCCTTGTACAAGACGGCGTGGGTCGGCGTGTCGCTCGAAGGGCGCAATTTTCCTTCCACGACATTTCCTTCCACATCGACAATGACCATGCTTTCGGCAGAAAGTTCGGGATAAGGAACTCCGCTCGGCTTGATTGCGAAAACGGCCGCATCCTTGTCGAACGCGCTCACGTTGCCCCAAGTGTAAAGCGCGAGATGCTGCGCCGGAATTTGCATGTTCGCTTCGTAAGCCTGCTGCTTCAATTCGGAATATTTCGACATATTTTTTTTCTCCTAAGAAATTTTCAAAACGCCGCGCTGTTTTGCGGCGCGTTTTTTCAAAAAATCTAGAATTTCAGATTCTCGACTGCGGCGCGTTCCACCTTGAGAGTTTCCTTGTAGCCGCAAAGCCATTTGTTAAAGCCCTCTTCGTCCGCAGAATCGGGGCGAACCGTGCGGATTTTCGCGGAAGAAAAAACTTCGCTCGAAAGCCATTCGCCAAGGCTCTTCGACTTCGTGTCCGCGGAATAAGAAGCGAGCAAAGCCATTCCCCAAGGACCGCCCTCGCCCGCCGTCTCCATCGCGGAAATCGGAGTGTGCATCGCAGCCGCCATCACTTCAAGCCCCACGCCTTCCGTCTTGAAAAATCCGCCGTGCCCTGTGAGCGAATCGATTTGAACTTTTTCGCCTTCAAAAAGCACGTCCATTCCGATGCGGAGAGTCGCCACGGCAGAATAGATTTGACTTCGGATGAAATTCTGCAAAGTGAAATTGCAATCCTGCGAGCGCACGACAATCGGCCGCCCTTCGGAAAATCCCGTGACGCTTTCGCCCGAAATGTATCCGAGCGAATAAACGCCGCCGCAATCTTTTTCGCCGTCCTTTGCGCATCCCAAAATGCTGTCGTAAAGCTGACCTGTTCCGAATTGCGCGCCCAAGATTTTCGCGGCCTCTCCGAAAATCGAAACCCATTTGTTGTATTCCGCCGTGCAAGTGTTCACGTGAACCATCGCCGTGGGCTTTCCGTCGGGAGTGGCAACAATGTCGATTATGCCGGGATAGGCTTTGTAAAGAGGCTTTTCCAAAACCACCATCGCGAAAACCGAAGTGCCTGAGCTTATGTTTCCAGTTCGCGGAGAAACGGCGTTCGTCGCCGCCATTCCAGTTCCGGCGTCGCCTTCTGGAGGCGCGATCAAAACGCCCGGCTCAAGGTCGCCTTCGGGATCGAGCCAAATCGCGCCTTCTTTCGTAAGATTTCCGCCCGATTTTCCCGCCGGCAAAACTTTCGGCAAAAGGCTTTCCAGCGGGCGCGAAATCGCGGCCTTCACCTTTTTGTTCGCGTTGAAAAGGTCGAGCATTTTTTTGTCGTAAGAACACGCATCCATATCCACGGGAAACATTCCGCTCGCGTCGCCCACGCCGAGCACTTTTTCCCCGCAAAGAATTTGATGAATGTAGCCCGCGAGCGTCGTAAAATAATCGACTTGCGCGACATGTTCTTCGCCATTCAAAATCGCCTGATAAAAATGCGCGATGCTCCATCGCTCGGGAATCGGAAAATTGAACAAATCCGTGAGTTCCTTTGAAGCCTGCGCCGTGATCGTGTTTCGCCAAGTGCGGAACGGAACCAAAAGCCGCCCGTTTTTGTCGAACGCCAAATATCCGTGCATCATCGCGCTGATTCCCATCGCCTTGAGCCGGGAAAGCTTTACGCCGAATTTCTCGGCCACGTCCTTTTTGAGCGCGGAATACGCCGCCTTTACGCCCGAATGGATTTCTTCCATGGAATAAGTCCAAATTCCGTCGGAAAGGACGCTTTCCCAACTGAAATCGCCCGAAGCCACAGGATTCATTTCCGAATCGATGAGGACGGCCTTTATCCTTGTCGAACCGAGCTCGATTCCCAAAACTGCTTTTCCTTCCGAAATTTCTTGCGTGATTTTGCTGTTTTCCATAATTAAAATGATACAATATTTTTTTGAAAACGCAAGCGAAAAATTTTCAAAATTTCGCAAATTCATTCTTTATGTTCGAAAACCGAACAAAATGATAGCATTTTTGCAACATTGGTAACAAAATGACTATACCAATTTTCGCGGAACGCCCTTAAAATATTAGTTGTGAATGAAAAATTATTCACAAAACGTTTTCAACCTATGGAGGAAATTATGAAAAAGGTTGCATTATTCTCAATGGCTTTGGTTCTCGCTGCCAGCGTGTTCGCGGCAAAGCCAAAAACAATCAAAGTTGGAATCATCAACAATGATCCCAACGAATCCGGCTACCGCACTGCGAACGATCGCGACATGAAGGCCACGTTCACGAAGAAAAACGGATATTCCGCTTCTTTCGCCTATAGTCTCAAGAATGACGAGCAGATTGCCGCCGCGCGCAAATTCATTCAGGACGAAGTGGACTACCTTTTGATTTCTGCCGCCGGAACTTCTGGCTGGACGAACGTTCTCAAGGACGCGCAAGATGCCGGCGTTCGCGTGATTTTGTTCGACCGCACGATTGACGCGGATCCGAGCCTTTACGAGGCTTCGATCGTTTCCGACATGGCGCAGGAAGGAAAGACGGCCGTTGATTGGCTCGCTTCTCAGAATTTGGGCACATACAATGTCGTCCACATTCAGGGCGTAATGGGCTCTGCCGCTCAAATCGGACGCACGGGCGCGTTGGATGCGAAAGTCAAGGCCGATTCAAACTGGAATTTGATCACTCAGCAGACCGCCGAATGGAACGCGGAAACCGCCCAGCAGATCGTTCAGTCTGTCATCGACTCAGGCAAAAAATTCAACGTGATTTACGCCGAAAACGACGACATGGCGAAAGGCGCGGTGGCCGCTTTGGACAAGGCGAACATTTCTCACGGAGTCGGCAAAGACGTTGTCGTGATGGGATTCGACTGCAACAAATGGGCGTTGGAAGAGCTTTTGGCAAAACGCTGGAACTACGACGGCCAGTGCAATCCGTTCCAGGCTTCATACATCAACACAATCATCAAAGATTTGGAAAACGGAAAAAAGCCCGCGCAGAAGACTGTCATCATGCAGGAAAAAGGCTTCGACGCGAAGACAATCACGAAAAAAGATGTTGACCAATACGGCATCTAATTTTTCTTGAAATTTGAAGGCGGGATTTCGGAATTTTTTTGAGATTCCGTTCCCGCCTTATTTTTTTGCAAAAAATCTAAAACTGCCAATCGCGGTTTTGTGCCGGCAACGAAGTTTCTGTCCAAAATCGCTCTTGGATTTTAATATTCGATTTTCGATTATGGAGGGAATATGCAGGACAATTCCGTTTTGGAAATGCGCGGAATTTTCAAAAGTTTTCCAGGAGTGAAGGCGCTTCAAAATGTGGACTTTACTTTGAGGCAGGGCGAAATCCACGCGCTCATGGGCGAAAACGGAGCCGGAAAATCCACGCTTATAAAAGTTTTGACGGGCGTTCATCCGAAAGACGAAGGAACGGTTTTTGTAAAAGGCTTTGAAAACGCCGTGAACATCCGCTCGCCCGAAGACGCGCAAAAAGTCGGAATCAGCACGGTCTATCAGGAAATAACGCTTTGCAACAATTTGACCGTGGCGGAAAATATGTACATCGGCCGCACGAAAGGCGCGTTCGTGGATTGGAAAAAAATGAACGCGGATGCCGCGAAAATTTTGAACGAACTGCAAATCCCGGTCGAGCCGACGGCGCAACTTTCGAGCTGCTCCATCGCGATCCAGCAAATGGTCGCCATCGCTCGCGCCGTCGATATGGAATGCAAAATCCTCATTCTCGACGAGCCGACATCCTCGCTTGACGACAACGAAGTGGCGAAGCTTTTCAAACTGATGCTCGGACTCAAGGCGAAAGGCGTCGGAATAATTTTCGTGACGCACTTTTTGGAACAAGTCTACGAAGTCTGCGACAGAATCACGGTTTTGCGCGACGGAAAATTGGTGGGCGAATACGAAATCAAGGATTTGCCGAAAGTCGAGCTTGTCTCGAAAATGCTCGGCAAGGCTTTGGACGGACTTTCCACGGTGAAAAAGCCCGAATCGTTTTCCTGCGCTCCGGGCGAAGTTCCGGTTTACCAGGCGGAATCGCTTTGCAGCGCGTCCGGCGTAAAGCCGTTCGACTTCTCAATTTACAAGGGCGAAGTGAACGGATTCACGGGACTTTTGGGCTCGGGCCGAAGCGAAAGCGTTCGCGCGATTTACGGCGCGGACAAAGTTTTCGGCGGAAAAGTCAAAGTGAACGGAAAAAGCGCGAAAATTTCCCGCCCAATCGACGCGATGAAAAAAGGAATCAGCTATCTTCCCGAAGACAGAAAGCACGACGGAATTGTGGGCGACCTTTCTGTCCGCGACAACATAATTTTGGCTTTGCAAGTTCTGAAAGGATTTTTCAAGCCGATTTCATACGCGAAGGCGCAGGCGTTCGCCGAAGAATACATCAAGCTTTTGGAAATAAAAACCGCGAGCGCGGACACGCCAATAAAATCGCTTTCGGGCGGAAACCAGCAGAAAGTGCTTTTGGCGCGCGCGCTTCTTTCCGATCCGCAATATTTGATTTTGGACGAGCCGACGCGCGGAATCGACATCGGCACGAAAACCGAAATTCAGGAACTCGTGCTCAAGCTTGCAAAGGAAGGAAAAAGCGTCACCTTCATTTCTTCCGAAATCGACGAAATGCTGCGCACTTGTTCTCGCCTCGTCGTCATGCGCGACTTGAAGCAAGTGGGCGAGCTCAAAGGCGAAGATTTGACGCAATCTAAAATTATGGCGACAATCGCGGGAGGAGAAAAATGAATTCCAAAAATCCAAAGGAAATTGTCATGGGCCTTTTCAAAAAGCAGATTTTCATTCCGCTTGCGGCTCTTTTGATTTTGGTAATCTTCAATTTGATTGCCGATCCTTCGTTCTTCAAAATCACGATCGGCCAGAACAGCGACGGAAATCCCGTGCTTTCGGGCTACTTGATCACGATTTTGGACAACGCTTCGGAACTGGCGATTCTCGCCTTGGGAATGACGCTCGTGACGGCGGCTTCGGGCGGACAGGACATTTCCGTGGGCGCGGTAATCGCGATTGCGGGAAGCGTCGTGCTGCGCGTGCTTTGCGGAACTGAGGCGCGGCCCGAAACTTTGCAGGCTCCGATAATCGTTGCGTTTTTGATCGCGTGCATCGTGTCAATGCTTTTCGGCGCGTTCAACGGAATGCTCGTGGCTTACTTCAAGATTCAGCCGATGGTCGCAACGCTCATTCTGTTTACGGCAGGACGTTCGATCGCCGCATGGATAAACAACAACGCGCTTCCAATCGTGAGCGAGCCGCGTTTCGCGTACTTCGGAAATTACATTCCGGGAATTCCGATTCCAACGCCGATTTTCATCGCGATAATCTGCATCGCGATAACGATCTTGATTTTGAAATTCACGACGCTCGGACTTTACGCGCAGTCGGTCGGAATCAACGCGTCGTCATCGCGCTTGAACGGAATCGATCCGCAATTCATAAAATTCGTGACATACGTTTTTATGGGACTTTGCGTGGCGGTGGCAGGATTCATCAAGGTGAGCCGAATTTCATCGATAAATTATTCGGTAATCGCGAAGGACATTGAAATGGACGCGATTTTGGCGGTCGCTTTGGGCGGAAACGCATTGAGCGGCGGCAAGTTCAACATTTGGGCTTCGATTTTGGGCGCGTATGTGATTCAATTCTTGACGACGACACTTTTCAAATTCAACGTGGCTTCCACTGCGCTTCCGGCGTACAAGGCGGTCGTCGTAATCGTGCTCGTAATAATCAGCGCGCCGGTTTTCCGCGAAAAAATGGCCGCGCTTTCCAAAAAAATCGGCGCGAAAAAACTCGCGGCGGCAGCGCAAGGAGGCAACTAAATGGAAAATTCGACAAACGTAAAATTGAACGAAGGACTTGCGAAAAAGAAGCCGCTTTCGGACACGAATTTGCTGCTTTTGATTACGGTTGTGGTTTTCGCGGTGATGTATCTGTGCTCGATAATTTTCTTGGGCGCGGGATTCCGCAAGCCTCAGACATTTTTCAACATGCTCAACGAAAACGCATCGCTGATAATCCTTTCGTGCGGATTGAGCCTCGTGATGATTACCGGCGGAATCGACATTTCCGTGGGAACGATGACGGCTTTGGTTTGCATGTGCTGCGCGGTTCACCTTGACTTCAAGGGCGGAAACGTGGGCGGCGCGATCGCAATCGCGCTTTTGATTGGCGCGGCGTTCGGACTCGTGCAAGGATATTTGGTGGCGTTCCTCGACATTCAGCCTTTCATCGTTACGCTCGCGGGAATGTTCTTCGCCAAGGGAATGACGACCATCGTCAATTCCACGCAGTTCAATGTCCAAAACGAAGCGTTCGTAAAGCTCGTGGAAACAAGGATTTATGTTCCGGGCGTCGGCTCGACGAACAAGCTTGGAAAATGGATTCCGGCTTACGTTGAAATCGGAGCTGTCGTTGCGATTCTCGTAGTTGTCCTGCTTTTCTTCGTCCTGCGAAAAACGAAGCTCGGGCGGAATTTCTACGCGGTGGGCGGAAACGCGCAAAGCGCGAACATGCTCGGAATAAACGTGCGCCGCACGAGATTCTTGGCGCATTTCATTTGCAGCATGCTTGCGGCGGTGGGCGGATTCGTCTACTTTTTGCACGTCGGATCTGGCTCGCCATCGCACGCGGCGGGCGCGGAAATGAACGCCATCGCGTCCTCGATTATCGGCGGCACGATGCTCACAGGAGGCGTCGGCAACATCGCGGGAACTTTCTTCGGAGTGCTTTCGCTCGCCACGATAAAGAACATCGTCTCGTCGCTCGGACTTGACGAAGCATGGTGGACGAACATCACAGTGGCGTTTATGATTTGCTTGTTCCTGCTGATTCAAAGCATCGTGCTTTCGCGCAAGAACAAAGACAAGGCGTAAATTTTAATTCCGCGTTTTCCTGAATTGGAGCGGCGAAATGTCGTTCATCTTCTTGAAGGCGCGGATGAAATTTTCGCATTCCTTATAGTTCAAGATTTCGGCAATCTGCGCAATCGTCTTTTCGCTTGTCAAAAGCAGGGCGATTGCCTTTTCGTTCAAAAAGAATTTCAAATCCTGCGCGGGCGAAACTCCGAAACTTTCCTTGTACAAAACCGAAAAGTGGCTTCGCGTCAAAAAGAAATTCTCGCTCATCGCACGCACAGTCCATTTTTCGGGATTGCGCCTTATTTCGCCGCGCAACTGTTCGAGCCGAAAAAGCGTCTCGCTTTCCCGCTGCGCCTTTTGGTCGGGAAAAATTCTCGCGCCCTGAAGCTTCTTGAGCACGCCGATCGCGTTCTTCGTAAGCTCGTAGTCGTGATTCGCGCCTTTGTCGGTGAGAAGCCAAGTGATGTTCTGCATTTCGGTTTTTATAACGTCGGAATCTTTCACATAAAAAACTTCGTCCACAGGCAAATTGAAATCCTTGTAAAAACTCCTGTCCTGCGGAGGCGTGCGGAATCTGATGTAGTCATTTTCGAATTTTCCGAAGCGGCCGTAATAATTCTGCGGCGTGCCGGGCTTGTACAAAATGCACGCATTTGCCTGAGTTTCGATTCTGCGCTCGCCGAGAGTAATCACCATCGGCGAATAAAAATGCAGGAGAACCCATTCGAACGTTCCCTCGGGAATGTTGATACGAAAGCCCTCCGACTCGCATTTTTTGTAAAAGCCGCCGTAGAAATTTATATCCATTAGTTGTCAATTCGAAAAATTCGATTATTCTCCGTGGCTGTTCCAATTGTCGATGTCAAAAAAATTTCCCTTGTAGAAATTCTTTCCGCCGGCAGGACGCGCCGTCAAGCGGAATTCCACGCATCCGTCAGGACAAATTATGGATTTCGTATATTTTCCGTCGCCGCCAACATTCGTCAAATCGCCTCCGCTGCGCACGGCTTCCATAATCGGAAAAAGCGCGACCATCGTTTTGGAGCAAATCCCCTGCCCCTCGGCGTTCACGGGACAGCCGTATCCGCAAAAATACTTGTCGCCAGGCTCTTCTCCGTTGCGGCAATAGTTTTCCGTGTGCTCGCTTCGGGTAAGGCGCACGACCTCTATCTCAAACTCATATTCCTCATCATACCATTTTTTCATTTTTCCTCCAAATTCATCGCAAGGCAAAGCCCTTTTTTTTCAGAAGCCCCTTACGGTAGCGGAACGGTGCAGCCGCTATTTCCAAAGGATGCGAAACAGGCCGCGCCTCATCGCAAGGAAAGCGACATCGCTTCTTTGTTTTCCGCAAAGCCGAGCGATTCGTAAAGAAACCTGCCTTCTTCCGTAGCGTCAAGCGTGATTTCCGTAGCACCACGCGCGCTCGCCTCTTCGATCAAACGCGCGACCATTTTTTTGCCGATTCCGCGCCTCCTTGCCTCCGCGCGGACATACACATTCATCAAATGCGCGCGCCTTCCAGCGGGATGCTCGAACGTCGGCATCACGTCTATGAAGCAAAGCGATGCCACGCCGGCGCACTTTCCGTTTCCGTCCAGCGCGAACACCGTGACATGATCGCCGCAAAGAAAATATTCCCTGCTTTTCGAAACCAAGTCCGCGTCAAAACAAAAGATTTCCGGAAAGCCGTAAACCACGCGAAGGCACTCAAGGCGCATTTCCATGAAAAGCGCCTCGTCGGAACTGCGAGAAAGCCTTATTTCGATTTCCGCGCAATCGGACTTCACAGCAAAATCGCTCGCCATAGCGTCTCCCAAACGAAGCCCACTAGTGCACGGAGCCGTTTTTCGTAAGAGCCGTCTTTACGACATTTCCCGCGCAGGAAAGATTCTTTCCGCCGATTTGCACGCAATTTTCGACAACGTTTATTTCGACCTTAAAGAAATCGTCGGCGGAAATGGAATCCGGCTTTGACGAAGGAATTTGATCGCCTTCCAAGACAACTTCCGTGCCGGGCGCGGCGGGCGATGCGTCCAAGACTTCCACTCCGTCGCTTCCGTCGGCTTTTTTGTAGTCCGCCGCGAGAAGCATTCCACGGCTTTCGACGCCACGCATCTTGCGCGGCGCGAGATTGTCCGCGATGATGACGGTTTTTCCGAGAAGCTCGTCTTCCCTCAAATACGGAACGAGGCCGCTTTGAATGACGCGATCAGTGCCGCTTCCGTCGTCGAGATGCTCGATGTAAAGCTTTTCCGCCTGCGGATTGCGCTCAATGCTCACGATTTTCGCGACCTTGAGCCTTATCGTCCGCGCGAAGAATGCCGCCTGCTCTTCAAACGGAAGAACTCCCGAATCTTCGGCACTTTCTTTCTTTTTCGCGCCGCCTTGCGCGGAAGAAGAATCCTTGGAGGAATTCGGCTTTCCGCCGTCCGCATGAGAATTTTTCCCGGAGAATTTTTCCTTGAAAGCGTCGGCAGTTTTTTTGTCGAGCGGAGTAAAATACACTTCCGTCGTGCCCACGCTCTCCAACCCGGAAAGTTTTCCCAAGTCTTCCCAGGAAAGTCCTTCGACATTCTTTCCCGAAAGCGTCTTTTCGCGCAGTGTTTTTCCAAAATACGACATTACTTTCCGCGCGTATTGCGGAAGATACGGCTGGAGCATTATCATGATGTCCTTGATGACATAGCAAAGATTGTAGACGAGACGCTCCGCCTTTTCAGGCTCGGAAACGCGGGTTTTCCACGGCTCCGCCGCCTGGAACGCCTTGTTGCAAATGTCGGAAATTTCGAATATCTGATGGAAAGCGTCCTTGAGATTCGCCCATTCCAGATTTTCGGTTATCTTTGCCTCGAGCGCGCGCACCTTCTCCCAAAGCGCCTTGTCCTCCGCGCCTTGGGGAATCTTTCCGCCATAATATTTGTTCACGAAAAGAAGCGTTCGGTTCACCAAATTTCCGAGATTTCCCACCAATTCGGAATTGAGCTTTTCCTGAAAGTCCTTCCAAGTGAACTGGAAGTCCTGGCGTTCCGGCCGATTGTAGAAAATGTAGAATCGCCATGCGTCGGCAGGAATTCCGCTTTCAATCGCGTCGCTTCCGAACACGCCGACGTTGCGGCTTTTCGAGAATTTTCCGTCCTCGTAATTAAGATATTCTGTGGAACTCATGTGGAAGAGTTTTGTCCAGCCGCCCTCCGAATCCTCGCGCGTCTCGCTTCCAAGCAAAGTGCACGGGAAAATCACGGTGTGGAACGGAATGTTGTCTTTTCCGATGAATTGGAAAAGCTCGACACCGCTCGAAGCCGCGGAATTGCTTTCTCCGCAGCTCGCTTCCGAACGCCACCAAGATTTCCAGTCGAAACTTTCGCGTCCTGATGCCGAAAGCTCGTCCGCAAGCTGCTTCGTTATCGAAATGTATCCGATGGGCGCGTTGAACCAAACATAGAAAACTTTGTCCTCGTAGCCCGCGCGAGGAACTGGAATGCCCCATTTAAGATCGCGAGTGATGGCGCGTTCCGCAAGGCCATCGCGTATCCAAGCCTTGGTGATGTTTATGGCGTTCTCGCTCCAGCGTCCGCGCACGCTCGCGTCTTCCATCCATTTTTCGAGTTTTCCCGAAAGCGCGGGAAGGTCGATGTAAAGGTGCTTCGTTTCGCGCACTTCGGGCTCCGCGCCGCAAATCGTGCACTTCGCGTCCTTCAATTCCGTAGGATCAATCAACGCGCCGCAAGCATCGCATTGGTCGCCGCGAGCCTTGTCGCTTCCGCATTTCGGGCACACTCCGCTCACATAGCGATCCGCCAAAAATCTCTGGCATTTCGGACAGAAAAGCTGCTTTCCGGTCTTTTCTTTTATGAGATTGTTTTCTTCCAAGCGGCGATACAGCATCTGCGTGATTTCGGTGCATTCCTCGTTTGAAGTACGCCCGAAAATGTCAAAATCTATGGAGAACCATTCGTAGATTTTCCTGTGCTCTTCAAAATAATGGTCGCAAAGCTCGCGCGGAGAAACTCCGTCTTCCTGCGCCTTAGTTTCCGTCGCAGTGCCATATTCGTCCGTTCCGCAGACATAAAGCGTCTCGTAGCCTCGGCTTCGGCAAAAGCGCGCGAAAACGTCCGCCGAAAGCATTTGAATGAGATTTCCCAAATGCGGAATGTTGTTCACATAAGGCAGAGCCGAAGTGACAAGCCTCTTTTTCATATTATCCCTCCCTGTGCCAAACGGCAAAGCCATAAAGCACTAGCTTTTTCTCTGTCTTCGTATGTACGACACCGAAAGGCTTATGGTTTTTTCCACTTCCATTCCGGCGGGAAGATCCAAATCCCAAATGAACGCGCTCACAAACGTGCGCGACTCGTTTTGCACGATGTCTCCTTCCATATTGCGCCTGCGGAACGCCACGGGAAAATATGTCACGCCCGCCTCCTCGTTTGGCGCGAACACGAACGAAACATTCGAATTGGTGTCCGTAATCTGCGATGCGCTCACTTTTTGAATTACGCCGCCTTCAACGTTCGCATGGCACGGAACGTCCGACTTTCCGCTCATTATTTCGCCGGCGGAAACAAGCTCAATATTGTAAGGCTTGTAGTCGCTTCCGAGCAAATTGAGTTCCGCGAGATTCGTCTCCACGGCGAACTTCGCCTTTACCGCGACAGGACCTTCGTTTTTCAAAATGTATTGAAGCTGGATGCCGCTTGATTTTACGACATACTTTTTTCTCAACAAAATCGGCTGGTCAAGCGTGGAAAAGCGCGTCCTCGTCTCGAGCAGGATTTCCTGCTTTTGGCTCGAAAAAGAAATTTCCTTGTAAATGTTCGCGGAAAAAAGCCCGTTCCGGCATGGCTCGCCCTTGCAATACTTTGCCGCCTCGTCCTCTTCGAAAATATGATCGACGAAAATTCCGCGAAAATAATTGTCGTCGATTCCGTCGAATTTTTTTATGCGGCTGAAATTGTCGGCATAGTTGCCGCCCGCCTTCATCACGTCAAGCTCGAAAATCGTTCCGCCCGATGGCGTTATGCAGACATTGTATTTTTCGAGATGGCAGATATATTCCTTGAAGCCGTCGCCATTGTAGTCATAGCTGATGACGGACTCCTTGAAATCGGAGCATTCGCGCACGAGCTTTTCCGCTTCCGTAAGATTCTTGTATGCGTTCTGCCGCGCGGCAAATGCCGAAAGCTCGCTCGGAGAACGGCAGATATACGCATCGCCGCTTTGCCCCGCCCAAAGCTTTTCGCGCGCGGCCTTTTTCCGCATTTTGTCGCCCCGGCATTGGTTGAGCAAAAGGCTCACGTGAATCATCCTGTCATAAAGAAAGCGGCTCGCGCTGTATGTCTGCAAATAGTCATAGATGTTTGTGGGATAACCGTCGTTCACTTCGACGCTTTCATACGGAGTGAAGCACCAGCGCGCGATGCTTTCGCCTATTCCGGCGTGCACATAGCCTTGTATGAAAGCCTGGCACGATTTTATGCTTGCATGAGGCAGGGAAAAATTCAAGCCTTCGCTTTCCGAAACAAGCGCGAAGAATTCCTTGAACCACGCCGAATCCAAAAAAGGCGCGATCGTCGCGTCGTTGAAAGGAATTGCGATAATCCTTTCAGGCGAAGACTCGGAACTTTCTTCCGAAGTCGGCTCAAGCGAGCGAAGCCTTTCAAATGAATTCAAAACGCGCTCAAAATAATCCTTCGCGCTTTCGCCCTTTTTCACGGCGAATTCATTGTAAACGGGAAGCACGGTCGTGGTCTTTCCCCTGTCGCTCATTACGACCGGAAGGAAAAGCTGCTTTGAGGGCGGCAAAAGAGAATTTTCCAAAAGCACGTAGTCCATGTTGAAGTCGTTCAAAACGGAAATCATCGAAGGATCCCAGCTGTCGGCGAAAAGCTTCATTCCGCGCGGCCGCCGCCCGAAATTCTGCCTTATCGAAAGAGAAAGTTTTTCTATCTGCCCAGAACGGTCGAGCGGAAACAAAATCGGAAAAATCGGATTGTAATAGCCGCCGCCGATTATTTCGATTTGCTTTCTTGAGAGCAATTCTTTGAGCAATTCAAAGAATTCGGGATTTTGCTTTTTCAGAAATTCAATTTGAATTCCTGTAAAATAAAAAGAAAATTTAAGGCCGGGATTGGCAAACAAAAGCGCGCCGAGCGGCTTGTAGATTTTCTCGTAAACCGCCTTGTACATCGAGTCGTCATGAAATTGCAGAAAAGTGTCCGAAAAAATCGGACACAAATTCAATTTGCCCATAAACTACAAACTTCTTCTCCCGCCCTATTTAAACATTGTATAACAATATCGCCAAAGTTTAAAGTCCTTTTTTGAAAAAGTTTCAAGAATGCGCGAGGCGCTTTCGTCGTTCTTATATCGCACGAGCTTCTGCTCTTTCGGGAAAAGCTCGATCAAACCTTTCGGGCAAATTCCAATGCACGAGCCGCATCCGCAGCAGTTCATGCTGACGCGCGCGACTCCGTTTTCCAAAACGATCGCCTCTTGCGGACAGGATGCCACGCAGTCGCCGAATCCGATGCAATCCCAGTTCGAATGAGTGAGAGTTCCGTAAGCATGCTCGAAAAGCACGCAGCTTTTTATGCCGTTGTATTCCATGCGGACATCGCGCCCTTCTTTTTCCGGGCGCGGCGCGGCAAGGACGACCGCCCTTTTTTCCGAAGGCTCGATTTTGTTGTCCACCACGCGCTTTGTAAAATTCAGTTCAAGGGGGGAAAAAATCGGATTGGCGTCTTCCAAAGCCTGCTTTCTCAAAGTGGGCAAAAGAATGTTCAGGATGAAAAACGCGAAGAGAATAATCACCATGAGAAATATTATCGAAAGAAAAATTTTCAATACCATGTTAAATCTCCTAATTAAAAAACGAAATTCTCGAGCAAACAAAAGATCGCAGTTCCGCCAAAATTCCTATTTTCCCAAAACCACGTTCAACCACGAAATGTCAAGCGAATACAGCGCGAAAATCAAGACCACCATGCACGTGAACGTGCGCAGCCTCTGCTTGAATGCGTCGTTGTTTTTTATCATCGCGTTCCTTCCATTGAGCGCGCGCAAAATAGGCACCAAGGCATAATACGAAGCGAGAGCCGCGACGCTTGTCATAAGGCATCCAACGATGTCCCTTCCTTCGCCCAACGACAATATTATCACGAGGTATGGGAACGCGAAATCCGCGCCGGACTTACTTGCCGTCACTTGGACTATCATCTCAAAGAACACACCCATCGCGACGAAAATCAGCAACGCCACGAGCGGATACAAGTCCATGATTCCCAAGGGCGAAAGCAAAAAGCGGATTATCAAAAATGTGAGCGCGACGGTCGCGCTTACGCAAGAAAGCGATTCCATGATGCTGATGGCGAAGTTTTCTTTTGAAAGACTTTTTTCCGCCACTGAAATCATTCCCCCTCCATAGACAAGGACTGCGGACGCGAACAAAATGTAAAACAAAAAAGTGTCAATTATCGCCATCTTCTTCTCCCGATTTTTCAATGATATTCATCTTGTATTGAACGCACAAAAGTCCCGCCATGCAGAATATCGTCAAAAGCAGCGAGCCCGGGATCGAAGCGAAAAACGCCAAAAACGAAGTGGAATACGAGTTGAAAAGATACGCTTCCTTGATGCCCCATGGCGCGGGGAATGAAATCGTCCCGTATCCAAGGATGTCGCGCAGCAAAAAAAACGCGAGCGCGAACGCAGAAAATTTCAGGCTTTGCATGAGAAAATCCAGCGGCGGCAATGGCTCATTTCCGAACACGTTTCCCAAAAGGAAAACGGAAACGGCGGGCATGTACATTACGAATCCCAAATTCAGCGCGATCACCGGCGAAAAAAGGATCACGATTTGCCTGTACAAAATTGTCGCGGAAACTATGACCGCGAGCGTCAGAATGTCCTGCAAGTCACCTAAGTCGAACCTTTTCATAAACGAATGAAACGCGCTCGCGCTCACGGCGAGCAAGTTCATTTCAACGATTAGAATTATTCCATACGCAAGGCGACCCGGCGCACAGACAAGCAGCGCGAACGATGCCGCAGTAAACATAAAATATAAGCTTTTGTTCATTTTTTCCTCATTTTTGAACGGTGGAAAAAATTGAAATTTTTTTCACCGTTCAAAACGCGATTTTGCAGCGAAGCGAAAAATCGCAATATATGCGCGAGTTTGCAACGCAAACTCGACATTAAAATCAGCAACGATATTTCAGTTGCTGATTTTAATTTTTCCCTCATTTTTGATCAAAACTTTGAGACGCTTTGCACGGCATCTTCGAAAATCTTTTCCGCGCTCGAAAGCCAAAAGGCCATCTGCCTGTCGGACTTCGATTCGGCAAATTCGTCCCTCACCGAACTTTTCAAATACGCCATGCCCTCAAAATGCGCGCGTCCATCCTCATAGCTGAACACGGCAGGAAGCGGCCCGTAGTATGTCGTGACGCGCATGACCAACGCCATTTTTTGCGCCGAAGGAATTTGCCCGTCAACATTGTGCGAAAGCTCGAAGCAAATCGCGTCATTGCTTTTTTTGTCTACGGGAATTTTCCTTCCCACAAAATATTCAGGCGCGGGCAGGACATTTTCCACAGCCGCGCGCAATCCGTTTTCCCAACTATTCCTTGCGAGAACAATGAACAATGAAAGCAGCAAAAAAAGCGCGCAAATTATGCCCGAAAAAATTCCGCATTGTTCCAAAAGCTTGTTCGACCTAGCGTTCATCGATTTTCTCCTGCGCCAAAATGGACGCGACTTTTTTCTTCGCGTGACGGCTTTCGTAAACTTGGATCATCGGAGTGAGCAAGTTCAAGAACAGAATCGTCATCACCGAACCGATCGGGGAAGTTCCTGTTCCGCAGAAAACAAACGCGACGATTCCGCCGCACGCGGCATAAATCAGCCTTCCTTGCTTTGTGTACGGAACAGTGCCGTCCCACTGCAAAAGGAAGAACGCCGCAAAAAGCGTGCCGCTTGAAAGCAGAGCCAAAAGCAAGTCGCCGGAAAGCGGAACGCCTCCAGTCATCAAAGGCGAAAGGAATTTCACGGAAAGCGAATAAACCAAAAGGTACACGAACGGAATCATTCCATCTTCCAAGTCAAGCGCGAGCAAAATCACGGACGAAAGCAATGTCAAAGCGTTGAACCTGAACGCCGGAATCTGCGAAAGGTTGTCCCAAAAGAACGAAACATATCCTTCCGGAATCGAGACGCCAAAAATCCCGAAAACAGAATCATTGAAAAACGCCGTGAGTTTTTCGTCCACAGGATTCGGCGCGAAAGAATTCTGTATAAAATTGAGCGAGGGATTTTTCAAAAGCAAGTCGTCGCCGAAAACCTCGAATCCCGGAAAATTGAAATGCCCGATGAACCATGCCGCGGCAACGGTAAAAACCACGGGATTCACCCAAGACACGCCCTGTCCGCCGAAAAACAAATTCACCGAAGCCATGAAAATCAGAGTTATGAAAAACGCGGCGATCGGAGGATATGACGCGGGCAGAAAAAATCCTATCAGCGTTCCTGCCAAAATCGAATGAACTATCGAAAAGAAAAGTTTTTCCCTTTTCAAGAAATTCCACATTCTTGAGCACAACGCGCCCGCGACCGCGCATACGATTATCGCGATCGAAGAATAACTCCTCGTCGCGAAAAGCAAAATTATCTGCGGCAAAAGCGCGAGCAGAAAACACAGCATGCGGAGCGTCGGCGACTTGGTGAATGTCGTGTGCGGTCCAATCGAAACACGTTTATAAAATTCTTTGCTCATTTTGTCTTTCCTTTAAAATTTTGACGCTTTGGAAAATCGGCAATTTTGTCGGGCAAACCAAATTGCAAAGTCCGCATTCCGTGCAAAGCGCGCACGCCCGAACAAAATCTTCCGGCACTTCCACGAAATCCACAAGATGCCTGTAAAGCAAGTCAGGGTAAATCTGCGCCGGGCATGCGTCATGGCATTTTCCGCAGCCCGTGCAATACGCTTCCGAATAGTCAGCGATGTCGCGCTTTGAGATGAAAGCGACCGACTTGACATATTTCGTTACGGGCGTGTCGAGCGACGGAACTGAAAATCCGTTCATGTGCCCGTTCACGATAATCTTTCCGATGTTTGTTTTGGCGATTCCCAATTCCCGCGCGAGTTCGCCGAAGCTCGTTCCGACGCAGATTTTCAAAACCGCGCTGGATTTCAAGCAGTCGCCCGAAACGTTCACGTTGACGCGCATGGCGGGAATGTTGTGGACGACGGCATCGTGCAGGCTCACCAAAGTCTGGCTGTCCACGAAAAGCGCCGTTGCGCAAATTTTCCGCACGCTTTCGGAAAGCCTCATATTTTTTTTGTAGCGGGACGCTATGTCGTGCTTCGTGCCGCACGGGAATTTTTTTTCGTTCATCGAGACAAATTGGATTTCATCCAATTTGCGCGAAATCTTGTTTTCGCCATTTTCAATTTTCGATTTGAGTTCGGAAAGCTTTTTCACCACGTCCAAATGCGACTTCGCATATGCGAACACGATTTCGCTCGGAGAAAGCATTTCATACAGAATCTTCGCAGCGACGAGTATTTTGCCGAATTCCGCGCAAGCCAAAACGCTGTCCGTCTGGCACGACAAATCTTCGTCATAAAGCCGAATGAAAATCCTTGGCTTCGGCGATTTTTCGAGAGCGCGGATGCTCGCCGCAAGCGACTTTCCTTCGCGCAGAGAAAAAGTGTTTACTACGCCGTGCGCGTTGAGCCTGTTCAAAAGCGAAGTCGCGCCCCACTCGTTCCATGCAAAGTCGTGCGGAATCTTTCCGATGTGCGAAAATTTCCCGGAAAGAGAAATGTGCAAGGCATCGCCGCTTTTTCCGTTCGGATAAGTGCATTTTTTTACGCCCTGCACGATTCCTGGTATCGGCGAATGGATTTTCGCCGCGTCAGGATTTTCGTCCTCTTTGCATTCCGCGATCACCTGCCCTTCCGAAACGCGGACACCCGGCTGGACAAGGCTTTCGCAAAAGACATTTTTTTCCTGACAAAGCGGAACCAAAACGCTTTTTGGCAAAAAGCCGAAAGTTATATTCTTTATGATGTCTTTTTGCTTCAATACATACTCGGAAAGCATTTTCGTCTATTTCTCCAAACAAAAATATAATACAAAGCCACTCCCAACGGCAAAAACATCGCAAGCAAAAGCACAGGCACGACCGCCTTTCCGCTTTCGCCCACCCTTTCCCCGACAGCATATTCCGTGGAGAATTTTTCACCTTGCTCAATCCACAATTTTTCAATCGCGGGATAATCCGCATTTTTTATCGAGTCGAGCGCGTCCTTCCTGAACGCATCGTCATAAACACAGACGACTTGTTCGCTCGCAGTTATTTCGCCGCCATTCTTTGAATAGCGCGTCCGCCTTACAGTCTCGCCTTCCACAGGGTAGACGATGCTCGCGCTTTCCTTGTTGAGCGAGCGGTATTGCAGCGAAATCGCGTTCCACTTTTTCGCGAAAAAATCGTCCAAAGAAGCGAACGCGCCGTGCGTTCCATTATACTCCGCAGGGGCAGGAAAATACAAGTCTTTCTCAGGATTCGCAATGGAAAAATTCACGCCAGTCAAAAACAAAATCAAAAGCGCGAACGCCGAGCAAGAACACACGAGCATGTTTTTCACGGAATTCAGATTCATCCTGCCGACCATCTTCGCGTTTCGCAAGGGAACTGGAACGAAATGAAAGCGCGCATCATAACTTTCCTGCAAATTCAGCACAAGGTAAAGAGTCGAAATGGCGACGAAGAAATTCAGCGAAAAAAGAATTCCGCATATGAAGCCCGCCGCGCAGGACGACAAAATCGCCGCGAAAGAAAAAATCCAAATGCAATAATTCTTAATCAAGAATTCGCCATAGCCGCGCCGCCGCCAAACTTTCTGCGCGAGATAAAGCGCATAGAACTCAAGTCCTGCCGCCGCCGAAACCGCAAAAAGCGGATTGCAAAAACAAAACACGACAGGAAAAATGCCGCCCGCCAAAAACACAATTTTGTTTTCCGAAATGAAAAAGAAAAACAAAAACACCGCCAGCGCAACAAGCGGCGCGACCAAAGAAAGCTTTCCCGCGCCGGCAAGGAGCGCGCCCACTCCGTAATTTTGGTTTAAAAGCGAAACGGCCTTTTGCGCCTGAACCTTGTACTCGTCCGGAATGTAGTAGAGCCGCGCGCGCTTGTCCTTGTCGAAAAAATAAAGCGACTTTCCCTGATTATAATTGTCGTCGAAATCCATGAAAAACAATTCGCCGAAAAAAGAATCGTCGTCATCGCGCTGCGCTTCCAACGAAATCACTTCGCCGCATCCGCTTTCCAAAAGAGCATTTTCGACAATGCGCGCATCCGAATCAAACGGCACGCTCAAGACGGCATAGCCCTTCCAAAGCCTGTAAGCGGGAGAAGTTTTCAGCAAGACGAAAAGCGCCACCACGAAAATCGCGGCAAAAGCAGGCGCGATGTACTTTTTCAGCAATTCCATAATTTACAAGAGCGCGAACCCCAATCCTATGAAAAAACCCAAGATCGCACCGAAAACGACTTCGCTCGGACGATGCCCCATAATTTCCTTAATCGGCTTGTAGCTTATTATATTCCTTTCCTGCAACTCGCTTCCAAGCTCATTGAGCTTTTTCGCCTGCATGCCGCTCGCCCGCCTCACTCCGAGCGCGTCGCGAATCGTAACCATCAAAAAGCAAAACGAAAGAATAAACACGTCGCTCGAAAGTCCCGAGCGGAACGCGACGCATGTCGTAAGGGTCGTGACCAAAGCCGTGTGGCTCGAAGGAAATCCTCCAGTCCTCCACAAAAGAAATTCGAACAGAATTTTCAGGCTGTGAATTTTTCCCGAAAAAAGATTTATAATCGTCTTCAAGAATTGTGCGCAAAACCAGCTGAAAACGCACGCCTGAAAAACAGAATTAGAGAAAAGTTCTATTATGCCCAATTTTAGCATATAAAGCATTATTTCTATTTTACTCACTATGAAAGTTTTGTCTAGTAGCAACAAGTTCTTTTTTCCATTAAAATCAAAAAAGTTGATTCGTGCGGAGGGTTTCATACCCCGACGCTTGCGTCGTAATAAAGGGGATGAAACCCGACTGCGATACCTTATGAGAACAACATACCTCGATGCTTGCGTCGAGGTATGTTGATTTTTTGCGAGGCTTTCTTGGACTGGAAAAAATTTTATCTTCAAGAAGACGATTCCCAGCGAAGGGCGGACCGCGTTCTAAAGCGGCTTTTGCCCCACAAAACGCAGGGACAAATTTATTCCGCGCTCCGAAAAGGGCTCGTAAAGCTGAACTCGCAAAAAATTCCGCCGAGCCACATCACGCAAAAAGGCGACGAACTTTCCGTGGCGGCGTTCCTGCTTGAAGGCGAAAGCCACGAAAAAACGCCGCGCGAAATCCCGCCTCGCGCCGACTCGCGAAATTCCGCAGTGGAAAATCCGCCACGAAAAAATTTCATCGAAGAAATCATGGTCTTTAAAAACGAGCACATCGTTTTTTTGAACAAGCCTTGCGGAATAAGCGTCCACGGAAAGGATTCGCTTGAAGAACTCTTTTCGAAATCGGCTCAAAAAAGCGCGAGCTCAATTTCATTCAGGCAAGGTCCTCTCCACCGCCTCGACAAAAACACGAGCGGTCTAATCGCGTTTTCGGCATCCCTTTCGGGCGCGAAATGGTTTTCGGAAAAAATGAAAAACCACGAAATAAAAAAATCCTATATTGGAATCGCCGAGGGAAATATCGCGCAAGAACAAATTTGGCGCGAAAAAATCGAAGGAAAGGACGCCCACACAATCGCGCGCCCGCTCGCGCACGGCAATTTCTGCGGCGTTGAATTGACTTTGGTCGAATACAAGATTCTCACCGGACGAAAGCATCAAATAAGGGCGCACGGCACGGCGCACGGACATCCGCTTTTTGGCGACGAAAAATACGGCGGCAAAGAACATCGCGGACAATATTTTTTACATGCCTACAAAATGGAATTTCCTGCGAACGAACTTTCTTTGCCAGATTTTTTGAAAGTCGCGCTTCCAAAAAATTTTTCGGAGTTTCTTAAAACATATTTTAAAAACGCACTTGACATTTTCGCGCCTTTTCTTTAAAATAGTTTAACCAATGAAAACCTCTAAAAACTTCAGTTTTTAGAGGTAACTTTGAAAATGCGATGTTTTAAGTCGCGCTATTATAGCGACTTAAAACTCGTCGGCACATTCGAAAAAATTGCCGAAAGCAAGTTTTTCGAAGCGCCTTAAATTAGCATTGCTTTTGGAGGAATAAAATGGCTGGAGCAAGTAAAAACTCGCGCACCACTGTCGCCACACAGAAATTCATGTGCCCCGATTGCGGCGGCGAAATCGTAATGAAGACAATTTTGCAGGCGGGTCGCCTCAAGAACATCGCGGAATGCAACAAGTGCAAGCGCACAGAACGCAGGCCGAAAGATTTCAAATAATTTTCGCAAATCAATGTTCGGCGAACGCTCCGTTTGTCGAACATTAAAATGTTTTCCTATCTTCTCCACTCTTCCAGTTGCTTTTCCATAAGGCTATGGGATTCTTCCAATATTGCGACTTGCTCTTCTTTCGTGAGCGCGGGCGGATAAATCTTTAGAATCTTCACATGATAATTGACGTTGCGCATATTTTCGACGACATGGCGGATATCGTTAATCTTGTATCCCTCGTCCACAACGCAGGCGACCACAGGAAGTTTCGTGGAATCGGCGATCCTTCTGAAACCCGCGCTGTAGAATTTGCCGACGCTTCCATTCCGGCTTCGGGTGCCTTCCGGAAAGATCACGGGATTCCATTTGTTCGCAAGGCAACGCTTTGAAAAAGAATCGATTCTCTTCATTCCCACTGACGCGCCTCCGATTCGAGGGATAAAACAATGTCCGTGGGATTTCAACATTGGAGAGACGAGCGGAATGTGCCGGCTCAGCGAATCTTTCGCCACGAAGCGCACGTTGCGCCCTTTCAAGAAAACCATGTACAAAGGTATGTCAAGCAAACTCTGATGGTTCGAAATCAGGATGAACTGCTCAGGAAGTTCCTGCTTTTTGTCGGGAAAGAAAGTGAGCCGAAACTGTGTGTATGTCTTGAGGATGGCGAAAATGAGGGGAGCGCACACCCGCACGATGTAGTCGGAAATCCTCACGCAGACTTTGTGCGAAAAGGGATAGAACAAATCCAAAACGAAAGCCGGAAGCGCGATGATTCCCACAAGCACAAGAAAGACAATGAAATTGCCCAAGGTGGTCAAAAACATTCTGACACTATATCACAATTTTCCCTAAAAGTCAATAGAGCGCGTCGTTTCAAACAAACATTCGACAACATATTTTTTGTTGCAAAAAAACGAAATGCGTGATATAATTTTAATTATGATTTCCCGATATTTCCAAAATCTTCTGAACGACAAAACTGCTTCCGCGATACGAAAAATGTTCGAGGAAGGAAAAATCCTAAAGCAAAAATATGGCGAAGAAAACGTCTATGATTTCAGCCTCGGCAATCCAGACTTGGATCCGCCGCAAAAAGTCCTCGACGCGATAAAGGAAGTTGCGCTCGAAGAGCGCAAGGGCGTGCACGGCTATATGTCCAACGCGGGCTACGACGAGGCGCGCGAAGCGATGGCGAAAAAAGAAAGCGCGCAGCAAAAAGTTTCCGTGGACTCGTCGTGCGTCGTGATGACTGTGGGAGCTGCGAGCGCGATAAGCGCGACGATCAAGGCTTTGATAATGCCCGGTGAAGAAGTCATCGTTCCGTCTCCGTTCTTTGCGGAATACACTCATTACGTCCATAATCACGGAGGAACGCTCGTTCCTGTAAGCACGAAGGGCGACTTTTCGCTTGACATCGATGCGATAAAGTCGAGCCTTTCTACGAAAACCGTGGCCGTGATAATAAATTCGCCGAACAATCCAACCGGCAAGATTTACACGAAAAGCGAAATCGCATCTCTTTGCAAAGCGTTGAAAGATTTCGGCGAAAAAAACGGCGGCCGCTATCCGTATCTCATTTGCGATGAGCCTTACCGCGACATCGTGTACGACGGCGCGGAAGTGCCGCCAGTTTTTCCCGAATATCCGTACAGCGTCATAGTGACATCGTTCGCAAAAAATCTGAGCATTCCGGGAGAGCGCGTGGGCTACATTTGCGCGAATCCGCTCAATCCTGAAAAATCCGATTTCATCGCGGCTGCGACAATGGCGTTCAGGATTTCGGGCTGCGTCAACGCGCCGGCGTTTTTCCAGCGCGTCATCGCAAAATCTTGGGACGCGCAGGCGGACTTTTCGTCCTACCGCAGGCGGCGCGACCTTTTGATGGAAGTGCTCGACAATGCAGGCCTTGAATATTGCAAGCCGCAGGGCGCGTTCTACATTTTTTGCAAAGTTCCGCCACAATGGAATGACGACGATTCGGCCTTCGTGGACGCGCTCGCAGAACAGCACATACTTTGCGCCCCAGGCGCGGGCTTCGGAAAAAAAGGCTGGTTTCGCATAGCATATTGCGTTGGCGAAAAGACGATCATAAATTCGCGCGAAGCCTTTTGCAAGGCGGCGCGTTCAAAATTGTAAAGATGTCCGTTTGCGCGGCTTTTGCCATCGCGTCGGATTCCATAAAAAACACGAGATTTGATTTGGAGGAAAAAAATGAAAATTCTTATGGTAAGTTCAGAGGCAGTGCCCTATGCGAAGACAGGAGGCTTGGCGGACGCTGTGAGCGCGCTCGCAATCACGCTTTCGAACATGGGGCACGACGTGAAAATCGTGATACCGAGGTATTACAAAATAGACCGCTCGCAGCTCTTGCAGCTGCAAGGCCCGATGGGAGTGCCGGCGGGTCAGGTGGAGGCTTGGACGGCAGTCTACAAAACGACGATGCCCGGCTGCGACAAGCTCGAAGTCTACTTCATCGACCATGAAGGCTGCTTCGGACGCGACGGAATCTACGGCGTTCCTGGCGAAACCGACTTCCACGACAATCCGTACCGATTCGCGCTTTTGTGCCACGGCGCGTTCCAATTGTGCCGAAAGATAGGCTGGTATCCAGACATCATCCACGCGCACGACTGGTCGGCGGCACTCGCGCTTTCGCTTCTCAAGCATGTTTACCGATGGCAGGATTTCGGTGGAACTGCCGGCGTGATTTCAATTCACAATTTGGGATATCAAGGTCAGTATTCGAAGGATTCGTTCCCTGCCTTGGGAATGGACTGGGGGCTTTACTACGGCGCGAGCATCGAGCATGACGGCGGAATCAATTTCCTTCAAACTGGAATCGCCAGCGCGGAAATGGTCACGACGGTTTCCCCCACTTATGCGGAGGAAATCAAGACAGCCGAAGGCGGATTCGGAATGGACGGACTTTTGCGCGCTCGCGGCGACGCAGTTCGGGGAATCTTGAACGGATGCGACACGAAGGCGTGGAATCCCGAAATCGACAAAAAAATCCCCGCGACATATTCGGCAAAGAACATGAAGGGAAAGGCGATTTGCAAGGCGGAACTTCAAAAAAGATTCGGGCTTGAACAAAATCCCGACATTCCCGTGTTCGGCGTGGTGACGCGCCTCGCAGACCAAAAAGGAATCGCGGAACTTTTCGCTCCGAGCTACGGATGCCTTTACAGCCTCTGCGCCAACATGAATATCCAGTTCGTGGTTTTAGGCTCGGGCGAGGCTTGGTGCGAAAACGAAATCAACGTCCTGCAATCGAAGCTTCCGAATTTCCGCGCCTACATCGGCTACAACGACGAGCTGAGCCATCTCATCGAAGCGGGCAGCGATTTCTTCGTGATGCCGTCTCACTACGAGCCGTGCGGATTGAACCAAATCTATTCGATGATTTACGGCACGCTTCCAATCGTGCGAAGAACCGGCGGCCTTGCGGACACCGTGCAGAATTACAACGAAAGCACGGGAGAAGGAACTGGCTTTATGTTCGACGCGATAACTCCGAGCGCGCTCTACAATACCGTGGGCTGGGCGGTCTACGCCTACTACAACAAAAAAGATCACATCAAGGCGATGCGATTGCGCGGAATGAAAAGCGTGTTCAGCTGGGAAGACGCCGCGAAAAAGTACCTTGAAGTGTACGACGAGGCTTTGAGAAGAAAATAGGAAACTCCTTGCGCCGAGAGAAAAACTCGCCGCCGCTATAATCTTTCAGGCATTTTTTGCCGATAAGAAAGCAGGAGTTTCCTATGAAAAAAATTGCATTTTTTCTCCTTGCTTTTTGCGCCGCGAATTTCGCATTTTTCGGCGAAAATTTGCCCAAAGGTTTTGGCGGCGTGGAATTGGGAATGAGCCTCGATGACGCGAAAAACGCGCTCAAGTCGAACACGGATTTCGGCTATGCGGGCGACCGCGACGTTTCGCTTTTGCCGGGCGACGAGCGCGTTTTGATAGAAACAGATTCATACAACATGCAGCACCATGGATTTTTGACGCGATGCTGGTTTCAGTTTTACGAGGAAAACCTTTATTCCATTACGATCAATTTCAATCCGGAGCGAATCGACCATTACAGCCTCTACACGACGCTCGTAAAAAAATACGGCGAGCCGGACGATTTTTCGCCCGAACGAAGCATATGGAAAAACGACGACGTTACGATGAGCCTTGAGCGTCCGCTTTCGATAAAATACATCGACAACGGAATTTCCGAAGAATTGGGGCAACGCGCCCTCGTGCAAAAAAATGGATTTGAAATCACGCGCGAAAATTTTTTGAACAGCCTGTGATTCGTGCGAAAAAAATTGAGGCATGCTCCGACGCTTTCTCGAGGCATGCGATTTTCAGGACGCCGATTTTTTTGCAAAAGTTTTAGGAAGGATGAATTTTGAAAACGATTTTTTTTCGAAAAATGATTTTTGCCGCGGCGGTGTTTTTTTGCCTTTCGAATTTTTCATGCGCGAAAAATTCCTCGATTAAAGAAAACAAAAATCTTCCGCGAAAAAATCTCACGATAAAAACTTCGGACGGCGCGTCCGTTTCGATTCTTGCGGAAATCGCCTCCACGGACGAGACAAGGGCAAAAGGCTTCATGTTCCGGAAAAAAATTCCCGACGGAACTGGAATGCTTTTCGTATACGAAAGCGACAGCGTGCTTTCGTTTTGGATGAAGAACACGCCCACCCCGCTTTCCATCGCCTACATCGACTACAAAGGCCAAATAAAGGACATCTTTGACATGAAGCCCTACAACCTGAACAGCGTCACGAGCAGAGGATTCGTGCGATACGCGCTTGAAGTTCCACAAGGCTATTTCGCCCGCGCGGGCATACGATCAGGCGACTTCCTTGAACTGGATTTTTTGGACTGAAAATTTCATGCGCGGAAAACGCAAAAAAAAGCATCGCTTGCAAGCGCGCTTTTGCATTTTCATTTAAAAGTGAAATATTCCGCCGACGCATCGAACGGAGGATGCTTTTTGTCCTTTTCGCTCAGATTCAGTTCCGCGCCGAAATCAGGCCATTCAATTCCAATCGCCGCGTCGTTCCAAAGGATTCCGCCCTCGTCCTCGGGATGGTAGAAATCCGTGCACTTGTACGCGAAAATCGCCTCGTCGCTCAACACGCAAAATCCGTGCGCGAAACCTTCGGGAATGTAGAATTGGTTTTGCCTTTGCGCGTCAAGGACGACGCCGTAATGCTTTCCGAACGTCGCAGAACCTTTCCGCAAATCCAAAGCCACGTCGTAGACTTTTCCAGAAACCGCGCGTACGAGCTTTCCCTGCGGATGCGTTTTTTGAAAATGAAGTCCGCGCAAAACGCCTTTTTTGGAAAACGACTGGTTGTCCTGCACGAAGCGCATTTTTAAGCCCGCCTCGAAAAAGTCGCGCTCGCTGTAACTTTCGAAAAAATATCCTCGCGAATCGCCGAAAACTTTCGGCATGATTTCATACAAGCCTGAAATCTTTTCGCCGCCCTTTTCAAAGCATTCCTTGAATTCAAACATTTTTCCACCCGTCATCCGGCAATGTATTTCAGATATTCGCCGTAAACCGTCTTGTAAGTCGCCGCGAGAGCCAAAAGCGAGTCGCGCGAAATCCAGCCATTATTGTAGGCGATTTCTTCGATGCAGGAAACATACATTCCCTGACGCTTTTGAATCGTCGCGATGAAATTGCTCGCCTCCAAAAGTCCGTCGTAAGTTCCGGTGTCGAGCCACGCCATTCCGCGCCCGAGAAGTTCCACCGAAAGACTTCCACGCTTCAAATATTCATTGTTCACGGAAGTGATTTCGATTTCTCCGCGCGCGCTCGGTTTTACGTTCGCGGCGATTTCAACCACAGAATTGTCGTAAAAATAAAGCCCCGGCACGGCGTAGTTCGACTTTGGCTTTTCGGGCTTTTCTTCGATTCCCAAAACCTTTCCTTCGCCGTCAAATTCCACCACTCCATACGCCGAAGGCTCTTTTACAAAGTAGCCAAAAATCACGCCGCCACCGCCGCTCTCAACGGCCGCCCTCGCCTTTTTCAAAGTGGAAGTGAAACTTTGTCCATAGAAAATGTTGTCGCCCAAAACCAGCGCGACAGAATCGTTCCCGATAAAATCTTTTCCCAAAATGAAAGCGTCCGCAAGACCGCGCGGCTTTTCCTGCACCGCGTATTCGAATTTCATTCCGAGCCAATTTCCATCTCCGAAAAGCTCGCGGAAAAACGGCAGGTCGCGCGGAGTGGAAATCACGAGCACTTCGCGTATTCCGGCCAGCATCAGCACGGACAGCGGATAGTAGACCATAGGCTTGTCGTACAACGGCAGAATCTGCTTTGAGACCGCGCGGGTTATCGGGTAAAGCCGCGTTCCCGAACCGCCTGCAAGAATTATCCCTTTCATATCATAATTTTAACACGAAATCAATTTCATTGCAAGCAGTTTTTTGCTCAAGGCTCATTGCGAACCTTTTTGTGCGACATTCTCGAGATTCTTTCCCTTGTTGATTTTAACTCTTCTCCGCCTGCGCGCGCTTTTTTTGTTGCCCAAAATTATCGCCACGGGATTCATCGAAGGAATGTTCTCGCAGACGATTTTTATGAAAACCGTAAATGGCACCGCCAAAATCATTCCGACGAATCCCCAAATCCATCCCCAAATCGAAAGGCTCACCAAAATGAAAAACGGCGATATTCCTAAATTCTCGCCTTCGATTCTCGGCTCGACGATGTTTCCCAAAATGAAATTCACCGCGAGCATCAAAATCGCCACAGCGATGACGGGCGGCCATTTCGGGAAAAATTGCACGAACGCGAAAAACGTCGTAATCACGAACGAAATCGTGCTTCCGAAAGTCGGGATGAAATTCAAAAGGAACGCGATGAACGCCCAAATCGCGGCGAAGTCCAGCCTGATTGCCAGCGCGCCCAAATAGACCAAAATTCCCGTCGCAAGCGATACGATGAATTTTATCGAAAAGAACCGCGTCGTGTCCACGATGACGTTCACGATTATCGACTTCACGCGATGGCGCATCTTTCCTTCGAACGCGAGCGAAATTTTCATTTGGAAATCGTTCGCCTCGATGAGCAAAAAAGTGTAGAGCAAAAAAACTATGAAAATGTTTTTGACGAATCCAATCGCCGAGCCTGAAAGAGAAAGCGCGAAACGCTGCAAGTATTGCATTATCCGCAACTGCCCGAAAATGTTTTCGATCAAAGTCTTTCCTTCGTCATAGCTCAAATTGAAAGTCACGGAAAGCTGCCTGTAAATCGAGAGGAAGCGTTTTTCGTATTTCGGATACGCAGAAATTATCGCGCTGACGCTGCTTTGCAAAAGGCTCGCCATTCCCGCAATCAGCGCGGCGAAAAAAATCAGCGTGCACACGATTCCAAAGAACCACGGGACGCGAAATTTTTTGTGAATCTTCTGCAAAAGCGGAAGCACGACGAGCGAAAGGAAAATCGCGATCACAAGCGGGATCGAAAATGACTGCGTGATTTTCAAGATGGTCACGAAAAGCACGCAACTCAAAGCGAGGAGAACATTGTAGATGCCGCGCGTGTAGTCGCGCCCGTCTTCTTCCATAATCAGTTCCTAGTTTTTTGGAGAAATTTTTTCGAATCCGCAGAAAGGCACGAGCACTTTCGGAATCGTAATCGAGCCATCGGCGTTTTGGAAATTTTCGATGATGGCGAGCATCGCGCGTCCCACGGCGATCGCAGTTCCGTTGAGCATGTGCACGAATTTATTCTTTCCGTCGGAATCTTTGAAGCGCACTCCGAGCCTGCGCGCCTGATAGTCCGTGCAGTTCGATGTCGAAGTGACTTCGCCGTATTCGCCGCCGTTTCGTCCCGGCATCCATGCTTCCAAATCCCATTTGCGATATGCTGGCGCGCCCAAGTCGCCTGTGCACGTGTCCACGACGCGGAAAGGAATTTCAAGTCCTGTAAAAATTTCTTCTTCGATGCTCCGCAATTTTTCGTGGAGCGCGTCGCTTTGCTCGGGCAGGCAGTACACGAACATTTCAACTTTGTCAAACTGATGCACGCGGTAAAGTCCTTTGCTGAATTGCCCTGCCGCTCCAGCCTCGCGTCTGAAACAATGCGAAAGTCCGCAATACATAAGCGGAAGATTTTCTTTGTTCAGGATTTCGCCTGAATGGTAGCCGCCAAGCGTGATTTCCGCCGTCGCCACAAGGCACGTTCCCTCGTCTTCGATGCAATAGACGTTGCTTTCGTTTCCGCGCGGATTGAATCCGATTCCCTGCAAGATTTCCTGCCTCGCCAAATCGGGCGTGATGAAAGTCGTGAAGCCATGCTTTCGCAAAATGCCGAGCGCGTACATTATCAAAGCCTGCTCCAAAAAAACCGCCTCGTTTTTGAGATAGTAGAATTTCTGCCCAGAGACTTTCGTTCCGCGCTCGAAGTCCACGAGGTCGAGCTCTTCCATAAGTTGGACATGATCGCGCGCCTCAAAATCGAACTTTCGCGGAACGCCGACTTTTTTCACTTCGAGATTTTCGGTGTCGAGCTTTCCCACAGGTGCGTCGGGATGCGCCATGTTCGGAATCTTCCGAGCGGCTTCTTCAAGTCGCGCCTCGATTTCCTCGCAGTCTTTTTCCACTTCGGAAATCGCGTCCTTTACGCGCTTTCCTTCTTCGATGAGCTTTTGGCGCGATTCGGCATCCATCTTGCCTTTCATCGCGGCGGCGTTTTCGTTTCGCTTTTGCTGGAGTTCCTGCCGCTTAGTCACGAGTGCCGTCCGCCTGTCGTAAAGTTCCACGACGGCATCAGCGTCCGCGCTCATGTTGCGGTTCTTTATGTTTTCTTTTACCGCGTCGAGATTTTCTTTTATGAATCTGTAGTCAAGCATTTTCTTCTTCCTAATTTTAATTTATTGGATTTCATAAACGCACGAAACCGTGACGCTTACGATCTGCTTTCCAGGACTAACCATAGTGGATTCGCCAGCGGCAAGATCCATCGCCATTTTCGCAGAATTGTTCATCACGGACCTGAATCCGCCGTTGCGCTCTTCCGCGATCGAAACGATTTGCCCGAGTTCCGCGCCGGCGGTCTTCGCCATGAGGTTCGCGGCTTCATACGCTTGCTTTACCGCCTGCGTCCTTGCCTCGCGCAGCGCGCCTTCCATGTCGTTCACTGAAAAATCGATCGAGGAAAATTCGTTCGCGCCTGCGTTCACGGCAATGTCAATCGCGTTTCCGATATTGGAAATGTTTCGCACGACTATGTGCATCGAATTTGAGACGCGGTAGTCGCCGCGAATCGGCAAGCCGTTTCTGTACGAGACATCCTGATTTATCGTGTAGCCGTCCGTGACAATCGAATCGGCGGAATGCCCAGCCTCGATGAGGTCGGCACGCACTTTCGCGACTGCTTCTGCGTTGAGGCGGCTCGCTTCCACCACAGAACGGTTTGAAGTTACGACCGCCATGTTTATCGTAGCGATGTCGGCCTGCACGCCCACAGTTCCGGTTCCGCTCACAGTAACCGTTCGGCTCTGCTTTGAATCTTCGCTCGGCTTTTGCAAGACGCACGAAGAAAAAATTGCCGCGAGGAAAATTGTTCCCGCCAAAAAATGCTTTTTCATAAAACCTCCGAAAAATTATCGTATGTTGATATAAAATCTTTTCAAATAAATTCCGCGCTCGTTCGCCCGCGTCCAAAATTTGCTTTGCGGAAAATTTTTCACGACTGTATCGTAAGAGCCAATCGCGGACTTTATGTCGCGCACTTCGGACTGCGCTTCAAGGACAAGCCCTTGAAGATAGAATCCTGCGTCGAAATCCGACGTGGCAACTTCAAAAAAACTTTTCAGCAAGGACAAAGCGTCGGCATAGCGTTTTTCGTCATAGGCGGTTTGCGCGCGACGCAGAAAGTCCTGCGCGGCATTTCCGTCTTTTTGCTGCGAGGACGAAACATTCTTGTCCTCTTTCATGCCAACGGAATTTTCCGAAGCCGCGATGGAAGTGAGGCTCGCATCGTCCTTGGACTCACTTCGAGAATCCTGAATTGCGGTCTGCACGCGCTCCGTGGGACGATTTTCAGTTTTCGCAGGAGCGGGTGGACTTTCGTCCAATTTTTTCTCAAAGCCGGCGTTTGGTACAGTCTTCTCATCAACGCCCGAATCTTGCGAAACCGTGCCTTCGTCGATGGAAGCCACTTCCGTTTTCTCATCGCTGGATTCGCGCGCAAGATTTTCACGCTCGAATTTTTTCGGCACGGCTTGCGCGTAGGACGGTGCTATGACGTGCGAAGAATCAAGCGCGTTCACGTCGCCAATTTCTATGGCGATGTAGTCGTCAATGTAGTTTCCCGTGAGCGCGTCATTCTTGTAAAAATGCAAAATCGCGTTTCCGGCTTTTTTCGAGCGCAAAGTGAACACACAATCTTCGTCGTCAAAAGTGCGTCCATAAAAAGTGAAATGCTCCGAGCCGTTCACTTCGCCAAGATAAATCCAGCCGCTTCCGGGATAAATTATGTCCACGAATTGATTGCGCTTAAGGCTCATCGTGCGAGACGGAACTACGATTTCATTTTCCGCAACTTCCACGGCTGCATCCTCATTTTCAGGATTCGCGCTTTCGGAATTTGCTTCTTCCAAATCAGAATTTTTTTCGCCTTGAAAATCATATTTCTCAGACAAATCGCTCATGGCTTGTTGCGGCTCTTCCGAAATTTTTTCTTGGGAAAGATTCTCGTCACCAGCGGGAAAATCCGTCGCCAAGATTTCCTCTTCCAAAAGAGGCAAGGCCAGCTCTTCGGTTTGCGAATCGTCCTCGATTTGGGCGGGGATTTCCGCCTCCGCCAATTCCGTCGCCGCGTCAATTTCCTCCGAAACATCTTCTATCTCAACATCGGAATCAGCGATTTCAGACGGGGGAATTTCTCCCTGCTCCAAAAGGCCTTCCAATTCGTCGATTTCATCTTGAGGAATTTTTTCTGCGAGATCTTCAATTTCCGCCGCTTCGATTTGGGCATTTTCAACTTCGTTTTCGGGAATTTGCGAATCGGAAATTTCGGCTTCGTCATCTTGCGATTCGGGAATTTCGTTTTCAGGAATTTCTGAATCGGAAATTTCCATTTCTTCATTTTGTGAATCAGAAATTGCGCTTTCATCGGCTTGGAAAATTTCGCCTGCGTCGGAAAAATTCTGCGCAGCGTTTTCGGCAGAAGAATTCGTGGTCTTGCAAGAAGAGAAAAAAATTGCGCTTGCAAAAATCAAAAATGCGATTTTTTTCACGGCGCGACTCCAAGCATTTCAATAACCATCGCGTCGTTCGCGGACGAAAGTTTTTCAATCAAGGCATCGTCAGGTCGCGTGAAATGTCGTTCGACTTCGCTTTCGCTCCAGCGTTCGGATTTTCGGCGGCTCAAGGAATAGCCTTGAGGCACGGAAGAATCATGCGGCAAAAGCAGCTCTTGGTCGGCGACAAATGGCGGCGGCTCGTAAGGCTGAACCTTGCTTTTTTTCGCGTCAGGCGCGAACGCCATGACAATCAGCGCGACGCAAAAAAACAGCACGAGGATTGCGGAAATCAAAACCGCCTTTTTCCGCTCCGAGAGAAAGTCTTGGACATTTTCCGCGATTTGCGAAAAGCCGATCACTCGCCGCCCTCCGTAATATTTCCGCCTTCCTGCGCGGGCGTTTCGTCTGCGAGATTTTCGCCGCTTGCCTGCGCGGGCGTTTCTTCCTCGCGGGTTTCGGGCGCGTCATTTTGCGGCAAGGAATCTTTCGGATTTTGCGCGCCTTCGTTTTTCTTGCGGCGCGGCGGACGCGGCGGAATCACGACTCCTTCTTCGGACGGAACGTCCTCTTCCACGAAAGGCTCGCTCGCGTAGGCATCGTCGCTGTATTCGCTCTTTATTTTTTCGATATCGTCGTCAAGGCGAAGCGCGATGACTTTGGAAACGCCCGACTCTTCCATCGTAACGCCGAGCGTCGTGCTTGCGCCAAGCACGGTTTTCTTATTGTGCGTGATGACGATGTATTGGCTCACGTTCGCAAAACTCTTGAGCGTCGTGACGAAGCTCGAGACGTTCTTGTCGTCCAAAGCAGCGTCGATTTCGTCGAGCAGGCAGAACGGGCTTGGACGCACTTGGTACGTCGCGAAAAGAAGCGCGATCGCAGTCATCGTTTTTTCTCCGCCCGAAAGCAGCGCGATGTTCTCAAGCTTTTTTCCCGGCGGCTGCGCGAAAATGTCGATTCCGGTGGAAAGTACGCTCTCGGGATTTTCCAGGCGAAGTTCCGCGCGTCCTCCGTTGAAAAGGCGGCGGAACATATTGTGGAAATTGCGCTTTATCTTGTTGTATGTGTCCAAAAAAAGCTCGCTGGACTTCGAGCGGATTTCTTCCGCCACGCGCTCCAAATCCTTGAGCGATTTCTGCGTGTCGTCGAAGTTCGCCTGCTGGCGTTCGTAGCGTTCTTTTACTTCCACGAATTCTTCTGGTGCCATCAAATTTATTCCGTGCGAAAGGCTTTCAAGCTCGGACTTTTTCTTGGAAAGCGAGTCGCGGATTTCGGCGGCCGGAGTCGTAATCGTGTACATGTGCTCTTCGTATTCCATCAGGTCGCGCGAATATTGGTCGAGGAAATTCTGCTTGACGTTCCGGATTTCGGTTTCCACTTGAATCATCGAATTCGAAAGCTGCTCGTACTGCGTCTGGAATCGATTCAAGGTTTCCTGCTTTTTGTTGAGATCGTTCGTCTTGCCGGAAACCTTGTTGTTGTAGTCTTTGATTTCCTCGTCGAGCCTTTTTAGGTTTTCGGCGGTTTCCATTCCGCGCCGCTCGATTTCGGCAAGTTCCTCGGCAATGCCTTCGATCTGTTCCTGCAAGTCTTCCTTGCGCTTGCGCTCGGTGAAAAGCTCTTCCTCGTTTTGGCGGAGCGTGTTTTCCTCGGCGGAAATGCTTCTGCGCAAAAGCGACATCTGCGACTGCGCGGCGGAAATTTGCTCGTTCATTTTCGCTTCGTTCACTTGGAGCGCGGCGAGAGTCTGGCGATATTCGTCGATTTTTTCCGAAAGAGAATCGTTCTCTTTTTTCAGTTCTGCAATGCGCGATTCAAGCGCGGAAATTTGGCTTATGTTGTCGTGAATCCTTTCGTCGATTCCGCGCTTTTTCGTGATGATTCCTTCCGGGCTCAAAAATTCGCCGATGAATTGCGGAGAAGACGAAATGTATGAAGAAAGCGCGTCCTCAAGATTTTGCAGCATTGAAAGCGTCTCGCCGAAAGCCGAAAGCGCGTCCTGCGCGACTTTCTGCGGATTCGCCTCGCCGCCCTGCGCGATGTCGCCGAAAATGTTTTTTCTTCCTTCCACGAAAATCTTGAGCCGCTCCAAAGTTTCTTCGAGCGCGCCCTTTGCATTTTCCATCGCGCTTTGCGAATAGCCCGCGTCCTTGAGCTTCGCGTCAAGTTCCGTCACGATGTCCTCGGTTATGGCGGTGAGTTCCTTTTGCAAATCCGCGCGCGCCAAGTTGAGGCTTTCGATCATTTCCTGCTTTTCTTTCGCCTGAATGTCGTTGTTCGTGATTGTGCCGGAAGCCGTGGCGATGTTCTCGTTGAACGAGGCGATGTTTTCTTTTATGCCCGAAAGCTGCTTTTGCTTTTCGTAGACTGAAGCCTCCGCCTCGCCCAATTCTTCGCCGAGGTCGTCGATGCGCGACTGGATCGTCTTTTTGTGCGCTTCGAGCGTGGAAATTTTTTCGTCGATTTCAGCGGCGCGCGAATTGAACTGCTTTTGCAATTCTTGCTTTCCGGTTTTTTCGCCCTGGATTTTTATGAGTTCCTGCGTGCCGAGCGCGACTTGGTCTTGGAGCGACTTTATCTTGTCGGTGTTTTCGGTGAGCGCGCTATTTATCGCGTCGATTTCCTCGCGGACCGCGGCGCGTTTTTGCTCGATTTCCTTTTTGGAAGCCTCGCCGCGCGTCTTTGTTTCGACAAAGCCTTTGAGTTTCAAAAGCTGCAAGTCAAGCTGCAAGTTGAAAACTTCTTCTTTTACGGCGCGATATTTCGTGGTTTTTTCGGACTGGACTTTGAGCCGCTCGTAGTTCGTCTTTATTTCGGCAAGCGAAATTTCGATTTGCGAAAGGTTTGTCCGAGTCTTTTCAAGCTCGCGCTCGGCCTCCGCCACTTCCGCCTTTGAGCGGCTGATTCCAGCGGCTTCCTCGAAAAGGTAGCGGCGGTCTTCGGGCTTGCTCGAAAGAACTTGGTCGATCTTGCCCTGCTCCATCACAGAATACGCGGCCTTTCCAACGCCCGTGTCCATGAAAAGCTGCCTGATTTCGCGCGGGCCGACTTGCCGGTTGTTTATGAAATACGCCGATTCGCCCGAACGGAAAAGGCGGCGTTTTATCGCGATTTCCGCGTCCTCGAGCGGAAGCAATGAATTTTCGTTCAGAATCGTGAGCGTGACTTCCGCCACGTTGAGCGGCGGTCGGGTTTCCGTACCGTTGAAAATCACGTCTTCCATTTTGTCGGCGCGGAGGTTTTTGGATTTGTTTTCCGCTAAAACCCATTTCATCGCGTCCACGACATTGCTTTTTCCGCAGCCGTTCGGTCCGAGAAGGGCCGTGATTCCGTCGGCGAAATCCACATGCGTGCGGTCGGCGAAACTTTTGAATCCGAAAATGTCCAAACTCTTTAAAAACACGTTTTTTCCACCAAACAAAAAGTGTCTTCATTTTAATGGATTTCGGGAAAAATTGCAAGTGTAATTCTGCCCTTTATTTGGGAAACATTGAGCCGAGAGAACAGTCCGATTGCCTCATCGGGAAGCGGATAGAGCTCCATTTCTTTCCCGTTCATTTTCCGAACAGGATTTTCATCACCGGGTTGTAAAAATATTCCTCATCGTTTTTTACGGCGGAAAAATGATACAGGTCAATGTAGTCAATCTTTTTGCCATTCAGATTATATTTCCCGTACTGAGCAACATTTTCCCGCAGCTTTTTCAACTCGGAAAAATTCTCGCTCGGAAGGCACAGTTCAAGATAATCATCTTTTATTTTTCCATCCCACAAGTTCGCCGTTATTATAACATCCGGCTCCAAAATCTCCAGTTCCCGCTGAAAGAAATTCGTTTTTTCCAGTTCTGAATCTTTCAGAAATCTGTCAACGAGGCTTGTGTTCGTCTGCCAGTCCGTGTCGCTGTCGTTGCTGAATTTCGAGACATTCACCACGGCAAAGCTGAAACCGTTTTTCTTATTCATCATTTCTTTCATAATTTCGTTTGCCTGCGGAATGTCGGAAAACGCGATTTTGCCGCCATGCTGTATTCCGTAAACAATATAAAGAATGTGCCGCCACCAGTTGTTGCCATTGTAGAAATCCTTTTCAAAAAAATCTTTCGAAGTGTCGCGGAAATCATAGCCGCCTATATTCCTTGTCTCGCGCCCGATAAAAAGGACTTTCCTTTTCTGCGAGAAATATCCGGGGAAAAAGCCGTCCTTGGCGAAGCATTCACGGGGAGCACGCTTTCCATCGCCGTTGTCAACAGGTTCTTTGTTCTTGGAAATCTGCGCTATCCATTCATCAAAGAGCCTCATCAGTTCATCATTCTTTTCCTTTTCGATTCCAGAGAAAACAAATCTACCGCTCATAAAAACCTCCGAGTTTTATTTTTTAGTCAATTTCTTTGACATACAATTCACAAAAATTAGTTTACTTCATAATTTGAATGCGTAGTCCAAGTCCTTTTGGATGGTGTCCTTTATTTCCTGCGCCAGCTTGGGATACGCCTTCTTCCGCGCACCGTCCAGCGTGTAGGATACAGTTCTCTCGCCTGCCGTAGTTTCGTAAGAGTAGACCGCCCTTCCTCCCATGCCAGTTATCTTTATGTTCACCGAAGGCTTTATGGCTATGGGGTCGTTTCCGATCGCGTTGTCCTCCACCTCCACGCTCGCCGTATGGCTCGCGCCCGCCGCTGTCTTGGTCACGGCGAAGCCGCAAAGTGATAGCGCGGACGAAACCGCCTGTGCTATAGCCCCGTTCCGCTCGTTGTCCGAGGAGACGAAGACCACACACTCCTTTTTGCTGGCCTCAAACAACACGGGAATAGAAGCAACTTTTTCCCTGTCGCCCGAATATTTCGCCTCGTTCTTGGGCGAGATGACCCTACCGTAATCCAACCTTTCCAAGAACGTCTTTCCCGCCTCCTGCGCCGTACTGCACTTGGAAAGCCGCACGAAAGGGTCTTTTTCGGACTTCGCGCTTTCGTACTGCCCGAGGAACGTACTACGCTCAAGTTCTATATAGGGCTTGAACTGCGCCCAAGCGTCGTCGCATCTTATGAACGCCATGCAGTGCCATTTCTTCTTGTAGAAGAATGGCTCGGTGTATTCCAGCGTGAAAAAGTTCACTTCCGATTTGACGCTCACATCGTCCGAAACGCCTTGCACGGAAGAACCGAGATTCGCGCTCACGCTCGCCTTGAAATACCGCGCGAGGGCCGCGGCCGCCTCAAGCCTTGCCTCGTCCGCAGTCGCACCCGTTCCGCGCTGCCGCAGAAATTCTTCGTTGGGAACAACAGGATTCGTGACCCACGGCGGAGGAGGCTCGTTTTTTGCGAACGTGGCTGATGCAATAAGCACAACGCAGACTGTAAGAAATACAGATTTTTTTTTCATAAAAAACTCCTTATTCACCCTTGTAGTTGTATTTAATTTTTGCTTTGAACAATGAAGAGTGTCCATCAGAAGGTATTATTATTTTTTCCCACTGCTCTTTAGTGCCCGCGTAATAGACTGTTTTAAGAGATGTGCAGTCACCAAACGCCTTGTATTTAATTTGAGTAACACTCACGGGAAGTGTTACAGTTGAAAGCGATGTACAGTCACTAAATGCTTGGTTTCCGATTGAAGTTACACCATCAGGAATCCTTATGCTCTTAAGCGATATGCAGCGTTTGAACGTCTCTGACTCGATTTCAGTCACGCCAACTAATCCAGATAAATCAAGCGCGACGAGGTCTTGCTTAATAAGTATATTAGCAATTAATAATTCAGCCGAATCACGTGCGGCTAGTCTTGGATCTATCTTGGTAATAGTATAAGCTATGTCTTTCAGTGTGCGCTGTCCCAAAAATCCAGCGATTTTTACCGTTCCGTTGTGTTCGCCAGATTTCAAGACCTCAATAGCTTTGTCCGCAGACATACCGCCAGACGGAAGCACGGAAAGTTTCTTGCCGCCGGTGTTTTCAACGGAAATGTAAATCTTGTCCGTGTCGGCATTGCCTACGGGAACGTCAGAGAATGTAAGCGATGAGGAACTAACATACCTTTCATACGTATACTCTTTGTATACCACTTTTTTGTCGCTGGAAATCTCAAAGCCATTGTATCGTTTGTCATATTTTACGGATAGAGTGTAGTTTTTTTTGGCTATGGTTTTCTTGTTCGCGTCTAGAAGCGCCACGGAGAGCGGGTAGCTTTCCGTCCTTTCTGTGTTCGTCCATTTAAGCCAATTGTCGCCCTTGATGTCGTCCGCATACGTCCACGGAAAACCATTCATCTTGTCGCCCCAGTTCTTGCTTTCTGGAATAGTATGCATCGCAGTCATAAGTTCGTCTGCAATTTTCTTGTTCTCTTCAGCGCTTGTTTGCTTCAAATACGGCGCGCCAAGGCGGAAAGACATTGTGCCGTTCGCGTAGTCCTGCTCCTTAAGCGGCAACGATTCAATATCGGTAAAGTAGCGCACTTCGAATTCTGGTGGGTTCGCCGCGATAAGGCTTGCCGCTTCCAAAAGAAGCTTGTTCCAGTCGTTGCGGAGTTTTATCATATTCTTCGCGTTCGCGCCAAAGTTTCCGCCCGTCACCACCGTCGTCATACCGCTTATTCGGCTCGTGGCCTCGGCAAAGTCCTTGTCGTTCTTTTTCGCCTGAATGTAGTAGGTCAGAGCCTCTATGTTCGAGCCTCTGTTCTCGGCGACGATACCTTTTGCTACGCTCACCTGTGCGCTCGTCTCCGCTGCCATCACCACTCCAGTCTGTGTCAACTTGCTCTTCGCATCGTCGCCCAAAGCAATTCCATAGCCCGTCATCAAATCATAAGAAATCTGATTCGCCATCGAGCCGTCCTCCAATGCGATGCGCAGACAGTTGGGAACGCTCGCGCTCGCCTTGGTCTCGCCGGTCTGCGCGTCCGTAATGCTGAATGTGAGCGCGTAGGCATTGGACTTTGCCAAAATGCTCCCTGTGACGATGAGTCGCGCGTTCGTCATCTTGCCTATTTCAATGGCGTTCTTCTCATCAAACTCCGCACTCTCAGAAAGCCGTTGCTCCGCCTTAACCATATCGGAGTTTTGTCGGTCAATCACAGTCAACCCCGAATACTGCTGAAAGTTCGATGTAATCACGCCCTGCATGAAAAACGGAATCCAGTCCGCGCCATCGCCCAAATTCACCCCCTTGGGCGCGGGCACGGCGATTGAAACGGCTTCGCGCTTGGAGTTAGTTTCGACGACTGTTTCGCTCGCTGCGCTGCCTTTTTTCTTTGCGCTTTTGGCAAACACTGCCGTTCCAACGGCAATCACCATTAACACTACGACAATCTTTTTCATTTCATTTCTCCATATTGTTTTGCCCGGTTTAGGCGTTTTTCGAAATCTTCCGCGCTGTAAAGAATCCTTTTTTTAAGAAAAAACAGTGCAATATACTGTCAATTATACAGTTTCACACACTGCTTGTCAAGATGAGCACACGATTAACAGCGCAATATACTGTTATTATTTCGCGTTTTGCATTCATATTTACAATATGACATTGCAGGAAATCTTCATAAAGAATCTCAAATTCTATCGCAAGCAAAGCGGACTTACGCAGAACGAACTGACGCTCAAAATCGACAAAAGCTATAACTACATAAACGGCGTGGAGCAAAAGAAAAGTTTTCCCCCGCCAGACGTAATAGAAAAAATCGCAGACGCGCTCGGCATACAGTCGCACCTGCTTTTTATGGCGAACGGCTGCCCGGAAAACGCGATGAAATTCAACGCGGATATGTACATAGAAAAAATCACCGACACGCTTTATCAAAGGCTAAAAGACGACATCCGCCGGGAAGTGCAGGAAGTCTTTGCGCGCTAACGCAAGGCGCTACTTTTGAAAAAAACTTGCACAATTATTGACAATGTGCTATAATCGGATTTATGAAAGCCACGAACTTAATGGAACAATTTGTAAAAGAACAAGTCGATGACATGTACGCTCGAATTAAGGAAGAAAATCCGTCCTCGCCAATTTGCGACTGCGAAAACTGCCGCCTTGACGTTCTTTGCTACGTGCTCAACAGAGTTCCTCCGAAATACACAGTCTCGTCCAGAGGCGTTAGCCACACGCAGCGCGAACTGGAAAATTTCAAGCAGATTTCCGCCGACGTGGGAAAAATCGTGATGGACGGAATTCGCCTGATAAGTTCTTCAAAGCGTCCGAACCACAATTCATCCTACGCGACTTCTATTGAAAAACTCAAGATCATAAAACAGCGGCCGTTCTTTTTGTTCCCGATTTTGTCCGGCTACGTATATGACGGGCTAACGTTCGAATCCCTCGTGGACGCGCAAATCTCGCTTTTCATCGACGGAAAATTGGCGAAAATGCTCGACTCGACGTGGCAGAATCCGTGCAAGACTTTCAAGGCCACAGAAGGCGCGTACAATTTTTGCGTGCTTCCAAGGAAGGCGATGAAGGCGAATTTGACGCGCGATTTCAACATTCTTCTGAAAGTCGAGGCCGAGGGCTACGAAAGCGTGAACTATTCGTTTACCGTGCCGATTTCAAGCATAATCGCGAAAGATTCCAGCGGATTTGCGAACTATTCGCTTAAAATTCAGGATTTGTTTCTCTTTCCTAAAGGCGCGGAAAACACGATGGAAAGGTACATTGCCGAAGAATAGCGGTAAACGGGAGTCGAACCCGCCTGTCGGGCTTGGGAAGCCCGCATACTACCGATGTATTATTACCGCGGAATGACCCATGGCAGAATCGAACTGCCGACAACCTGCTTAGAAGGCAGGTGCTCTATCCAGCTGAGCTAAAGGGCCAACTTTTCGAATTATAGCATTTTTCTCGATTTTGTGCAAGCGGAATGTCAAAAATCCACGCCAAAAAAGCGCGCGGATTTTTATGAATTTCGGGAAAATTCAATGCGCGTTCGCGCAAGCAAAAAAAATAAATTTTTCGGCAGTCTCCGCGTTTTTGCGTTAATTCGTTTCAAAAAATTCATACTTACATTACAGGACAAAAAAGTCATTTCAAAACGAAGTGATGTTCTTCAAGGAGGTGTTTTTTGAAAGAATTCTTTCAACGCTGCGCGGCATTCTTGATGCTGGCAGTCTATTCTTTGTCAATCGCCAACGCCGCGCAAATCGCGCAAGATTTTCAGGCGCAAAGAAAAACGCTTGACGCATATCTTGAGCGCGCGCTGGTGCAAGGCGACAGGGAAAAATTCGAAAAAATCGCCGCGCTGGGAATTGGCGCCGCCATCGCCGAATGGGAGCAAGATTCCATGGAAAAGAAAATCGAAGGCTACGACGAGTGGATTTCGCAAAGGAACGCCCTTTCGGAAGACTTGGAATCCTACAAGGACGAAAGTCTTGCGAAATGGATTTTGAAAAAGCAAAACGAGGAGCGGGAGGAAATCCAACGAAACGCGCTCTACAACGTCCTCCATGAAGCCGCCCTCGCCTTCGCTTACACAAAATCCGACGGAAGCACAACTCGTATAGTTTCCAAAGATTTCATCGACGAAGCGAAGGCGCAATGGAGCGAAATTTCCATGGCAATCGTGCAAGAATACATCGAAGCATGGAACGGCGAAAACATGTCCGCCGACGAGCGCGAACTTTTCGGACTGAAAATTTCTGAGGCGGAAAAAGCCGCGCTCGTTTTGGAAGCGAAAGAAAGTTCGATAACATTTTTGCAAGGCGAATACATTTCGATTGAAACCGCTATCACAAATTCGCTAGTGAGCGCGCTTTTGTACGACCAAGATTCGCTCAAAAAACTCAGCGACAGCGAAGCCGCCTCGACCATCGCGCGAAAGCTCTCCGAAAGCATCGAGTCGCAGACTTCCGAATCCATGGCGCATCTTTTCAACGAAATGGAAACGGAATTGGAAGTCGCGAGCGCGGATTCCTTGAGCGGCGCGAAGGAGCAAGAATGGCTCGGAAAATTCGAGCGCGAGCTTGCGGCAGGGCTCGAAAAATGGAACGAAGCCGAGCGCAGTTTTTTGGCGGCTCGCGTGGAGTGGGAGCAAAATTCGGAGAACATTTTCATAAACGACAATAAAAAATGGACGGAGGCTTACAATGAACTTGGCAAAAGAAAATCGGATTGGGCGGCAAAAATCGAAAATCAAATTCAGGAAGGAACGAAGAAATGGGAAGAAAAGCATTCCCTTCTTCAAGACCAAATCAGAAACTATTTCGAAGAATTCCAAAGCAAGCTCGCTATTGAAATCCAGCAGAAAAGAGAAATCGTCAGCGCGGGAATTGAAACGTACAACCAATGCCGCGAAATTCTCGCCATGGCAAAAAGCGGCATTTCAAACAGTTATGCCAAGTGGTGCGAAAAATACAACGGCCTTTATTCGTATTGGAAAACAGAGGACTCTTCTTGCGACGCGGACAATTCGGACATAAAATCGATCGCCGGAAAAATATCCGAATGGAAAAACATTTTCATAAAAACCGCGCTTGACATAATCGAACGATATTTGAATCACGCGAAATCCAGCGCAGAAGAAATCGACGAAAGCGAAATAGAAGAACTTTACAAAGAAATTTCAAGCCTTTCGGAAAAATCAAGTTTCGACGAAATTTCCAAAATCGCAAAAAAAGTCGCGCAGCAAAAAAATAAAATTCAATCCCAACTCAACGACTCGCAAGAAGAAATCAACAAGGAAATTTGGCAAGTTTTCGAAGGCTGCGCATCGCTTTCAAAAGACTACGAAGAAATTTCTGCGTGGCTCGAACTTTTCGAACAATACGAAAAAGAAGTCAGCGCATCGCTTTCGCAGATTTACGAAAATGCCGGCGGCGGAATAGCGCAAAGCGGCTTCGATGAAATCGAAAACGAAATGGCGAAACTTTCCGCATTGGAATCGTATTGGGAAAGCCGCGAAAAAATCGCGCTCGGCGTTTACGAATATTCCAAGGACTACACAAGCGGAATCGAAAGCGCCGACACGACCGCAAAAAATTTGGAAGAAGCCCTCAAAAAATACGAAGAGAAAAAAGCGGAATACCAAAGAATGCTCGGCGCGCTTTCCGAATTGCAGGCGGAAGTAAAAGAGGCGCAAAACAAATACGATTCCGCGGCGGAAGACGCGTCGAGCGCGCTCGAACACATAGAAGAGCAACGCCAAATCTACGATGAGTTGTACGAACGCTACAAAGCGACAAGCGATTCCAAGGCATTCGGCGAAATTTCCGCATTGAACGAAAAGCTTCAAAAAATCGAGCTTTGCGGCGCGGAATACGAAAAACTTCTTTTGTCGTATTATTTTGAAATTCAAGACGAAGACAAAAAAAGTTTCGAAGCAGAAATAGAAAATATAAAAAAGAATTTCCAAGACGGAAAGGAAGAAACAGTCACTGAAAGCATGATTGATCTAAAACAGAATGACATATTGGGCGAACTTGAAGGCGAAGCCTTCGACTTGTCAGAATATGTCGGACTTTCCGTGAAGATTTTTTCCACTTCCGAAATAGAAAATTTTTCCATCACGCTCAAAGCCATAGTCGAAAGCGACGAAATTGATGTCGCCGCCCTCGAAGCGATTCTTCCCGACTTGGAAAAATTCGACGGCAAAAACGTGAACCCGTTGAAAGTCGAAATCGAAAATTATCACAATCTCAACAATGAAATTGAAATTGCCGGCGAAAACGAAATTGAAATCGAAAATGCGGATGAAAACGAAGAAGCGGATTTTTCAGAAAGAAAAACGCAAATCCTTGAAAACATCCGCGCGCATATCATGGCAATCAAAAAAACTTGTCAGGACGAAATCGCATTCCGGAACGCCGTATTGCTTTTGCTAGAATCGGAGAACGCGGAAGAGATAGAAGAAATATTCGCGAAAAATCCCGAACTTGAAGAACGGTGCGAGCCATATAAAAAATGGTCTTTCGCACTAAAAACCAAAACGCAGCGCAAAGCAAGAAAGGCCGTAAGCGACATAATTCAAAACGTGCCGCGCGGAAATCTCGAGGAATTTTTCGCAGCCTTGGACGAAGCAGACGCGGAACTCGATTCGGCAGGACTTTGCATTCTCGCGCTTTACAAAAAGGCGATCGCATGCAAAAGCGCGTGCGACACAAACCGCGCGACGCTTGCGAAAAACATAAGCGAAACTTTCCAAAAAGAATTTTCCATCAATGAATACGATTTTCACGAAAAGATTTTTGAAAGTTTTTTCGATGAAAAAGATTTGCGTTGCGAAAAAATTTCCAATCCCGACTACTCGCTTTTAAATACAATGGAAAGCAGCAAATCGCACATCGAAAAAATGGAAAGATTCTACTTGGATTCGTTCGACATGCAAAAAACGATTTCCGAATTGCAAGTCGCAATGGAAAATCAAAAAAATAAAATCCTGGACGCGCAAAAAGAATACGAACAAAAAATCGAAGCGTTGCGCGGCGAATCCAGCGGCAGCGCGTTGAATTTGTACATCGCAAAATGCGAAGAATACAACGCCGCGCTCAAGCGCACGCAGGATTTTTATGCGCAGACGGAAGACGCGCGGCGAGAATATCGCGCCGCCGAGGAAATTTATTTTTACGCGCAAAACGAATATCTCCACAAAAACATCGACGCGGATTTGGAAGAAAACCTTGCGCTCGCGCGGCAAAAACTTTCCGACGTGCACACGGCGTTGGAAGCACTTTCTGAAATAAAGGCGGAAAGAGATTCTTGCGAAAAGCCGTCCGAATCTTTCCAAGAATTCGACGAATACAAAGCAAGCATGCTTCAATATTACAGAGCCAGAGTTTTGTCGTATGAATACAACAAAGAACTTGCCGCGCAAAAGGAACGCCTTCGCCAAGCGCAACTTGCGGAAAACGACGCGCTCGAATCGCTCGTTTGCGAATACGATGCGAAAAATGAAGCGATTCCATCAATCGTAAAAGATTTTGTGAAAGTCGAAGAGAGCGTTGATTCCGACGGCAGCACATCGTATTCGTTCAAATTGAATTCAATCGAAAAAATAAGCCAAATGTCGGAAGACGAAATTTCGCAAAACGAAAGGCTGCTTTCGGATTATTACACGAACACCGTCGCGACGGAAACCGAGCAAGAATGCACGAAGGCAAAGCTCGGCGCGATTGCATTTCTCGAAAGCCTTGACGAAAAGCCTTACAGCATCGAAGACCTCGCGCTCGCCCTGCTCTACCTAAAGATGCAAGGCAGCGACGAACAAAAATCGCGCTGGCTTTTTTCAAGCGAAGATCCGACAATTTACGAAAACTATCCGATAGGCGACATTCCCGAAAAAGTGCATTCGATGGAAATCTGGAAAAGCTTCAAAAACGGTCGCATGACCGCGTTGAAAGATGCCTATGAAAAAGTAGTGAACAAAGGCGGCGAGCAAGACATCATAAACTACATACTTTATTCGCAGACCAACATCAACACTTCCCTCGACCTTTATGAAAGACAGCGCGAAGAATTGACAAAACGCGGATTCGAAAATCTGATAAAAGACGTAGAAAGCCAAGTGGACACTCTTGTCGCAGCCGCAATCATACAAATGGTAATAATATCGACGTTCACCGCCATATTTGCAATCCCAATATTCGGGGCGTGGGCAGCCGTTCCACTCGCGGCGGCAACGATAATTTTAGTCTCGCTTTCGATTGCGGCGGCAAAACTCAGCGACGTAAAAGACGACATAATCGGACTGAAAAAAAGCCGCGAAGAAATTCTCGCCGAGCACAACGAAAAACAAGAAACGCTGATTTCGGCTTGGCAAAACGCAAGGGAACTGCGGAAAGCAGAAGAAGAGAATCTAAAGATTTTGACGGGAGGACAAAATGATTCCAAAAAAGAAAAACTCACTTGGGAAGAATTTGACGCGGCATTGAAAAAATTCTGCGCGTCTTCAGAAAGCGCGGATTATTCTTACTACGAGAACATCCACACGGCGGAAGGAAAAAATTTGCGGGAACTTTTCGACACAATATCGGACGACACGATTCTCACGGTGGACAATGCCATAACGAAAATCGAAAGCGTCCTGAAAAGCGAAAGCGAGCAAAAATCCGCCGCGCTTGATTCTTATGTACAAGAAAGGCTCAAACAAAAAGAAGAGGAATCCGAAGAATTCAATTCACTTCTCTATGCGGGCGCGGACGAAAATCCTGATTACAAGAACAAATTGAAATCCGCCGCGAAAAGCGCGTGGGGAAAAGATTCTTTCGATCAGGCAAAATATCGTTCGGATATGATTTCGTTTTATTGCGAAGAACTTCTGCAAGATTTGCCCGCGCATTTCGGAGATTCGACCGAAAGCTATTTTCTTGAAATTTTCGAAGCTTTGGAAGAGCCGTACATTCAACATATATTCGAAGCGGCGAATGCGCAGCTGGAAATAAAGCGCGACTATTTTTCGATTCTCAAAATGAGCATGCAAGAAGAGGAAGCGTCTTGGCAAGACAAAATGCTTGTAGCAGCGCAAATAGGATTTGAAGAATGGGAAAAGGCCGAAGAGAAAATAAACGCCGCGTACAATTCGTGGCAAAAAGAATGGCTCGACGAATACGATCGAAAAAATCATGAGTGGGACGAAAACTACACGGCTTTTCTGCTCGACAAGCAAGAGTGGATAAACCAATCCTATTTGCAGGCGGGCGTCCAAGAATTTCAAGCGAAGGACTATGCAAACATTTCGCAGATGAAACGAGCGACAAAAATGGGAGATTCGATTTCCGAATATGTCGCATTGCTCTATGACACGCAAAAATTTTCGCGACTCGAAACTTTCGCGGAAAAGATTCTTTCGTTCGCCGACAACAGCGGCTATGATTTGGGAATATTCGCATTCGACAAAATCGATTCTTCCGCATTGAAAAATCTGGATGAAATCTATGCAAAGCGCGAAAAAGTCGAAAGCGACATGAAGAACGCCGCCGCGAAATATCAGGCGCAAATGCTCGAAGCTCAGGCAAAAGAAAAGCTCGAAGCGCATTTATACGAAATCCAAAATCAAAACGAACAAGTCGAAGACTGGGAACTCGACCTTGTGAGAAAAGCCGGCTATACCGTTGACTCGCAAATTCATCGAAACGCGATCGTAGATTCCATTGCATTCAAGACGTACCGGGAATTGCAAACCGTGCATCGCTACGAATTCTTCGAGCCGGAATATATTCCATCAATTTCTTTTTCATCGTCAGAATATCAAAGCCAAAGCGAATATTTCATCCTGAAAAAAATGGAAGAAATGCAAAAGGAAATTCAAGTCTGGCAGGAAAAAATATTCGGCACAAGCGATGAAAAAGGAAATTCGAACGACAAAGGCAAACTCGGCGAACACATAGGCGAAGGCCCTGAATTCAAAAACCCGGAAAATCTCGACTTGTCAAAATCGCTCGACGAAAACATCGCGAAAGAAGGCTCGGGAGAAATGGGAAAAATTCTTGCGGATTTCCAATGGAATTCGCTAAAGAATTCCCAAGGCTACGCGGAACTTTCGAGGGCAATCTACGACCAAAGAATATTGCCCAACGACGGCGGCTTTCAGCTTCCCACAATCCGCGAAGCGTTCGGAATCATCTGCGACATTCTCGGAAACTGCGGAATGGCTTGGATAAAGTATGTCGATGACGTAGTTTTCGGAGCGATGGATTTGAGCATGGGCTACAAGTCCATCGAAGAAGTCGCAAACCAAGCAATCAGGCAAGGACTGGTCTCCGCCGTATCGAGCGGAGTAAGCGCGGCTTGCAGCAAAATCTTCGATGCGGCAGGCTCGGCAATAAAGCAAGGCGCGCAACTTCTAGGCGGCGTAAAAAATGCGACCGTTGCATTTTCCAATTCCGTCGCGGCGAACTACATAAATTCGTTCGACTTCATGCGCGGCACGATGAATTGGGATCAGGCGAATTCATTTTGGACCGACGCTTCGAACTATACGAGCATCGCGGGCGCACTCGTAGGAAGCGCGCTCGGCGAACTCAACAACGTGGACGGAAACCACAACCGCCTCAACAACGCCGTATTCAAGGACATCGAAAAAATGAATTCCACAATCGGAAGTTTAAGCGGCGCAGCTTTGAACTATATCCTTACCGGAAACGTTTCGTTCAACTTGGCGGACATAAACGGAGTCGGACTTTTCGAAGTGGGAATAAAAGACGGAGAATTTTCGGCGGGCATCGGCAGAGGCGGCACACAGCTATCACTTCTCAGCGCGAATATGTTCATGTCAATGGACGGGGACGGCAACTCGCGCCTGAAAACTTCGATGAACGACAATTTCATAAAAGTGCTCGTCGAAGGCGCAAAGAGCGCGAGCAAAGTTTCACAGCTAAAAAAGGGCGACTACGAAAACGAACTTGTCAACCTCAACGCGGCAAACCATTTGGCATGGAGCGGAACAAAAAACAACATCGAACTTGCAAAAAAGCTTTTCAATTCCGAAATCGAATTCGCCTTTGAAGATTTAGACAATCCTGACACGCTCGCGACAACGAAAGACGGAAAAATAATTCTCGACTCAAAACTCTTGCAAGGCGACAAGGACAGCCATGCGATGCTCGCCGCTTTGCTCGCAAGCCAAAACGCTCTAAATTCCACAGTCTCCTACGAAAACTTGCGGAAAAAGGACGGAAGCGAATACACGGCGGAAGCAATTGAAAAAATGCGGACGGACAGCACGCTAGAATCCATGAAAGACATAGCGACGGCGTTCCTCGCCGCCCATGATTTGCTCGGCTCCGAATACGGCTCGGCTGCGAACGCGAAGAACATTGCGGAAATCGCAGCGGTCTATAAAGAAGGCGGCGAAACAGGCCTTTTCGTGCTATACGGAAACATTCTCGAAGAATCGAAAAAGAAAATGGAAGAAGAAGCCGCCGCCGCGAGCAATGCCGAAGCAGAAAAAAGCACGACAACGACAATTACGCTCGACCATGTCATGCGATTGGATTGGCACCAAAACGACAAAGGCAACGACGATGTTTTCCTTGGAACGAACATGCCCAACGAAGAATACGTGATAGCAGCAAAAGAAAGCATTGCCGACAAATACGCTTCCCAAAAACTCAGCAAGATGAATCTAGTGGGAAAAACAGAGTTTGAAGTCGAAAGCTTAAGAAACAAATTTAAAGAGGAGGCTCTCGCGGACGAAGAATTACTAAAAGCAAATGGTTACGATCCATCCTTCAAACACGATGAATTCAGGCTTGGCTCTTTCGGATGCACATTGTCAACCGTTGCGTACATCGTATATTCCATAACAGGCAAAGTTTATTCTCTAAAAGATGCGAACGAAATCCTTAAAGCAAAAGGCGTGTTCAAAGGTTCAAAAGACAAGCATGGCGTATCGGAAAATGGCGATCTCAACGCATATGACGGATCATATGCAAAAGCCATAAACGAACTCGCAAAAGAAGCCACAAACACACTAGAAGATGTGATTGGAAAAGAAGTAGAATCGGTAAAAGGAAAGTTGGAAGACAAAAATTCGAAAGAAGGATATAAAAATATTTTCAATCGCATAATCGCCACAACCAGCAACACGTCCGAAAAATATTTCATACACCTGCGAGTATACAACGGCGGTCATTCGGTGCTGTTCAAATCCATGACCTACGGAAACGACTGGGAATCTGCTACGGTCGGCGTTTACAATCCATGGAATAGCACAGGCAAACTTGGCAGCACTTCATACGGCATAACAGAAATCGCCCGCGCGGACTTCTACAAACTCACCGCCGCAGGAAAAGAAATATACAACAAAAGGAACATAGAAAGCTAATCAACATACCTCGACACGTTGGGGTATGAAACTCTCCGCACGAATCAACAAAACCCGACGCAAAGCGTCGGGTTTTGACCCCTCCACATTTTTTTTCGCATAAAAAAAGGACTTCCGAAAGGAAGTCCTTTTTGGGCGGTGAGAGGATCGAACTCCCGACATTCTGGGTGTAAACCAGACGCTCGTACCAGCTGAGCTAACCGCCCGAATCGTGCGGAAATATTATCATACTTGCAAAAAAACGTCAAGAGGCTTTTGCGATTTTTTCCAAATTATGCTTTCGCCAATTTCCTCTTCAACGCCTCTTCCACGACCGGCGGAACCATCTTGCTAACGTCGCCGCCATAGCCCGCAAGCTCCTTTATCGCGCTCGAACGCACCGTAAAATACCTTTGCTCGGTGGGAACGAAAAGCGTTTCTATCTCATCGTCAAGCGAATGGTTTACGAGCGCGAGGTCGAACTCATAGGAAAAATCATTGGCGTTGCGGATTCCGCGCAAAAGAACCTTCGCGCCCACCTTTCGCGCGTATTCCACGACGAGCGTGTTCGCCGCATGCACGACAACATTGTCCAAGCCGGCCGTCATCTGCTCCAATATCGAGACGCGCTCCTCGGCCGAAAAAAGCGAGCTCTTTCCGGGATTCACCGAGACAAGAACATCGATGGAATCAAATAGGCGGCTCGCGCGTTCTATCACATTCAAATGCCCATAAGTGGGCGGGTCGAAACTTCCTGGAAAAACTGCGATTTTCATAAAATTCATTATAATCCATTTGACTAAATCAAACAATAGTGATACAATAAATTTATGAAAAACTTAATATTGACATTGACGGCAGTCTTTTTTCTCTTTTCGATTTGGGGATGCAAATCCACAGAACAAGAGGAAACTCAGCCGGAGAAAAAAATCGAAGCTCCTGAAACGCCCGCCGAAACTCCGACTCCTCCCGCGCCTCCAGTCGAAGAAGATTCGGAATACAAACGCTCCATCGGAACGGAAAAGGACATTTCCTTCGACACTTTTTCCACAGACAAGGCGGCAATAATAAAAAAAATCAGCGAACTGAACGTGATCATGGCAAACAAAGACTACAATTCGTGGCTCAAATACATCGACCCAGCCTCGCGCGAATATTGGTCGCAAGCCTCGCATCTCGCAAAAGCCTCGGAAAAGCTCCCTAAAAATTTGAAAGGCACGGGCACAAAACTGCGAACGTTGCAGGATTATTTCACATACGTGTTCATTCCGGCGCGGCGCGGCAGGCAAATCGACGAGATTCGCTACAATTCCAAAGATTCGATAAAGGCCGTGCAAGTTTCGCAAAAGGACGACGGCACAAGGGGCATCATAATCTACTATAATTTCACCAAGCAGGACGGCGACTGGAAAGTCTACATTCCTGAATTGTAGAAGTTATTTTTTCAAAATCGTCATTTAGTGATTGATTTTTTATGGCAAATGTGCTATAATATTTTTTATAATTTAGAGTCAGGAGAATTCTTATGAAAATGACAAAAATTTCAACCTGCCTGATTGCAGGACTTGCTTTCGCGAGCATGGCATTCGCACAGGAATCGGAAACGACCGTCGAAGGCGAATACATGAGTTCTGCGGATGACGTAATAATCACGGAACTTGCCAACGCCGACGAGCGCGAGAATAAGGAAGTGGCGCTTCAATATCTCCGCGATGCCGTCGAGGGAGGAAACGTTTCTCCCGACATGATGATGGCTTTGGAACATCTTGCCGGCGAAGGAATAAACACGCAGAGCCGCACGAAAGGCCGCGTGATGAACAACTACCCCGACATTAGGCGCGAAGCCTGCATCATCTTGGGAAAAGTCGGCACGGACGATGCGGCGAAAACCCTCAACAAAATCATGAAAACCGACAACGAGCCGATGGTCCTCTCGGCGGCGGTCTACGCTCTCGGCGAAATCGGCTACAATGACAATGACGAAGTGAGCAACGCCATCGCGTTCTATGCGAACAAAGTCGAAACATTGAATCCGACAAGCTCCCTCGCGCTTGAAGTCGTAAACGCCTATGAAAAGCTTTCTGGCAACATCAAGGACATAAAGCCAGTCGTGAATTCATTGCAGAGAATCGCGACCGACCATCATTTCGTAAAGCCGGTAAGGGATCGCGCTCGGGAAGTATTGAACAAAATCCGTTCTTCGGACAAGAATTCGGATTCAAAGAAATAATTCCTTGAAACTTGAACTTTTGGAAATCTGAGGATTTTCAAAAGTTCAAGTTCGTTCGCCTTGAGAAATTTATTCTAGCGCGGACAGTTTTAAACATTCGGAAAACGGACGGCGAGAAATTAAATTTTGGGAGATACGGGATTCGAACCCACAACCTTCGGCTCCGGAGGCCGACGCTCTATCCAGTTGAGCCAATCTCCCATTTCGTTTGTCGAATGAGAGCATTATATCAAATTGGGGATTTTTAGTCAAGAAAGTTTATATGGAAAACATAATTTTGGCCTCCAGTTCGCCACGCAGACAAGAGATTCTCAAAATGATGCGCATTCCTTTTCAGGTAATCGCGCCGAATGTTGACGAGTCATTGTACACAGCAAAAAATCCTCTCGAATTGCCCGAAATTCTCGCCAAGGCGAAGGTGCAGGCAGTCGTCCGCACGCTTCCGCCAAAACAAGTGATTCCGTGGGTTTTGGGCGTGGACACGCTCGTCGTGATGAACCAAAAAATCTACGGAAAGCCGAAAGATCCCGACGAGGCGTTGACTTTCTTGAAGGAGCTTCAGGGACAGACGCACCAAGTGGTAACCTCGCTCGCGCTTTACAACGGACGCACGCACATCGCGACAATGAGCACGAGCATCACGAAGGTGACTTTCGCGCCGATGAGCGACGAGGAAATCGAATGGTATTTGGACACGGGCGACTGGCACGGCGCGGCGGGCGGCTACAGGATTCAGGGCTTGGCGGCGTGCTTCGTCACGAAAATAGAAGGAACGTCTTCTTGCGTGGTGGGCTTGCCTATTTTCGAGCTTTATGATATGCTAAAAAAACAAGGCTATTCGATAATCGACTGACCTTGCTTCAAGGAACGTTGTTCCTAAAAAATTTCCAAAGGCTTTGCCTTTGAGTAACAGAGTTCGGAGTCGGAAAAATGAAATTCCGACGGGAAGGAGAAAAACATGGCTGTTGTTACCATGAAAAACCTGCTTGAATCCGGAGTGCATTTCGGACATCAGGTAAAACGCTGGGATCCGCGCATGTCAAAGTACATTTTCGGCGCGCGCAACGGAATCCACATCATCGACTTGCAGAAGACAATCACTGCAATCAAAGAAAGCTACGAAGTCATCCGCAAGACCGCGGCTTCGGGAAAGTCCGTTCTTTTCGTAGGAACGAAAAAGCAGGCGCAGCAGGCCGTCCAAAAAGAGGCGGAGCGTTGCGGACAGTTCTACGTAAACAACCGCTGGCTTGGCGGAATGCTCACGAACTTTTCCACAATCAAAAAATCGCTCCAGCGTCTCAAGAAAATCGAAAAGATGGAAGTTGACGGCACTTTCCAAAATTTGACGAAAAAGGAAGTCGCTTCGCTTTTGAAGGAAAAGGCGAAGCTCGAGAAAAACCTCGGCGGAATCAAGGAAATGAAGGAACTGCCCGGCGCGATTTTCGTAATCGATACGCACAAAGAGCAGATTGCCGTGGCGGAAGCAAAGCGCATGGGAATCCCGGTCGTGGCCGTGGTTGACACGAATTCCAATCCCGAAGGCATCGACTACCCCATTCCGGGCAACGATGACGCGATTCGCGCGATCAGCCTTTTCACTTCGGTCATCGCGAACGCCGTGATGGAAGCGAACAACGAGGAAGGCCTCAAGATTATCGAAACGCTCGGCGACGACGAGGATGTGCAGACCGATGCTGTCGTAAAACACGACGACGTCGAAATCGACGACTACGCCAACTATCAGCCGACGGAGCAAAAAGAGGAAGACATCAAGGCGAACGAAGCCGATTCCATCGTTGACGAAGACGAGTTGTACAAATAAATTAAATTTAACTTGGAGAAAAAAATGGCAATATCAATGGCAGATGTCAAGGCTTTGAACGAAAGCACGGGCGCGGGACTTTTGGCCTGCAAAAACGCGCTTGCCGAAGCCAATGGCGACACGAAGGAAGCCGCCAAAATATTGAAGGAAAAAGGCCTTGCGGCCGTGGCGAAGCGCAGCGAACGCGCCACCAGCGAAGGCCGGATTTTCGTGCGGAAGCTCGAGGACAAAATCGTTCTCATCGAAGTTACCTGCGAGACGGATTTCGTCGCGAAAAACGCGGACTTCATTGCGACCGGCGAAAAATTGCTAGACGTGACGCTTGAAAAAGGTTATACGAACGTCGAGCAGGAGCACAAGGACATCCTCATGGAATTGGCGACGAAAATCCGCGAAAACATGACGGTCGCAAAAGTGAGCGTCGTGGCGATTCCGCAGGGTGCGGTGGCGGCGTCTTACGTCCACTCGGATTTCAAGACTGCGAGCGCGGTCGTAATCAAAGGCTCGACGGACGAAGCCGTGAAGACTTTCGCCTACGACTGCTGCATGCACTTGGCGGCGTTCACTCCCGCGTACCTCAAAGCCTCGGACGTTCCGCAGTCGTACATCGACGAGCAGACGGAAATCTTCAAGGCGCAGATGGATCAGGACGAAAAGATGGCCACGAAGCCTGAAAACGTCAAGGCCGGAATCTTGCAGGGCAAAGTCAAAAAGCATCTTTCCGAAATTTGCTTCGTAGACCAAATGTTCGTAAAAGACGACAAGGTTACGGTCGCAAAGAAAATCGAGGAAGTTGGAAAGAGAGTCGGCGCGAATTTGGAATTCGGCGAAATCGTGCTTGACGTTCTCGGAAAAGAATAAATTTGCTGCGGGCGAACGCAAAAAAAAGCGCGGATTTTGGAAAATTTCCGCGTCCTTGAAAATTGAGTTCGCGTCGCAAATCAAAGATTTGCTTACGAGTTTTTCACTTGTTTTTTCTTGTGAAAAACTCGCGTCGCAACGAACGCTTCAAAACGTTAAGGAAAATTATGTCAACTGAATCATCAAAGGAAAGGATGGAAAAGACAATCGCCGCGCTCAAGGATTCTTTCAATGCAATCCGCACAGGACGCGCGAGCGCGAGCATTTTCGACAGGGTGCGCGTTGACTACTACGGACAGAAATCGCCGCTCAACCAAGTGGCGACGGTTTCGATTCCCGAGGCGCGTACCGTCATCGTAAATCCGTTCGACAAGTCGCTCATCACCGAAATCGAAAAGGCGATTCTCACCGCGGATTTGGGATTGAATCCTTCGAATGACGGAAAAGTCATCCGCATCGCAATTCCGCCGCTCACAGCAGAACGCCGCAAGGAACTTACGAAGCAGGCAAAGGCAACGGCTGAAAATTCTCGCACCGCGATTCGGAACATCCGACGCGACGAAAACGAGGATTTGAAAAAGCGTCAGAAAGCCGGCGAAATCACCGAAGACGAGCTTAAGAAATTGGGCGACGAGCTTCAGAAAGCCACCGACAAATTCATCGCGGAAATAAATTCAATTTACGACGCGAAAGAAAAGGAAATAATGGACTGATGCCTTCGGATTTTCGCAGCGAAAATTCAATTCCTCGCCATGTGGCCATCATTATGGACGGAAACGGACGCTGGGCGCAAAAACGCGCACTTCCGCGTACCGCCGGCCACAAGGAAGGCTTGGAAACTGCGAAACGCATCGTGCGAGCCGCGTCAGATTTGGGCATAAAATATGTCACGCTCTACACTTTTTCCACCGAAAACTGGAAGCGCGCGCAGGAAGAAGTGGGCTATTTGATGGGGCTGATAAAAGGCCATTTGCGAGCCGAGTTCGAATTTTACAAGGAAAATAAAATCCGCATCGAGCACATCGGAAACCTTTCCGGTTTGCCGCGCGACGTTCAGGAAGAAATTCTGAACGCGAAGAAGGACACCGAGCATTTTTCGGGAACGACCGTCGTTCTTGCGATAAATTACGGCGGCCGCGACGAAATCGTTCGGGCGGCGCAAAAATTGCTTGAAAGCCGCGCCGTTTCGCAAGAAAAAATTCTTTCGGAAGAAAATTTCTGCGCGAAATTCGACATGCCCGATTTGCCCGAAGTGGATCTTCTCGTGCGCACGGGCGGCGAAAAGCGTTTGAGCAACTTTTTGCTTTGGCATGCGGCTTACGCCGAACTTCTTTTCACCGACACGCTTTGGCCCGACTATGACGTGGAGGAATTCAAGCGCGACGTGAAGGAATTTTCGGCGCGGAACAGGCGATTCGGCGGCGTGGAAAATTCGGGAGGCGCAAGATGAACAAGCTCGTCCAAAGGCTTTTGATTTTTTTTATCGGAATTCCCGTTGTCCTCGGATTTGTTTGTCTCGACGTGTTCTCGCATCTTCCGTTCAACGCGCTTTTAATAGTAATTTCCGCAATCGCCGCAAGCGAACTTTGCACGATTTTTTCATCGGGTGGCGAAACTTTGCCGAAGCCCTTGCTAATCTCGCTCTGCGCGGCGATTCCGACTTGCACTTACATCAGCCTGTTGTTTCCGCGTTGGTTCTTTGCATTTAATCTTTGCGACGGCGCGCTCATTGCGGCAGTGTTCATAATTTTTGCTTTCGAAATATTTTCCGCGCGGACATTCGAAAAATCGAACGCCCGCATAGCGCGCTCGGTCTGTACACTTTTGTACGCGGGATTTTTGCCTTCGTACATCACGAAAATTTCCTTTACGCCATTTTCTACCGAGCGTCTTGTGACGTTCCTCGTGATGGTATTCATAAGCGACAGCGCGGCGTGGCTTTTCGGCATGCTTTTCGGAAAAAACAATCGCGGGAAAGTCGCGGCAAGCCCGAACAAAAGCATCGCGGGATTCGTGGGCGCGTACCTCGGCTGCATATTGGTCGCATTCCTCGCCTCATATTTGGTCTTTCCTTACGCATTCAGCGTTTCGAACAAGGCGTTGCGCGTGCTTGTCTTGGGCATCGTGGTTTGCACGGCGAGCATCGTAGGCGACCTTGCCGAAAGCGTTTTCAAGCGCAGCGCGAACGTCAAGGACAGCGGAAAAATAATCCTCGGACGCGGCGGCATTTTGGACTGCGTTGATTCCGTATTCATGGCGGCTCCGTTCTATTATTATCTGCTGATTCAATTGTTCTATTTTCCATCAGTATGAAAGACATTCTCGTTCTCGGGGCGACTGGCTCAATAGGAAAAAGCACGCTCGACTTGGCGCGTCGCCACAAAGAGAAATTCCGCGTTGTCGGACTTCAGGCGCATTCGCAAAAAGAAAAGCTCGATTCCCTTGCGGCGGAATTCCAGTGCCGCGCGACGCTTTCTTCACTTGAGGGCGACGGTGGCATCGCAAAACTTCTCGACGCGGCAAAGCCGCAAATCGTGGTGAACGGCATCGCGGGAAGCGCGGGACTGATTCCAAGCAGAATGGTTTTGGAGCGCGGAATCGACCTCGCGCTCGCCAACAAAGAAAGCGTCGTGATGGCGTGGAATCTCGTGAATGAAGCCGCGCGAAAAAGCGGAGCGAAAATAATTCCGGTGGACAGCGAGCACAGCGCGATTTTCAATCTCGCATCGTTCTGCGGACGCGAAAAAATCGCCGAAATAATCCTTACTGCAAGCGGAGGACCTTTCAGGAATTTCAGCGAAGAGCAGCTTGCAAACGCGACTCTCGCCGACGCGCTAAAGCATCCGACTTGGAACATGGGAAAAAAAATTACGGTGGACTCGGCGACGCTCGCAAACAAAGGGCTTGAAGTCATTGAGGCGTGCAGGCTTTTCGACATGCCGAGCGAGCGCGTGGATGTCGTGGTACATCCCGAAAGTTTGATTCATTCTTTGGTGCGCACGACGGACGGAATTCTCTACGCGCAAATCTCCGAGCCTGACATGCGCCATCCGATTATGGGCGCGCTTTGCTTTCCCGAATATATGGACAACGGCTTGGAAAAATTCTCGCTTGCCGGGCACAACATGAGTTTCATGCAGCCGCGCCGAAAAGAATTTCCGCTTTTGGACGCGGCATATTCGGCCGTCAAAAAAGGTCCGCTTTATACAATCGCTTTCAACGCGGCGGACGAAGTGGCGGCGAACGCATTCATCGAAGGAAAGATAAATTTCTTGCAGATTGCGCGCGTGGTGCAAAAAACGCTCGAAAAAGATTGGAGCGGAAACCTTTCGGATTGGGACGACGTTTTCCAATGCGACAAGGCTGCGCGGGCGGCCGCGGAGGAAATGCTTTGAACATAGTCATAGGTCTTCTCGTCTTGGGCGTAATTGTATTTTTCCACGAATTGGGACATTTCGCCGCCGCAAGAATTTTCGGTGTAAAAGTGGAATCGTTTTCAATCGGCATGGGACCGGTGCTTTTGCACAAGACGTTCCGCGGAACTGACTACAGGATTTCGCTTTTTCCCATAGGCGGCTACTGCGGAATGAAGGGCGAAAAAGATTTCGCGAAAGCCATCGAAGAAAAACTCCCGTCTATACAAGGCGAAAAAGATTCGCTCTACGGAATCCATCCGATGAAGCGAGCCGCCATCGCGTTCGCAGGGCCGTTTTTCAATTTGATCATGGCGTGCGCCGCCTACACGGTGATAGCGATGACGGGCTACACTTACTACACGAGAAGCGCGACAATCGAAATTCCCGAAGACGCGGCGTTTCAATCCCCTGCCCGCGAAGCTGGCATAATTTCAGGCGACACAATCAAAAGCATAAACGGAATCAAGGTAAACGATTTTTCCGACATCGCCGAAGAAATTTCATCGCGCCCGGACGAAGATGTCGTAGTTGAAGTGTGCCGAGAAAACGAAATTCTCACTTTCACCGTGCGCACGATTTTGAACAAAAAAACCGGGGCAGGAATGCTCGGCGTGCGAAGTTCGGGCGAAATCATTTCAAAGGAAATGCCTCGCTACTCGTTTTTTCCGGCGATCGGTCAAGGAGTCTTGCAGACAGGAAAAATGATTTCGCTCACGATAAAAAGCATAGGCGTTCTTTTCAAGGGCGTGGACGTGACGAACGCGGTTTCAGGTCCTGCGCGAATAAGCAGCATGCTTGGCGAAAGCGCGCTCGACGGATTTTCGCAGGATTTCAAAACCGGAGTCGTTGTGCTGTGCCAATTTCTCGCGCTCATAAGCGTCTCGCTTTTCATAATGAACTTGCTTCCGATTCCCGTGCTCGACGGGGGCATGATTTTGTTCGCGCTGATTCAAGCCGCAACAAAAAAGCAGATTCCGCCAAAAATCCAATACGGAATTCAGATTGCGGGAGTGATTGTGATAGCCGCGCTTTTCATGCTCGGGCTTTCCGGCGACATACGATATTTCGTCGCCCGCGCGCGGGGATAGAAAAACGGCGCGCTTTGGCACAGAGCGTCGTGTCAATTGGCGATTAACAATCAATTGAATCTTTCATTATATTTCCGTCTAGGTTTGTTGATTAAGTCCTCGTTACTAAATATTTTTTCTCAACTCTTCTCAATTTCTCCGAATATTTTTTACCGTCGATTTCAATCATTACAAATCTACTCTTTTGATGCCATATATAAAATGAGCTCTATTTCTCCAATTACACCAAGAACAATAAAAACGATGCCGTCTAATATACGTTCCTTTTTTGAGTACCAATGGCCTTTGTCATAGATGTTTTTACAAAAAGAAAATATTGCTCTAGAAAAAACGCTTATTCCGAAAGCTATAGGCATAATAATTGTTGTTCTGCATAGAAGAGAAATTAGTAATCCGATAATGCATATCCCTGGAAACAAAAATAATTGTAAACTATAATTTAAAGACTCTCTCTTCATTATATCGCCTATAATTAATTCCGAATTTTGAATCAGTAATTTCTTTTGATACAAGGAACTCTCCTAAATATTTATCTAAATTTGTTATAGCAAAGTATATTTCAGAGTATTTAGTATAAATTCCGCTGTGCTCGGTTTTCCGCGACGTTTCCGACCGCCTTACGAATCAAGCCAGCGACTGTCGATTTCATTTTTAAGCGTCTCAAACAAAGCGATATAATCAGTTTTCAGCTTTCTTATGACATACAACGCCTGTTCGTCGCTGTATATGTGGGCGAGAATGTTTCTTGACTCCAGAAGTTCAAGCCAGCCCTCGCAGTCGTTTATCATTCCGCACTGGTAGGCGATTTTGATAATCGCTTTGGGCGAGCCGATCCTTTCCTCGAACCTGCCGTGTTCTTCGAGAAGTTCTTTCATAAGCTTCCACGACTGCTCAAAGCAGATTTCAAACAGCCCGACAATGCCCGTCTGTTCAACGACTGTATACGGCTCGGAAAGCTGCGAGCCGACGTTCAGGTTGGCAAGCGCCTTGCAGAAATTGTCATATTTCTTCATATAAAACCACTCCGTCTTTTTTTATTTCGGCTTGCAGTTTTTCGGAAATCCCCTTGTCAAGATCCACGACATCGAACATGAGCAAAGTACGCGCTTCTTCTTCGACGTCGTAATAAAACTCGAGCGCGTTTCCGCCGCTTATGGCAAGGTCAATGTCGCTTCGTTCGGAATTGGTGCCCCTTGCCCGCGAGCCGAAAAGAATCACTTTCTTTACGTTGCTTTTCTTTGCGATTCTGATAATATCGTCTTCGACCCTTTTGTCAAGGTTATATGTCATACCCGATCGCTCCCAACTTTTCCCTGATTTCATCTTCCAGCGCGCGCGACTTCTTGAACATTCCCGAAAGCTCGGCGGTGAGGCGCGTCATTTTCTCTGCGAATGGCGCGCTTTGGCGCGAGGCGTGCCGTTCGCAGAAATCAGTTTCCGCCGTTGCGCGTGTATCGGGCAAGTCCGCCTTGTTTCAATATCGCGCGGCTTCGCTCGGAAAGGTCGTTCGTCGCAAGGAATGTCCTGCCGTTCAGTTCGATTTTGAATTCGCAGCCGGTGTCCAAGGCTTCCTTGACGTTCGAAAGGAAAAGCGTGTCGCCCTGCGAAATCTTGTCATAGTCCGATGCGTCCGAAAAGCACAGAGGAATTATTCCGTAGTTCACCAAGTTCGCCTTGTGGATTCGCGCGAAACTTTTCGTGAGCACGGCGCGGACTCCGAGATACATCGGGCCAAGCGCGGCGTGTTCGCGGCTCGAGCCTTGTCCGTAGTTTTCCCCTCCCATGACGACGCAGTCGCAAAATCCGCTTTTTTCGCAGCGCGAATAGAATGTCTCGTCCAAGCGCGAAAGCGTGTACTTCGAGATTTCAGGAATGTTCGAGCGCAAAGGAAGGATTTTCGCGCCGGCGGGCATTATATCGTCGGTGGAAACATTGTCGCCTGCCTTGAGCATCACGGGGAGAGAAAGCGTCGGGCGGAATTCGCGGCATTCCGGGCACGGCTTGATGTTCGGCCCGCGCAGGATTTCGACTTTCTCGGCTTCCGCCAAAGCAAGCGGCTCGATCACCATCGCGCGGTCGCAAGCGGCTTCGAGGATTTCTTTTGAAGAAAGCCTTTCGTCGCGTCCTTCGAGGATGCTTTCGCGCGCGCCGTTTTTGTACGAGACATCGTCATATTGAATGTTTTCCGCGCTTTCGAAAACGCCCGCAATCGCGCTCGCCGCCGCAGTCTCGGGCGAAACAAGATACACTTCCGCATCCGCAGTTCCGCTTCTTCCTTTGAAATTTCGGTTGAACGTGCGGAGCGTGACTCCGTTCGAATTCGGCGCGAAGCCCTGCCCGATGCAAGGTCCGCACGCACTTTCCAAAATCCGAAATCCAGCCCTTATGAGTTCGCCGAGGATTCCCGCCTTTTCCGCCATCATAAGCGTGGCGCGGCTTCCCGGCGCGATTCCCGCTTCCACGCCAATTGCCACGCGCTTGCCCTTTACGATCGCAGCCACCGCCGCAAGGTCGTCGAGCGAAGAATTCGTGCACGAGCCGATTACGACTTGCGTGATTTTTTTTCCGCGAAGATTTTTCAATGAATCGATCACGTCGGGATTGTGCGGGCACGCCGCGAGCGCGGAAAGTTCGTCCAAATTTATTTCGATCAGTTTGTCGTATTGCGCGCCCTCGTCCGCCTTGAGTTCCGTCCAGTCGCCGCCGCGTCCCATCGCTTCGAGGAATTTCTTTGTCTTTTCGTCGCTCGGAAAAATCGAAGTCGTTGCTCCCAATTCCGCGCCCATGTTTGTAATCGTCGCGCGCTGCGGAACTGTGAGCGAAGAAACGCCTTCGCCGAAATATTCGTAGATTGCGAGAGTGCCGCCTTTTACAGTTTCGCGCCGCAGCACTTCCAAGATTATGTCTTTCGCGTCCACGCCTTTTTTGAGGCAGCCGGTCAATTTCACTCCGAAGATTTTCGGCATCGCAAGGTGGAACGCGCCCCCTCCCATTGCCACGGCGACGTCAAGTCCGCCAGAGCCGATTGCGATCATTCCGATTCCGCCGCCCGTGGGCGTGTGGCTGTCGCTTCCCAAAAGCGTCTTTCCGGGCTTTCCGAAACATTCGAGATGAACTTGATGGCAGATTCCGTTTCCGGGCCGGCTGAAATAAAGCCCATACTTTTGCGCGACGCTCTGCAAATATCTGTGGTCGTCCATGTTCTTGAAGTCGGTTTGAAGCGTGTTGTGGTCAACGTAGGAAACAGAAAGTTCGGTGCGGACGCGAGGAATCCCGATTGTCTCGAACTGCAAATAAGTCATAGTTCCAGTCGCGTCCTGCGTGAGCGTCTGGTCGATTTTTATCGCGATGTCCGCCCCGCGCTCGATTGGCTGCCCTTTCGTGAATTTGGTTTGGGCGCAAGCATCACCAACGATGTGCGCTTGAAGAATTTTTTCCGCAAGTGTGAGTGCCATTTTTTCTCCTAATTGAAAGATGACGCGAAATGTCGCGACAATTTTAATGCCAAGCAAAAGCGAGCCTCGCATGCTCGCTGAACAACCTTTTAATTTTTCACAGTCTCCGTGATTCCTGCCGCGAGCGCCGCAAGCCCTTGGATTTCCGAAGGCACGATAATTTTTGTAGCCTTACCGTCGGCAGCCTTTTCGAACGCCTCGAGGCTTCGCAGTTTGATGACGGCTTCATCGGCGGCGGCTTCGCGGAGCATGGCGATTCCCTGCGCCTTTGCCTTTTGCACTTCCCGGATTGCCTCGGCTTCGCCTCGCGCCTTTTGAACGGCGGCTTCTTTCTGCGCTTCGGCTTCCAAAATCATAGACTGTTTTTTTCCTTCCGCCACAAGGATCGCGCTTTGCTTTTGCCCTTCCGCAATCAGAATCGCCTCGCGACGCTCGCGTTCTGCGCGCATCTGCTTTTCCATCGCTTCCTTTATCGCTTCCGGCGGAATGATGTTCTTGACTTCCACGCGGTTCACCTTGATGCCCCACGGGTCGGTCGCTTCGTCGAGAATGCTGCGCATTTTTGTGTTGATGACATCGCGGCTTGTGAGCGTTTGGTCAAGCTCAAGGTCGCCGATGATGTTGCGTAGCGTCGTAGCCGAAAGGTTTTCAAGCGCGTTGATCGGCTTTTCCACGCCATAGGTGTACAGCTTGGGATCGGTAATCTGAAAGTAAACTACAGTGTCAATCATCATCGTGACATTGTCCTTCGTGATGACAGGCTGCGGCGGAAAATCCAAAACTTTTTCCTTGAGCGACACTTTGTTTACGACGCGGTCGATGAACGGAAGCTTTACGTGCAGCCCAACTTGCCATGTCGAACAATACGCGCCGAGCCGTTCAATGACAGCCGCCTGAGACTGCGAAATCATCCTGATGTTTGCGATGACGAACAACACCACGATTACAAGCAGCGCGACAACAACATATACCATATAAAACTCCTAAAAAAACTTGAGCGAAATATCAATACAACTTTAACCCTTTGGGATGACTTTGAGCGTATTACCTTCCACGCAGGATACGACGCATACAGTTCCCGCAGGAATTTCCGCATCGCCTTCCGCAGCCGCAGTCCAAATGACGCCGTTCTTCGCCTTTGCCTCACCCTTTTCGAACGGCTTAATGTCTCGGACGAGAAGGACTTCTTGCCCTGCAAGGCTTTCAACATTCGTGCGCAATCGTTTTGATTTTAGGGTTTTTACCGCGAGAGGTCGCGTGAAGAAAAGCAACGCGATTGTCAAAACCATGAAGATGAGCAGCTGCCATCGGAACGCAAGCGGCGTGAACGAAATGAAAATCATCGGAACGCAGGCTGCCGCAGCCCAAATCGTCGTCAAAGCCATCGTGCAAGCCTCTATCACAAGGAACACGACAAGCAGAATTATCCAAAACCACGCGATGAAAAATAAATTCACACAAAACATTCTATCAGCAATTGAATTTTTTGTCAATCCGTGCTACAATTTCCGCGTGGGAAAAGTTCCGAAAGAAAAGGCGAATCCTCAAAACCGCGCGATTTTTTCTGCGAAATTCGCGGCGGCGATTTGCGCCGTAGTTCTTTGCGCGGCATTTTCTTCCTGCAAAAAAAAAGCGCAGCGCACGCTCGAAGAACGCACGGAGCTTTCAAGGAAAATCGACGAGGCGCGAGAAAAGGCTGCGTGGTCGTACGAAATCGAAGGCGAGCGGCTTTCGAAAAAAATCTCTTCCGTGGACGCGATTGAAAAGAACATTCCGCTTGAGCCGCTTTCGATGATCGCGCTTGAAGGCGGAAGACCTTTTCCCGCGATCTTTCCGGAACTCGAAGGCTTCGCCGCCCTCGACACGACGGACATTCAGGGCGAAGTGCTCGACACCGTAAGCGGATTTTGCCGCGCGCTTATCGAACACACTTCCCCCTCGCGAAAAAACGATTTGAAAAAAAATGAAGGCGAAGAAAAAAAAAGCGAATCCGAAGAAGAATCCGCGCAAGAAGACTCTTCGAAAATCGACGGATATTTTCCGGAGAACACGCTTTATTCGCTCGTGCTTTTTTTGGCGGACAGCGAGGAGGCTGGCGCGGTGAAATCGTTTTTGGTCGGAAAGCCCTTCGTGGACGACGAGAACATCGAAGTGCCGCTCCGCCTTTCATGCGAGAACGCGACGGTGTACGCCCTCGCCTATCCCGCGCCGCACGAAGAATCTTGGAAAATCCAGCAAATCGAAATCTACAAGGTGGAGGAAAAAAATGGAAAAACTCACGGGAATTGAGCGCGAGCTTGTCCTTCAATATTTGATTGACGGAAATGTTCCGATAACGGTAACGCCCATCGAAGATGGCGAAGCTGACGGCAAAGTGAAGCCCGCGTCGTCGTCGGTGTTTCCGATCGCGATAAAGGCCGAACAGCAAAAAGTCCTGCAACAGGGAATCATCCTCCTCACGAATCCGAGCGAAAACGTGCGGAATTTCATCGGGCGGAACGTCAAGGTGGAATTCTATTTCAACCGACTCGGGCTTTATTTTGAGACGCGGATGAAAGAAATCAGCGCGGGACTCGCGCTCGTAATTCCTTCGGCGATAAGCCGCATCGAGGAAACGCCGGTTTCGGGACGCGCCACGGAATTTTCCGCGACACTTTATTATTCTCTCAGCCGCGAAAGCGTCGAAAAGGACGCGGAAGGAAGCATCCACATTGAATGCGTTCCGGCGCAAGGCTACGACATTTTCGCAAAGCCCGTCTGGAAGGACGTGGCGGAGGACGCGCAGCAAAAGGCGAAATCATATCTCGAAGAATTCATCGCGCACGCGCGCAAGCAAGGCGTGGCAGGAAACGGAGTGCAGTTGATTCCCGTGGTGAGATTCCTTGCGGAAGAAAGCCAAGGCGCGAAAGTGCAAAGCATCGAAGGAAGGGCCGAGCCTCTCGAAGTGCTTTTTGCGAACCACGAGCGAATCGTCTTCGGCACGAGAACGAACGCCGCGGAGACTTCGCTCAAGGAAGGCTGCGAGTACGCGCTCGAAATGCTTTTCCCGATGAAGCGTCCGCTCAACGACCGAAAGATTTTCACGACGTGCCGAGTGGAAAGCGTGTACCATGGCGAGGACAAAAACGCTTCATGCTCGGTCTGCCGCTACACTTCGATACAGGAAGAGGACTTGCGATTCTTGTACGAAAAGTGCACGAACGAAAAATTGTTGTGAGCGGATTTTCCAAGAGGAACAAAAATTTTCGCTTCCGCTGGTGCTAGCGGCTGCACCGTTTCGCTTCCGTAAGGGGCTTCAAAAATTATTTCCAGCCTTTCACTTCAGATTCGCTCACGCTGCGTGTAAAGCGTTTGCCGCTTTTCCATTCGCCGTGCGCTTTTTTGGCGAGGTTTTTCGCGCTCGCGCCCACGCCGCTTGAGCCGGAAGTGCAGAACGGATAGACTGTCTTTCCGCTGAAATCCGCGCCTTCGACGAACGTGTACAAAATGTTCGGCGCTTCGCCCCACCAAATCGGATAGCCGATGTAAACAGTGTCGTAGCCTGAGATGTCAAGAGTCTCCGCCATTTCAGGACGAACCGTCACCAAATTATGGCATTCTTTCGTCGTCCGCGAATTCGAATCGCGCCAATTCAAGTCGGCCTTGGTGTAGGCGACTTTCGGCTTGATTTCCAAAATGTCGCTTCCAGTAATTTTCGCGATTTGCTCGGCAACCGCGCGAGTCGTGCCATATTCCGCAGAAAAATAAATCACGACGCTTTTCGCGCTCGCCATCATGCACATTGCAAAAGTCAATGCAATCGTCAAAATAATTTTTTTCATTTCTTTCTCCTAAAAAATTTCAATGCAATTTTTAAAATTGTAACTCAAATTTTACGTGCGCGTCAAGCAATTTTCGACGCACACAAATAAAAGTTCGCGCGACATTTTTTCGCAAACTTAAAATGTCCGTTCATGCGAAACGAATTATCGTATTTCCACGATTCGATATCGCTGCTTGCCCGCGCCGATTTTTTCTGCCGCGTTCAGCACGGTGTCCACTCCATGCAACTTTTCCCATGCGGCGGCTTCGGCCTCCGTTCCCTGCCCGAACGTCATGTCGCATGCCGCGCGGTCAATCGCCACGGGATCGATGGAAGCCAAAACGCCGATATTGCCAAGCGGCTTCGCATCGCGGCAACTGTCGTCAACGCAAATGTCCGCCAAGACATTGATGTAAACCCACGGCTTCGATTCATTCACGGCCTTGGTCGCGTCGGCCACCGCAAGCTTGAATTGCTCGCCGCCGTCGCCAGGATAATAAGGCGTTTCTTTTTTGCCGCCCGAATGCAGGATCGCCTTTCCGCTTCGCGAGCCAAACGGAATCGAAACAGCCTTTGTCATTCCGTCGTACTGCGGAAGATCATGAGGCTTAAAAAGCATAATCGCGATCGCGCCGTCATACTTTGCAAAGCCATTTCCCACGCGGAAATACTTGAGGACGTTTCCGCCGCGCACAGGCAAATCCATGTCGCCGTTCGCGTCGATGATTTCGCAAGGCGCGACTTTGTCCCAACCGTGCTCCTTCGCCATTCCAAGAGAGCCGTCCGAAGTTCCGCGCGGTGCAGTGAAATAGGTCGAGTCGATGAAAGTTCCGTTCGTCTCTTTTACAAGGTCGGAAAGCAGCGCGGGATCGAGGTACTGAGTGTTCCTGCCTTCGAAAATCACTTTGAGCGCGATTTTCCCTTTGAGCGCCCGCCCGGTCGCCTTGTACAATTTGAGAATGCTCGCAGAAGAAATCTCGCGCGAAAAATAAACTGCGGGCGCGTCCTTGTCCTGCGTGGCATTCCGCAATTTCGAAATGTCAATTTTCGTCGTGCCCAAATTTTTTTGCGAAGCGTCTTTCGTCTGCGCGAACGCAATTCCAAACAGCAGCATCGCCGCCATTGTCCAAACAATTTTTTTCATAGAATGTCTCCTTAAGAATTTATTTTTCAAACGAAAACGTGATTTTTTCCCTTGCGCCGAATTTTTTGAAAGCCGCAAAATCCGAAGTGACGCGCCCGATCGGAATGACGCGCATGGTCAAATTGGGACGGTCGGTCTGGGCGTAGAAAATCGCAAGCGTGTTGTTCGTGGCGCAATACGTGATATCGCCATCGTCAAAACGCAATTGTCCGCCATCCGCATTTTTCGGCGTGAACGGAATCGCTCCGTAATACTCGCGGCCGCCGAAGCCGACCATCGAAACAGAAAGCGGAAATTTCGCAGCGATTTCTTCTGCCAAATCCGTGTCGAAAATCACGCCTTCAAGTTCTACGCCGCCAACGGAAATTTTAACCGCCCGCTCTTTCGAAAAGCAAAAAGCCCCGCAAAATAAAAAGACGAGCGCGATTACGAAAAACAATTTTTTCATAAATTTTCTCCCGAGAAAAAATGCTTTATAAATTGATTTTAGCAGAAGAAAACGAGTTATGTCAAATACTTTGTTTGTTATTCAAAAATATGCATTTTAAGCATAGGTAAGGAAAGGGGAATTTCGGAGCGCGGGCTTAAATAATCAACAACCCCGACGCATTCGCAACGAAGTTTCTAGCGGAGCGTCAGGGTATAAAACCATCCGCGCAAATCATGGCAATAAATTACGAAGTCCGCCAAGAATCCGCGATTCCCTATCAAGTCCTTTTTCGCGAAGTAAATTCAGAAATTCTTGGGCTGGCTTTTCGTCTTGTTTATTTTCAATTCGCTTTTCAAGAAAAGTTTCAAAATCATATCTGCCATTCTTGGTATCTTTCCAGTCGAACTTCAAGTTTCCATGCTCAATGAATAATTTCAGCGTTTCAAAATAGCCTTTTTCAAAAAGTTCGAATTGCAGCGGCCGCCCGCCAAAGACTTTTTCAATGCAGTAGAAACCTTCATACTGAATAAGAAAACGGACAAGTTTCTCATCGTTCTTGCGGTTCAGGGCAGCTTCAAAAATCTGCCCGGCATAATTCGGATTGCTGGAAAATTCAGTTTTGTAATATGAAAGAATTCCTTTCAAAAGAGTTTCGTTGCTTCGTAGGCTGTCCGTCCGCAAAAACTGGACGACAGGATTTCCTGTTTTGAATGCGCTCAAATCTGAAGAAAATGTGTGGTAGGATGCCATGAGTTCTTGCGGACAAGCCCTGCCCGATGCATTGTAATCAAGCAGCGTTTTTATTATATCCGGCTGATTTTTGAGTATTGCGTAAATGAGATAATTTCCGCATCCGCTTGCGACGGGTGGCACGCGGTTCATTTTCAGTTCTTTAAATACAGCCGCAAATAAATCCGCATTCCCGCTTTCTATGCACAACTGAAGCGCAGGCTTTTTCATATCTTGGCTTTTATCATAGAGCCTTGACTGCATGAGTGCGGGCATTGCATACAGCTGCTCTTTTACGCTGCGGATGTCGTCCTGTGTCAAAGAATTCTTTTCAAAAATCGAAAAGAATTTATCTTCGGCTTCACGGAAAAAATTATCGTCCAGTTCTTTGGGAGTAAGCGCGCCGTTCCGGATTTTGTTGTACACAAGATAGTAAGGCGTTAGGTACGCGGCGGTGCGCATGCCGTTTACCGCGTTCAAGGCTTCAAAAAGTTCTGAATCTTCCCGCGAGTAAGTCCGCCCTTTCATGGAATTTTTTGGATTCTGTTTTTCTTCTTCGATAATACGGCGCAGTTTTTCTTGCATAACGGCAAGAAAGACATTGTAGTTGCCTTTCCCGCCGTCAAAGGCAATCACCGGCAGGCTTTTTTCGTAGGCATCGCGCATATTTATGTCGGACTGTTTGACGAGTCGCTCCACCATGTCGAGCTGCTGTAGTTTTACGGCAAGGATGAGCGGCGTTTCTGAAAAAGAATTTTTTTTGTCAATCATTTTTTTATTCTTTTCCTTGTCTAGTCTGTCCAAAAAGAATGTAAGATACTCTTCGTTTCCTGACCGCACGGCTTTGTGCAAGCATGTCTCGTTGTACTGGTCGGTCATAAAAAGAAGCCGAGGCTCTTTTTCAAGGAGCAATTCCATGCAAGAGATGGCCGCATCTTTTCGGAAAGAATTGGACATCACAATGCAGAACAGCGCATTATACTTTTCTTTGGAAGTCGCACTGTATTTGAGCGGCTCGCTTTTTTTCTTTTTTGAAGCGAGCAGGGCATCATTGTGCCGCACAAGTTCCTGTATGATTTCTTCATGCCCGTTCCAAGCTGCCCACATCAACGCAGTCTGTCCGAGCCTGTCCGCCGCATTCAAGTCCGCCTTGTCAGAAAGTGCTTCCTTGAGATTTTGTATGTCTCCGACTTTTGCGGCGTTGAACAAATTGACATCGGCCTGTTTCTGGAATTTGTCCGTATCGCATTCCAAAAGTCCTTTCGTGCGTGGAAGCGAGCTGCACCCGACAAGCAGTGCCAGCGACAAGACAATCAGCGCATTTTTACCAGCCACGATATTCCTCCAACAGCATTTGAATCTGCCGGCTTCCGCCTTTTTCCGCATAATAAAATACATCGTTTCCGATGCTGTCCACGGCGTATATGTCTGCCGAGCCGTCGTCCAGAATGAGCCTTGCAAGTTGGACAAGACCTTTTTGCGCGGCAATGTGCAAGGCGGTCACGCCGTACATATCGGATGTCGCCGCATCAGCCCCATTTGAAAGCAGGAATTTGCAGGCGGAAATATTTCCCTGGGTGCAGGCGTACAGGAACGCATCCATTCCGTACATATCAGTCGCGTTGACATTCGCCCCGTCGCGGATAATGGCGGAAAGCAGCGAGGTGCTGTTGTTCTCCACCGCATAGAACAAGGCGGTGCGCCCCAGGTTGTCCCGCTGGTTTTTGTTCGCGCCGCTGCTCATCAGCAGACGCGCAATCGGTTCGTTGCCGTATTTTACCGCCGTCATGAATGCCGTTACGCCGAGCGCGTTCTGCACATTCGGATTCGCGCCGTTTTCCAAAAGCACTTTGACAATGCCGTAGTTCTGCGCCGATACCGCGTAATTCAAAATGCTTTCTCCGTTGGGAAGCAGCGAATTCGGACTGACTTTCTTTTCCAAATATTTTTTTACTCCTGCGAGATTCTGTGTTCGGACGGCTTCAAGCAGCGCGTATTCATTCAATTTCGCTATCCGCTCTTGCTGGTATTTTTCCAAAAGTTCGACAATTTCTTTATAGCCGCGCGACTTTGCTATGGCGAGCGCGTCTTGCCGGGCATCGTTGTGTCCTTCCGGCTCTGCGTTGTTTTCCAAAAGCAGTTCGGTAATCGAAACTTTTTTGCTGTATTCATTATGTGTGCTTTCAATGCACCAAAACAATGCGTTTCCATATTCGCGCGAATCAAGCCAGCTTGTGCTGAGGAGCGTTGACGCGCCTTTTTCAAGCAGGAATTCCACCACATCATGCCTTCCACGATAGCTTGCTTCCGACAACGCCGTCCATCCTTTGTCGTCCTGCGCATTGATGTTTGCGCCGCGCGCTATCAGCATTCGGACGACATCGGCATGACCGCGGTTCGCCGCAAAGACAAGGGCGGTCTGACGGTCGCTTCCGTCCCGGGCTTCGATGTTCGCGCCTTCTTCCAAAAGCTGTTCCGCACGGGTGCAGTTTCCGCCCTCGCATGCTTTTATAAAAGCGTCGTCAATGGACAAGGCAAACGTATTTGCCGCGATTGTAAGGACGCACAGCGAAAGAATGTGTTTTCTGTTCATTCGGGTTTTTCCTCCTTTTCAGTTTTTTCTATAAAAAATTCTACGCGACGGTTTTTCCAGTTTTCTTTGCCGTTGGGAGAAGTGATGTAGTTGTCGCCGCCGTTTGCTTCAATGCGTATTTTTTCTTTCGAAAGTCCATAGAACACGAGAATCCTTTTTACGATTTCCGCGCGCTTCCTTGACAGCGAGACAAGTTGGGACTGCTCTTTTTTCATGTGTGCTTTGTCTGGATATGTCGTGTAATTTGCGTTTCCTTCTAGAACTACTCTATCTTCATCGGACATTTGGAGAAGCAGAGCAGTCGCGATATTCCGCAGTGCCTTGGAATTCCTCATGAAAAATTCATTGTCCGTAAATATGTTCGATTCATTGGCGGTAAAGTACACGGACTCCGCAAGAATTCTCCGCCTTGATTTTTCGGAATCGGCGTCGCTGAAAACAAGCCCCGAACGGATTGACTTTTCAAATGTCTGCCCAGCATATTTTCCGTCTGCCACGCGCAATGAAAAGGTATAGGTTTCCCCGGTAGAAAGCGCCAGGTTGCCGGCCGAATCAAACCCGTCCCACGTTATGTCGGAAATGTCGTCAACGGCCTTTTCAAAAATCGGCGTTCCGTTTTGGCTCACGCACAGCACGGCGGAGGAAGGCGACTCCTCGTAATCCGCAAGTGATAACTTGAAAACATCGTCTTCTTGCATTCCCGAAAGAAATGGGCCGCCGCCGTTTTTGCCGCGTTCCGCAATGACGAAATTCTGTTCCGCCGCAACAACGAAAACGGCAGTTCCGCTCAATTCGTTTCCCGCCGAATCGCGGCAGATGACTTCCGCCGTATACGTGCCTTCGGGAACGGGCTGCCCAGTCGCTTCCGAAATGCCGTTCCATGAAAACGGCGGGCACGTCACGTCAAATGATTCTTCAAACTCACGGCTGAAATGCACCGTGCCGTTGCCGTCCTTTATGAACGTTTTCCAGCTGCATCCTGAAATTCCCGTTCCGATATATTTAAACTCAGACGACGTGCCGTCTTTCCGGTATGCGATGCCGTCCGTCGATGAAAAAACGGAAAGGTTCAGCGGATATTCGCCAAGCTCGAAAAGCAGGGCTTGTTCCGTCGTATTCCCCGCGCAGTCGCGGGCGGTGATTTTTATTTCATGCGGTCCGGAAGGAAGCTGCCTGTATTCGTCATACGAAAGCCCGATGCCGACGGGAAACGGAATCATTTCGTTTTCTGACAGTTCGGATTCGTACAAAATGCGCGAATCGTCAAGCAAGACACGCCACAAGTTTGCCTTTTCCGACCGTTCGCCGTCCATCAGCACAGAAAGTTCTTCGCGGCGATTTCTGAATACTTTTGTCCGTGACAATCGCGGGGCAATCTTTGGCGGCGTGCTGTCAAGGTGAATGGTATAGATATACGGAATAGTTTTTCCAGCATCTTTTCGGCTCGTTTGCTCAAGGCGCAGCGTATAGCTTCCGTCCTTTACGGAATCTCCGTTGTCCTCTTTGAAATCCCATTCCATCCGAATTTTATCTGCCTTGGAATAATCTTCTTCCCGGGCAATGAATTCGCGCACGGAATCTAAACTGCGGGCCGCTTCCACGGCTTCGCAGATTGTTCTTCCGTATTCATTTTCTATGGAATATTCGTACCGGTTTTCTTTGATGTTCGCGTCCCGCATAATCAGCAGAGAAGTGGACGTGTCCGGATTGACGTAGTACACTGTCCGCTTTGCTTTCAGGCTGAAAACGCCCGAAAGCAAAGCAATCATGCTACAAAATTTTTTTTTATTCATAGTCGTCTGCAAGCGCACGGATGCCGCCGTGCCGTGATTTTTTCATCAGGTCAAGGACGGAAACGCCCGCGTCATTTGTCGCATATATATCGCACCCATTTTCCAGCAGGAATTTTGCGGAAATAATGTCATCATTTTTTACCGCGATGTGGAGCAGCGTGTTTCCCTTTGCGTCTTTGCTTGACAAGTTTGCGCCCTTTGATTCAAGGAATTTCAGCAACGAGGCATCCCGTTTTTTGATGGCAATCAGTTCCGCCGTAATTCCTTTCGAATCTCGATGATTTACGCTTTCGCAAGCATTAAGT
>CAMWWZ010000002.1 GCA_947178095.1 uncultured Treponema sp.
ACTACAGTTCCGAAAAAGCCGTCCGCGAGCTGGGATATTCCACGCGCCGCTACGAGGACACCGTGCGCGACGAAATCCGCTGGCTCAAAGCGGCGGGGCTGATTTGAGCCGCTTCCCACAAAAGACTAACTGGCGCGGCGGAATGGGCTGCGCCGGGGTTGGTTTTTAGCGCATTCGACAAATGCCGCCAAGCCTAACCTCACCGCGCCAACGAATCAATCACCGCCTGCACTTCGTTGAAAAACCGTGACAAATGGAATCCGTCTGCCACGGCGTGATGTATGTTCATCGTGAGCGGCATGAACGTCTTGCTGCCTTCGGCTTCGTATTTTCCCCAGGTCACGACGGGCGCAAGAAACTTTCCCTCGTCAAACACGTGAAGGTCAAAATGCTTGTACTTTACCCAGGGCAGGCACGACACGTCGAAAAAATTCTGCGGGTGGTTTTTTATGATGGCGCGCTCGTGCTCGTTCTTTCTTTTGTCGTCCTCCACGCGCCTGCAAAACTCGAACAGGTCGTCCGTGTATTCCGTCACGAATTTGGTAAAATTTTCGTCTTCCCGGTTGAACACCGTATACGACGGCGAGACGTAATCCCAGCGAATCAAATCGTCGCCGCGCCAGCCGTACTTGAACTCGTCGTGGGAATTGACGACCTTTGAGACGAGCCAAATCATGGCGGGATAGAATTTCACCTTGTTTCTCTTCGTGTACGCGAGCAGCGGCGCGACATCGATGTCGCAAGTCAAACTCATCACGATGCGCATCTTGTCGATATAGAATCTGAACAGGTCGCCCCTTTTCCACGTGTCCAAGTCAATCGTCGTGTAGTTCATTGCAATCCTCCTTTTTGTTCGCCACGTCATTATTGATTTTCGGTTTCCTTTTGGAAAACTTTTCCTTCGCGTACTCATACGCCTCGTGAATCAGCGGCTTCAATCGCTCAAAGGTGGCGGCGGACGGACTGAGCGCGCACACCCAGCCCATCCATGCGTAGACGGGGTGGGGCAGAATCGTGTCGGTCTGCGTAAAGTCGAACGGCATGTCCACGATTCCGCCTTTTGCCGGGCGCGCGGGCAACGTGCCGAACATTCCTACGAACGTGCTTTTGCGAACGCCGATGTTCACGCGGAAAATATTTTCCCTGTTTAGGTCTGAGCCTTTGTCGTTGTCGCCGTCTTTTTCCTTGACGGTCAGGACGTAAACGCCGCGTTTGAGGGCATTGTCCGGGTTGTAGAAAATCCCGCGCTCGCCCCAGCTGTTCACCAGCACCGTGCCGGGCAGATTGGCAAGACAGTAATCGAGCATGTCGTCAGGTCGCATGTTGTTTCTCCATCACATAATTCGTTAGGGCAATTCCATTTCTTACAACTTGTTGCTCTTTGATAGCCTTAAAACCCCTTTGCTCAAAAAAAGGTTTTGCGGTTATGGATGCGTGAGTGACGATTTTATCCACTTTAACCGCCCGTTCCAAATCGTCGCAGATTGCCGTCGCAATCCCGCGCCGCTGATAGTCCTTATACACATAGAGCCTGTCAAGATAGCCAGATTGGTCAATGTCGCCGAAACCGACGATACCATTATTTTCAAGCGCGACAACGGCATAATGCTCGGAAAGCGATTTGTTCCATTCTTCAAGGTCAATTTTGCCCGTAGCCCACGCATGTAGTTGTTCTTTCGTGTAATCTTTGGCGTTTATCGTATGGACGGTATGATAAAAAAGATTCGCCAAATCCTCGCAGTCTGTCGGCTCATAGTGCCTGATAATCATTCTGTCCTCCGATTTCTTTGCTTTCAAGAACACGCTTTCGCCATTTTAGTTGCCTATTTATTTTATCGGCTGTTTTTCAGGTTTTTCGGCAATCAGCGCGTATCTTTTTGTTTTACAGTATGAAACAAAATTTTTGCAGTGAGAAACGAATTGTTTCATTGTGAGAAACATATTGTTTTACTGTGAGAAACACTTTGTTTCGCAGTGAGAAACACGCACGATCTCCGTCAAATACGAAAAATCAACTGTCATTCGCAAAGATTTTCCGCTGCAATCATTCTTGTCGGAAAAAATTCTCCCATTTGGATTCCAGTTATCTTGCCCTGTATGGGCGCGAAAATCTCGTCCATACACGCTTTTGCTTTTATCACCTGCGCTTCCTCGCCGCAGAAAATCGTGGCGTGGGCGTGCCAGGGAAAACCGTCGGCAAAATTGCCGTCGAACAAATCGTGCAGGCGGCGCAGCGGCGCGTTCTCTTCCGGCTCGATGAACAGCACGCGATTGTTGAAATGGCCGACTTTGTGCAGGCGGATTTCAAACGCGCGTTGGTGCGAGCAGGCGGATGTTATCCTTGCTTTCAGCTCGCGTTCGTCCTCAACTTTGAAGCTGCCGAGCGAAATGTGGAACGGAATGTTCATCGTCTGCGTTCCCGGGCAGCCCAAGCCCAACACGCTGTCTTGAAAACGTTTCAACTTTTTCTGCGTCGCCTCGTCAAACACGGCGAAAACGGTGAGGAATTTGTTTTGCATCATATTATACTATCGGCTAATCCTGTTCGTCAAAAAACAGTTTCCGTCCTGAATGCACAATCGCATCCTCAAACGCCGCAAGCCGGGGCGCGAGCAATTTCTGTCTGCACAAGTCAATAACGGCGCAAACAAAAAAGACTGTCAAAACAGCAAACATGGCAAACAGCGGAAAAAAGCGCGAACTGAACATCGCTCCGCTCACGTCCAAAAGATGATTCCAAATATAATAGCGTCCGAATGTCGAATCATGAAGCAGATAGACGGCGAATGTGGCAGAAGCAAGCTCATTTACGCGCGGAACGTATCCAATGTCAAGCGAAGCGAACAGCCGGAAAAAGCAGAACACAAAGACGGGAGTGCATATAAAGACGCTCACGCCGCGAAACAAGTGCTTTGCAACAGCCTGCCAAAAATGCGCGCCGCCGCCTGTAGAAGTTATCATAAAGCAGCCTGTCCCGATTCCCCATAAAACGACGCACAGCAAGGCAAAAAAACAAACATCACGTTTTACCAATCGTGGACGGCAATGGAATCGGACAAATGCGCCCATGACATAAAAGAAAAAAGCCCTCACAAGAGAAATGTATGCGGAGCCGAATGCATAACCTGAAGCATACAAAAACGCCCACGATAGAAAAAGAAATGCCGCAAAACCGCGCCGTGAAAAATGGGATATAAGATCATTGATTAATGGCGCGCATAGTACAAGCAGAACATACGCCGTAACAAACCACCAGATTCCGGAGACAGGACGGACAAGCGAAGAAATGGCATACGCCATCTTGCCACGCAATGTCATTTCAGGGAATGAATACCCCCCCCCATTCAAAGATTGCTGAACGGCTCATTGCCAAAGCAAGCATAAAAAGCACGCTGGTCAGCACTGAATAGAATACCGTCTCAAAGACAACCTTGCGTACCGAAGTTTTTTTCGCCGTGCAAAGGAAGTAGCCCGTTGTCATAAAGAACAGCCCGACACCGATTTCGCCGCCAGGCAGAAGAAAACAAGTGAACGTCTTGTTCAAAAACGATCCGGCAGTGTATGCGGCATAGCAGATGTTCGGCTCAAGCACATGCTGCACTCCATGTACCGCAAGATGATGAGCAACGATCATCACCATCGCCACTATCCTCAGAAGTTCAAAATTACTTTGTCTCGCAACATTTTTTGCATTCATAATAAAATCCTATAAAAATTTCTTGTATTTTTCAAGCGTAACACGAAAACGACGAAATTGCAACCGTTGCAAATTCTCGCGGGAACAAATCTTCTTCCCGATATATGTTCTCTAAATCCATAGTATTCATTAAGCACTAAATTGAAATTTATCTTATTGAAATTAAATCCGCTGTACTTGCCAATCACTTGGTCTTTGAACAATACAAAATTGGGCAAATAGATAATCAGTCATACTGTTCAACAGATACTTCCCCTTCGTCGTCGTAAAATTCGTATCTGTAACCGCCGTCTATTTTAAACTGCCCCCTGAACTTCATAGGTTTATCCCCTCTCAACTGCCAGTCTGGATTCTGTATCCATACGGGCGGTTTTTTATCGCAGGCGAAAATTTCTTTAAGCTTTTGCCGCATTATTTTCTTTTTTTGCGCGAATGAAACTTCGGGCAACTCGCTAATAAGTTTATCGGTAATCTGTGGGCAGTCAATGTAATCAAGCACAAATCCCAATTCTAATGAAAGGTCAAACTCGGTCTGATATTTGTCAGTTGGAACAAAATCTACACCCTGCAAAAGTTTTTGCGCCAAAGCGTGAATATCATATCTATCTCTCACATCATTCATATCAAGGCACGCCATATAAACCCAAAGGCTGTTACCGCTTTCTTTAAGATAATCTGGAAATCCTTGCACGTGCGAATCAATGTAATGTTGAAAATCCTCATTACTCAATACTTCATTATAAAATGCCGTAGCGGAAATTTTACCCTCGACGAATTGTTTAATAAATTCCAAAAATGCCATAAATAGTGCTATTTTCTCTCCGTTAAATTGAAATTTATCGTATAAAACTTTTTACATAAATTAAATAACGGGTTTTCTCTTATAGTCAGTTAAATCAGACCCCAATTTTTCATACAGTTGCCGAACGGTAATCTTTTCATTGATAATGGCTTTCAGCTCGCTGTCGGTTACACCAATAAACTGCACAAATTCCATATCGCCAAAAGCTGTTTTCAACGGTTGTGCCTTAATATCGGGAATGGTAATAAATCCTGTTATTTTTGATTTTTGCCCGTTGTCAATACCGTTGGTTTGTCCTGTATAAACATATTCATAAGGTTCAAACACCTCTCCATTTTCAAAAGTAAGTCTTGCCAATGATTGAAGAATACAGCAGATATTTATTATTTCTTGCTCTTCATCGATATAGCAATTCTTTTTCAATCGAATAGTAAATTCCATACCGTAGCCGCTCGTTTTTTTATCTTCGGACTCTTTTTCGTACAATTCCGTAAGTCCGTACGTAACAAAATGCCAACAATTATTCTCTTTGTCATCAAATGCCGTTATTTCTGGCAGGGGATCGTTTCCGCCCATTTCCCAACTGAGTTTTGTTGCATAATTTTTCTGTTCAGCGTCGGGATACAGTCTTAAAAATTCATCCGTAATGGCTTCCCAACCAGTCAATAATTTCTTCTTATTAAGCATAATAACTCCTTTATTGATTAAGATAAATTGAAATTTATAATTCTATTGTTTCCCCACGTACCATTACTCTGCCGCCGTCGGGACATTTTAATTCAAATACTTTTGCACGCGTATCTCCAAAATCTAAATCTGCACCGTTTTTCAAAGCATATACTGACGGATATATAGTATTCCATAATTCATGACATATCGGCGGACATAAATCTTCTACGATAAATTCATCGCCTTTATTACAATAATCGCCTCTGCACTTACTTTCCAAAATAGTAAGTTTAACTTTTGTCATTGCTACACTCCTAAATTACTGTTTATGTTAATTTAATCTCAACTGTTAAATTGAAATTTATCGTTACTTTCGATAAACTTATTTTGATTGGGTTATTGCTTTTATTGCGCCTTTGGCGTGAATACGTACAATTCTGTCATCATCTTCTTCTGATAATAATTTTAATTTATTTAAACAATGGCGAACAAAATTCGGTTTACGCTTGCCTAATACTCGAAACATTTCGGGTGCTTCTATTCTGACGCGAACATTCTTATCGTCAAGTAATTTTTCAAATATATGAATAAAATGCTCATAGGCTTCGGGCGTATTAGTCGCTATGTTTTCTGACGCCCATATAAAACTTAAACGCACACTTGGACTATCGTCAGTTGCTAATAAGAACATTTCGTCCCGATAAGGTTTAATCAATTCGTAATCTGATCGTCCGATTCGTCCCAAAGCATTTAAGGCGCGTTCTTTTAGTAGTTCATCATTTGACTTCAAGAAAGAGGCAATTTGCTCTACAAACGGACTAATTTCTTCGGGATATAACATTCCCATTTCACCAAGTAGCCAAAGAGATTTTCCTATTATTTTTATGGATTGTTCTTTTAGCAAAGAAGCAACAAAGGTAATATTTTCTTTCCATTGCTCTTTGTCTTTTGTAAGCTCTCCAAGATGAGAATATAATTCTTTTTCACTCATTGAATTTAAGCCACCTAAAACTTTACGTTAAATTACTGTTTGCCGCTCTGTTTGAGTATATTCGCTTTTGATTGCGTCTATCGTTTTTCCGCCGATGCCGAAATTCTTGTCGGGCAGTTCGGTAATCGTCGTCGTAAAAAATTCCTGCGGAATGTGCATGATTTCCGAAGACACTTCCGTCAGGCGTTTTATGAGCAGCGTCTTCTGCTCGTCGCTCAGCGCGCCGCTTTCGATTTTTATGTAGGGCATGTCCGTCTCCTATAAGAAGTTGACGACATTTCGGGCAACTTTTTATCATATCTCATTGCGCGATGTTATTCGGCTGCATACAGGATAACATATCGTCGGGAAAAAAACAACGAATGCGCTTGGCGGCAAGTCATTTTTCCCCGGCGCGAAAGTAGCTTCCGCCCAAACAGCTTTTCCTCGCCTTTTTTCGAAATTCCACCAAATTCAAATCAATCAACATACCTCGACGCAAGCATCGAGGTATGTTGTTCTCATAAGGTATCGCAGTCGGTTTTCATCCCCTCTATTACGACGCAAGCGTCGGGGTATGAAACCCTCCGCATGAATCCAATTCGCTCAATTTCCGTATTTCGCGGTTAAAGCAGGATGCCATGCTCACCGTAAATCCGCAGATTCCCGTGCACAGAAACATTGTCGCCATGCCGCTTCCCGCGCCAGTTCCTACTATCATTTTCAGCATTCCTGCCAGCTTGTTCCCCGAACTCATAAAAGGCTCAAAAACATAATCCGCCAAATAGCCTCCGAGAATAATGCCGATTGGAATTGTGCTGCATTGGATTGCATTCTTGACTGCGAACACTCTTCCTTGCATGGTCGTAGGAATTTTCCTATACAATATAGTATGCTGGTTTGCCATACTAAAAGGAATCGGAAGGCTTGCGGCGACTGCGGCGAGCGACCACCAAAAAACATTTTTTCCAAATGCCATCATCAAGTCGCCGAACAGAAACGACAATGCCGCAGGAAGAAAAAGAGCCACCACTTTATGGCGATCTTCCTTTTTGAAAGAAACGATTATTCCTCCGACAATTCCGCCTATTCCCATGCAGGCGTTTACAGTTCCGAGCGCGATGCTGTCCCCGAGACTTCTTGCCAAAATCATCGGCGACAAAATGTTCTCGTAAGTCAGCCTTGAAAAAAAGTTGATAAAAGCCATCGTCAGGATGATGTATAAAATGCCTTTTTCTTTTTTCAGAAAATCGAATCCTTCCGCTATTCCGGCAAACGGCGAATTGCGCGCCTCTTTATTAAACTGCTCGGGAATCGTGATAAAAAACAGCAACACACAAAATGCGAACGCGAAGCTTGCCAAATCGATTAGCAGGATAACCGGAAGCCCGACCGTCGCAAAAAGAAACGCCGCAAGCATCGGGCTGAACACCACGATAAGATTGTGCGAAAAAGAATTCATGCCGCTCACATTTGAAATCTTATCTTTTGACACGAGCTGTCCCGTCGCTACTGCGGATGCCGGCTGCTGGAAGGCATTCGTTATGCCGACAATCACATTCATAATATAGATGTTCCAAACTTCCAAATGCCCCGCAAGAAAAAATGCCAACACCGCCAACGAGCCTGCCGCCGCGATGCTGTCCGAAACCAGCATAATCGTTTTTTTCTTGTGCGTGTCGATGAAGCCGCCGACAAACAGGCTTAAAAAAACATACGGCACATAATTGCAAAAAGACATCAACGAAACGGATAGCGCGGAACGGATTTGCTCGTATGCCCACAGAACAAGCGCGAATCCTGTCATGGAACTTCCCAGCCCGGATATGCTTTGGCTCAACCACAAAATGAAATATTTTTGAAATGATTTTTCTTTCATCGATTTTCTCGTTTTCCTTATCTAGCGCAATTATCGTTTTGCAGAACAGTATAGCACGGAAAGATTTTTTTAACTAGCCAAGATTCTTCGGATTTAGCGATTGCTTTTAAAATCGATGTTCGCCAATCGTGCTTGCCTGCACAAATCTTTTGTCTGCAATTTATATTTTTTTCCGTCTTTCAATGTGTAAGTTCCGCATTGCCTGAATTCAAAATTGACATTTTTTCTTATGCATTGCTCCCGAATGTCCAACGCCCAGTCGTAATTAAATTCCCTCGCGTTAATGTCGGACTCGCCGCCGACCACGACCAAATCAATGCCGCCAAGATATTTTTCAATGTCGATTTTTTCCAGCAGCGGCTGCGCCGTAATGCATTTGTGTTTTATCGGCAAGCTTTTAAATATCGACAATCTGCAATCCGCGTTTTTTTGATTTTCGATTGTGCAACACACGACGACATTTTCATATCCGCCGTTCCAATCGTTGGGAATGCATTTCGAAAATCTTTCGATTCTTTTTGTCAAAAACAAAAAAGTGCAATCCCGCCTTTCTTTGATCATTCGCCAAATTTCGCCTCGCCACTCGTCCGCTTCCGCAATTAAAAAATCCGTGGAAAAACACAAATAGACAAGCCCTGATTTCATTTTGTAATTTCCGTTTTTCAATTTTTCAATCGGCTTGTAAAAATCTTTAGTTTTGACAATTTCGCCGGTGTTCACATTTCTTTTTAAATCGCCTTTGTGAATGTAACAATACAAGCAGCCATCGCTGCATTTTTTGCATCCCCGCCACGGATTCCACGCGCCCATATTTTCGCTCCCAAAGTTTTGTTTTTAATTGCCATTGTGAAAAAACAATTTTATTATAGCGAATTGCCGGCGTTAAGCAAATAGAAAAAAGTTGGCACTTGTGTCGAGTTTTTTAGTTAGGAAAATGTGCATCAATACGCAAATTTTCCGAAAAATATGTTGTCGCTTGCAAAATTCAATAGTTGCGCTTTCAACAAATTTGTGCTACACTTGAAGAAAGTAAAGACACGAAAAATTGCAGCCGCTTGAAAATATTTTATAATTGAGAAAGCAACAAGAAATTGTTAGAAACGATAATCGGAGTTTGTTGATTCGCGCGGAGAGTTTTAATTTTTTTCGAAATGACTTTGGCTTTGCAAGTTCGCGCTTTTGCACGAGCTTGATATTTTATTTTGTGCGCGTCGCAAAAATTTGCCAACGCGCATGTTAAAATTCCATTCGCAAAATTTAAATTTCGCGGATGGAATTTTATAGGAGTTTTTATGACACCTTTATTGATTGTCATCGCGGCGATTGTCGTTTTGTTTTGCGGCTACGTTTTTTATGGCTCGTGGCTCGCAAAGCAATGGGGAATCGATCCTGCGAAAAAAACGCCTGCCGAAGAAATGAGAGACGGCGTGGACTACGTTGCGGCGAAGCCCGCCGTTTTGATGGGACACCATTTTTCTTCGATCGCGGGCGCAGGTCCGATCAATGGCCCGATTCAGGCGGCCGTGTTCGGTTGGGTTCCGGTTTTTCTTTGGTGCTTGCTCGGCGGAATTTTCTTCGGCGGCTTGCAGGATTTCGGCTCGCTGTTCGCTTCGGTGCGGCACGACGGAAAATCGGTCGGCGAAATCATCAAGGATTCGATGGGAAATCGTTCCAAAAAATTGTTCATAATTTTCACGCTTTTGGTTTTGATTTTGGTCATCGCAAGTTTCGTGAATGTCGTCGCTGCCACTTTTTTCACGGCGGCGGACGCGCATCAATTCGGAATCGTCACGAATCCAAACGGCAATCAAACCACGGCGATGGTTTCGGTTTTGTTCATCGTGCTGGCGATTGTCTACGGAATTCTTACGAATCGATTTGGAATGAAAACGCTTCCCGCCACAATCATCGGAATTTGCGGAATCGTTATTTCGATTGTAATCGGATTGAATTTCGGACTCGCGCTCGGACGCACGGCTTGGATTGTTTTGATTGGCGTTTACATCACGGTCGCGTCGCTCGTGCCAGTTTGGATTTTGCTCCAACCGCGAGATTATATTTCTTCGTTCCTTTTGTATTTTATGATGCTTTTGGCTTTGATTGGAATCGTGCTTTCCGCGATTACTGGAAACGCGCAGTTTGGCTTGCCCGCGTTCACAGGCTGGACGACAAAAATCGGAACGCTCTTTCCCGCGCTCTTCATCACGGTGGCTTGCGGCGCGTGTTCGGGATTCCATTCGCTGATCGCTTCGGGAACAACTTCCAAACAATTGGACAGCGAAAAAAATGCCAAGGCGATTGGCTACGGCTCGATGCTGATTGAATCTTTGCTCGGCGTGATTTCATTGATTGCCGTCGGAGTTGTCTCGAATGAATTCATCAAGGACGGCGGATTTACTGGCGCGCCTCCGGTGGCGTTCGCTCGCGGCATTTCAAGCATGTTCGGATTTTCGGACAACACGAACGCGATTTACGCGCTGCTCACTCTTTCGGTTTCCGTTTTCGCGCTCACTTCGCTTGACACGGGAACTCGCTTGAGCCGATTTATGTTCACCGAACTTTTCCTGAAAGAGGATGAAAAAAATTGGCAGGCGGCGAAAAGTCCCGTTCGCAAATTTTTGGCATTCCCTTTGACCGGAACGATAATCATGGTCGTGATCGGCTGCGTTTTTGGCGGACTGAGCTTGAGCCAAATTTGGGGATTGTTCGGCGCGGCAAACCAACTTCTCGCAGGCCTCGCGCTGATGGCTGTGGCGGCGTGGCTTATGAATGTCGGCAAGAACAACAAGATGTTCGCGATTCCGACGGCGTTCATGCTTTGCGCGACAATCACGCAACTCGTGCTCACGGTGCGAAACAAAATCGCGGCGATGGCGGCGGGCGCGCAAGGCGCGTTCCATTGGGGCAATTGGTTCCAGCTGATTTTCGCTTCGGCGATGGCGGTCTTGGCAATCGTTTTGATTGTGGAAGGACTCCGCACTTTTATGAAGCATAAGAAATCATAATTCTGCTTTTGCTTTTTGGCATCGAAAAAAATTAAAAAAAAATCCGCACGGGATTCCGTGCGGATTTTTTTTTATGGTCGCATAAAGTCGTGCAAAGTGCGGCCTTGTTTACCACCAATCAGTATCGTATTCTTCGTAAATAAATTTAGGTTTGCCATCGATTTTTATGATTTGTATTTTTCCAATGAGCTGAGGAGTCTCTTCTTTGTCCCCATAATACACATAAAGATTGTCGCTGGGAAAGGTCTGTCCTTCATAAATTTCGATGCGTAAACTTGATGCAACGATTTTGAATTCGGCTACAGCGCCTTCTTTTTCATTGTTCGCCGCAACCTCGATTCCGAAAAGTCCTTTGTTATAAATGTAACCTTTTGTAAAATATTCCTTTGCGTTATAGTCGTAATCTGATATTTTGTATCCGCCCGGATACCAATCTCCGCCAGTGAGTTTTACATAAGAAACTCCTTCGTCCATCTCGCCGCCGCACGCCGCGAAAATAATTGCCGCAAATGTCAATGTGAAAAAAGTCGTCAAAAATCTAAATTTTTTTTCCATAAAAAATCCACCTTTAATTTTCAGCAATTTCAAAAAACATTTTACCCGAATAACGGCAAATTGTAAATATCTCGCGGCGAATTATTCCTTAATTTTTAGCATTCTTCTATAAATAAACATCAAAATTGAACATTTTTGGCGTGAAAATAACAATTTTTCGAACTTTTTGCATTTTTTTTTGTTGACAAAAATCAAAAGGTATGGAATAATAATATAAAAGGGAGGTGGATTGCTTGTGCAATCATGTGATCCCTTATTTCACAAAATCATATATCCTGGAGGAAATATGAAAAAGAGTTATGTTATCCTTTCTACAGTTGCTGTCGCGGCAATGCTTTTTTCTGTGACTGGCTGTGGAAAGAAGGCTGCATCTGGAAAGAGTGCAAACAAGTTGGTTGTCTGGTCGTTCACAGATGAATTGCAGACAATGATCGAGAAGTATTATCAGCCGGCGCATCCTGGCGTTGAAGTTGAATATTCTCTCACGCCGACAGACCAGTTCCCCAACAAATTGGATCCTGTTCTCGCTTCAGGCAATGGCGCGCCGGACGTATTCGCTTTGGAAGATGCGTTCGTTCGCAAGTACATCGAGCAGGGCCCGAACTTGCTTCTCGACATCACGGACGAATACAATGCTATAAAGAGCAAGATGATCGCTTATCCTGCTGAAGTTGGTACTTTCAATGGCCGTGTTTACGGTGTTTCTTGGCAGGCTGCTCCTGGTGCTGTTTTCTATCGCCGCTCTTTGGCAAAGAAATATCTCGGCACTGACGATCCTGTTGAAGTTCAGAAAATGCTCAGCAACTGGAATGACTTCCTTGCGACTGCTCGCAAGATTCGCTCTGCTTCAAATGGCAACTGCGTTATCATTTCTACGACTGGCGACCTCTTCAAGCCTTTCATGTCTGCTCGCAAGAGCCCGTGGGTTGTGAACGGCAAATTGGTTATCGATCCTGCCGCTCGCCAGTATATGCAGATGGCAAAGCAGATGAAAGACGAAGGTCTTGAAGGACGCCAAGGACAGTGGGCCGAAGGTTGGTTCGCTGGTATGAAGGACGAGCTCAAAGACGAAAGCGGAAAATCTGTTGAAGTATTCTCTTACTTTCTCCCGACATGGGGCTTGCACTATGTTCTCAAGACAAACGCTGGCAGCACTGCTGGTGACTGGGCTATGTGCGAAGGACCTGCTCCGTATCGCTGGGGTGGTACTTGGGTAGCCGGCTACAAGGGAACAAAAGTTCCTGAACTTGCCAAAGATTTCTTGTTGTTCGTTGGTACGGATGATACGTTCCTCGAGCAGTGGGCGAAAGACACTGGCGATATGGTTTCTAACAACAATGTTGTCAACAAGATTAAGGACACCTATAGCGAGCCGTTCCTCGCTGGACAGAACCACTATGCTGAATTCGCTGAAATGGCGAACGGTGTAGACGGAAAACTCACACAGGGAACAGACCAAGCTATCGAAGGCTTCTTCGGTGAAGCGACAGGTGCTTATGTCAATGGCGAAATGTCATTGGATGAGGCCGTTGCTGACTTCACACGCCACGTATCAGAAGAACTTGGTTTCTAATCTAGTATAGCACTTTTGGGGCGCACCTTTCGGTGCGCCGTGTAAAAGCGCAGTATGATATTTCGTATGCCGAGCGTGTCATTCGTGGAACTTTTCCGCTGTGATTGTTCGATGTGATGATTGTATCGTATTGCGCTTTTTTTTTTCGTCTTTTTGAAATGTTTGATGTTTTCGGACTGTGTTTCCCCCTTGCAATGCGTGGATTCACATCTGAACTATAGGAGTTAGGTATGCCAGTCAAGAAACAAAATTCGATTCTTGCCTATTTCGCAAAGCCGAAAGGTGCCGAAGCGAAATTGGCGAAGTACGGTTTCTTCTTCGTTGTGCCATTTATAGTTGTATATTTAATTTTCAATTTTTGGCCTACGCTTTATACTATTCTGCTTTCATTTACAGATTTGCAAGGGTTTCAGACAAAAATGCATTTTACGGGTGCCACCAACTGGATTCAGCTCGTAAAAGACAATAACTTTTGGGGCGCAGTCGTGAATACGTTCATAATGTGGACGTTCAACTTCGTGCCTCAGCTGGGAATTGCGCTTATTTTTGCCGTTATTTTTACAGATCCTACATTGTCAGGTTTGAAAGGCAAAAATCTTTTCCGCGCCATTTTTTATATGCCGAACCTTTTGACCGCCGCGTCAATAGCGATTTTGTTCCGCAGTCTTTTCGCTTTCCCGATTGGACCGATAAATCAATTTTTCACAAAGCTTGGCATTATGAGCGAAACCACGCGCAACGGCGAGGTGGTAAAAGAAGCCATCAACTTTTTCCGAAGCCCGATTTGGACGCGCGGAATCGTTTCTTTCATCCAATGGTGGATGTGGTGCGGTCAGACTTTGATTATGCTCATGGCGGGCATCACTTCGATTTCGCCGTCTTTGTATGAAAGTGCCGTTGTTGACGGCGCGACACAAAGTCAGCAGACTTGGTACATCACGCTGCCGCTTTTGCGCCCGATGATGCTTTATTTGATGCTTACTTCTATAATTGGTGGTATGCAATTGTTCGAAATTCCGTTCCTCTTGACGGATATGAGGGGGGGGCCGAACTATAAGATTCGAACGATGGTTTTGTACATGTACAATACCGCCTTCCAAGGAACGAACAAATATGGCTACGCTTCCACAATCGCGATGGGCGTATTCATAATAACTATGGTTCTTTCCGTGATTATGTCTTTCATTTTGAAAGATAGAAGCGATTCAAAGAAAAGGTAAGGGGGAAAATTATGGAATATAAAGCAGCAAAAACTGCACAAAAGACAGTAATATATATCTTTATGGTTTTCTTCGCCTTGGTTGCCATTATTCCGATTTGGCTCATGCTCGTGAACTCGACTCGCACGACCGAGGAAATCAACGCAAGTTTGACGATGATTCCTGGAAAGTCGTTCATCAACAACTGGAACATCTTGATAACGACTGGTTCTGGTTTGAAAGTCGCGGCGGGCGGAAAGCTCATGGAAGAATTGCGGAATGCGCCTGCTTATGCTGGAAGATATTTCGCAATTGGCGATTGGATTTTGAATTTCAATGGCGGTAAATTCCAGATTTGGCAGGGCTTTTTGAACTCGGCAATTATCGCGATTTGCGCGACTGTGTTGAACTTGTATTTCTCCACTCTTACGGCATACGCGCTCCACGTTTACCGCTTTAAGGGAAGGACGTTTATTTGGGCATTCATTATGTTCATTATGATGATTCCGGGATCAATCTCGTTCATCGGTTTCTACCAGTTCATGGCGAGAATTCATTTGGTGGACAGTTTCATACCATTGATTATTCCTGCGATCGCGAGTTCGGCGACGGTGCTTTTTATGCGACAATATATGGCTTCCGTCCTTTCGCTGGAACTTATTGATGCCGGCCGCATTGACGGTGCTGGCGAATGGCACATTTTCAATGCCTTGATTCTGCCGATTATGTCTCCGGCTTTGGCGACGCAGGCAATCTTTGGCTTTGTCGGTTCTTGGAACAACTTCGTAACTCCGATGGTTTTGCTCCAGAGCGACAAGAAAAAGACTTTGCCGATTTTCGTTCAGCTTTTGCGCGGCGACATTTACCGAACTGAATACGGTGCTATCTATATGGGTGTCGCAGTTTCGTTGATTCCGATTATCGTGTTCTATTGCTTTATGTCGCGATTCATCATCAGCGGCGTTACAATGGGTTCTGTAAAAGAATAGTTTTATTCGTGCGGACTCTTGCCCCCGACGCTCCGCGTCGGGGTTTTTTGTTTGTCGCAAATTCCGCAAAATAAATACATTTGCTTCAAACGAAATTCAAAGCCGCCTGATTTCTTTTCCTTTTGGCAAAACCAAATCTTTTTCAATGCCGCGCGTCGCATAAATCGTGCCATCTTTGTCAATCGCCACGCATTCAAATTCGGGGCAGAGCGGGCTTTGCGAAAATCGCGCGATGCTTTCCAAGCCGCAAACGAAAATGCTCGTGCTGAGCGCGTCGGCGGCCATGCTGTTCGGGCAGATTATCGTGATGCTAACGATGTCGGTGCGCACTGGAAATCCTGTCGCGGGATTTAGGATGTGGCTGTAAAGTTCGCCGTCCTTTTCGAAGAAACGCTCGTAGCCGCCGCTTGTCACCACGGAATTGTCCTGCGCAAAAAGCATCGCGGCGTTTCCTTCGCCGAACGGATTTCTTATGCCGACGCTCCATTTTTCGCCGCTGGATTTTTTTCCGTAGACATAGACGTTTCCGCCCAAAGAAATTACTGCGCGGCGTACTTTTTTTTCGCGCAGGATTTTTTCCACTTCGTCGGCGGCGAAGCCTTTTGCAATCGCGCCCAAATCAAGCTGAACGCCTTTTTTTGCAAAGCGCACGGTGGGCGCGCCTTCGTCTTCCGAAAGGATGACATTTTTGTAGCCGACAAGCGGCATCACTTGCGCGAAATCCTCTTCGCTCGGAACGCGCGGATTTTCGCCCGTTACGTTCCAAAGTTTTACGAGCGGGCCAACGGTGATGTCGAATGCGCCGCCTGAAAGTTCGCAAAAAGAAAGCGCGGTTTTAAGCACCGTGAAAAAATCTTCGCTCACTTCCACTTCACGTTCGGCAGCGTTTTCGTTCACGCGCGAAATTTCGGAGGACGGAGAATAATTGTTGAATACATTTTCAATTTCTCGGAGGCGCGAAAAAATTTTCGCGTAAAGTTCTTCGCTTGAATCTTCATACAAGTTGACAGAGCAAATTGTATTGAAAATAAATTGCGTTTGGGCGGAGAATTTTTTTTGGAAACAGCCGCTCAATCCGAATGCGAGAAAAATTGAAAATGCCAAAAATGCGCGCGTGCGAAGATTTTGCAAATGCCGCGAAAAATTATCGAAATAATTTTTGCGACACGATTTATTCGCTTTCATCTTCCAACTTTTTTTTGCATTCGCCGAGCCGACTTTTCGCGCCGTCGTCCAATTCGGGATATTGCGGATTTATGTCGCGCATTACGTCCAAAAGAATTTCCGAAACGAGATAGCGCGTGTACCATTTTTTGTCGGCGGGCAAAACATACCACGGGCATTCTTTCGTGCTCGTGGCGTTGATCGCGTCCTCGAACGCCGCGCGGTAGTCGTCGAAAAATGCGCGCTCCTTGATGTCGTTCTCGCTGAACTTCCAATTTTTTTCCTCGCGATTTATTCGCTCCAAAAAGCGTTTCTTTTGTTCGCCCTTGGAAAGGTTCAAAAAAATTTTTATCACGCGAAATGAATTTCCGTAAAGATATTCTTCCCAGCCGCGAATGTCTTTGTAGCGATTTTTGATGTAGTCTTTGTTCACCGTGCGCTCGGGCATTTTGTAGCCCTTCCAAAATTCGTGCACTTTTACGACCAAAACTTCTTCGTAATACGAACGATTAAAAATGCACATTTTGCCGCGCGCAGGAAGCCGCTTGTGATAACGCCACAAAAAGTCGTGCGCCGCTTCTTCAGTGTTCGGCGACTTGAAGCTGCACACGTCGATGCCCTGCGGATTGATGCTGGAAAAAACGTGCTTCACAACGCTGTCCTTTCCAGCCGCGTCCAAAGCCTGGAGACAAATCAAAATCGCCTCGCGGCTTTCGGCGTAGAGCCTGTCTTGCAGAGCCTTCGCTTCGTCCATGTTTTTTTGGGTCTGCTTTACGAGCGCGGATTTTTTTTCTTTTATTTCGTCGAAGTCGTAATGAATTTTTTTCAAGTCAATTTTTTCGCTTCCGTCAAATCGATACTGTTCCAATTTCATAATTTCCTCCGAATGCAAAATGCGCCCTTTCGGACAAAATAAATTATATCACGGAAATTTCAAAAAAGCAAATTTTTATTTTTGCAAATTGTGAATGTGAAAAGAAAGCGAATTTCGCTTGAAACTTTTCGCGCTTCGTGATATAATTTTAAAAATTCAAAAAGGAGTGTTTAAAGTTTGCGTCAAAAATACTGCCGCAAACTTTAACTTCGAGTTTTTTGCTTCGCCAAAAACTCGTTTATTTTACCGCGATTTTTCACTTTGTTGCAAAATCGCGTTTTCAATATTTTTAGAAATTGAAATTTCTAAAAATATTGAAAATTTATAAGGAGTGCATAAAATTGTCTCTGAAAGGTCGTCACGTTATTCAAATATCTGATTTGTCCGTTTTGGAAATCGACGAAATCTGCGAACTGGCAGAACAAATTATTGTTGATCCGAATTCATTTAAAGAAGTGTGCCGCGGGAAAATTCTTGCGGCACTTTTTTTTGAGCCGAGCACAAGGACGCGGCTTTCGTTCGAAGCGGCGATGCTGCGGCTTGGAGGAAGCGTGGAAGGCTTCGCCGATGCTTCGTACACTTCCACGACGAAGGGCGAAATTCTCGCCGACACGATTCGCGTGGTTTCAAGCTATGCCGATGTGATCGCCATTCGAAGTCCGAAAGAAGGCGCCGCGCTTTTGGCGAGCGAATATTCGGCGTGCCCGATAATCAACGCGGGCGACGGCGGGCATTTCCATCCCACGCAGACGCTCACAGATTTGCTCACGATTCGCCAACTCAAGGGCGGGCTTGAAGGAATGACGATTTGTTGCGTCGGCGATTTGCGTTTTGGAAGGACAGTTCATTCGCTCACTCAGGCGATGTGCCGCTATCCGAAAAATCGATTTATTTTCGTAAGCCCGAAGGAACTTGCGATTCCAGAATATATGGTCGAAGATGTTCTCAAGCCCGCCGGCATCGAATACGAATGCGCCGAGCGGATGGAAGACGTGATTGACAAGGCCGACATTCTTTATATGACGCGCGTTCAAAAAGAGCGATTTTTTAACGAGCAGGATTACATTCGCTTGAAGGACAGCTATATTTTGGACAAGGAAAAAATGCGCCGCGCGAAAAAAGATATGATTGTTTTGCATCCGCTTCCTCGCGTGAACGAAATTTCCTACGAGGTGGATTCCGATCCGCGCGCGGCATATTTCAAGCAAGTGAAATTCGGAATGTATGCGCGAATGAGTTTGATGGCAAAACTCACGGGCGCACTTTGAAATTTTTGAAAATCAAGGAGTTGTGATAAAACGCCGCACAACTTGCGCATACTTTTATTTTCAATTTGGGGGAAATATGTTGAACGTTGATACTATAAAAAACGGTTTGGTGATTGATCATATTCACTCGGGCGACGGTCCGAAAATTTTCCGCTGGCTTGGTTTGGAAAAGGCGCGTTTTACCGCCGCGCTTGTGATGAACGTGCAGTCGAAAAATTTGGAAAAGAAAGACATAATCAAAGTTGACAACATCATCAACATCGATTATTCTGTGCTCGGCTTCATCGATCCGAACATCACGGTGAACGTCGTCAAAGACGAAAAAATCGTGGAAAAAATAAAAATGGAATTGCCGCAAAAAGTGACGGGCGTAGTGAATTGCAAAAATCCGCGATGCATCACCGCGAGCGAAAAATATGTCGTGCAAACTTTCGACCTCGTGGACAGAACGCGCGCGCTATATCGTTGCAAATATTGCGACACGCTTTACAAGGCAGGACTTCAAGGCGAAGCGGTGGAAATTAGTTAGAAAAATGAAAATTATTTACAATGCGATTTTGCTTGATGAATCTATGCGGACGCGCGGCGCGATTGTTTTGGACAAGAAAAAAATTGCGTGCGTTTTAAAAGGAAATTTCAAAACCGAAAGCGCGGTTCTGAACGCCGCAAAATCCGCTTGCGATAAAATTTTTTCTAAAACTCCAAAGCAAATCGAATTCGTGAATGCGAATGGCTTGACGCTCGCGCCGGCGTTTATCGACATGCATTCGCATTTTCGCTATCCCGGTCAAACTCAAAAAGAAGATTTGCAAAGCGCGCTCAACGCGGCGGCGGCCGGCGGCTTTGGAACGCTAGTTTTGATGCCGAACACAAATCCCGTGGTTTCTTCGAAAGAACTTGCGATAAAAATCGAAAGCGAAGCCGCCGCGCAAAAAAAATCGCAGGTTTTCCAAACCGTGAGCATTACGAAAGATTTTGATGGCGCGACAATTTCTCATATTGATTCGCTTGAAAAAAAATCCACGCCTGTAATTTCGGAAGACGGTCGCGACGTGGAAAGTGCCGCCGTCATGCTTGAAGCGATGCGCCTCGCCGCGAAAAAAGGAATCATTGTCGCTTGCCACAGCGAAGATTGCGCGCTTGCGATAAAAGCGAAATCTTATCGCAAAAAGGCTTTGGAAATTATCGCAAATTATGATATGAGCATTCAGGATTTATCGCAAATTTTCGAAAAGAAAAATCAAGGTTCAAAAAAAATTCCAAAAGTTGCGATAAACGAAGCGAAGGAAAATATTTTTATCGCAAATTCGATTTTGGAATTGGCGGAGGACATTGCGACCGAGCGAAATATCGCAATCGCAAAAAAGGCGAATTGCAGAATTCACGTTTGCCATGTTTCTACGAAGGGCAGCATTGAAGCCGTTCGTCGCGCGAAAAAAAATATCGCAAATTCGAAAGGAAATGTTGCAAGCGAAAAATCGCAATTTCAAATCACTTGCGAAATCACGCCGCATCATTTGGGCTTGATTGGAACGCGCGGCAAAGAAATTTTTGAATTTGTAAATCCGCCTTTGCAAAGTGAAGAAGATCGCTTGGCTTTGATTCAAGCGTTGCGCGACGGAACTGCCGACGTTATCGCAACCGACCACGCGCCGCACACGGCTTGCGATAAGGCTGCGGGCGCGCCGGGATTTTCAGGGCTTGAAACCGCCTACGCTTTTTGCCACACGATTTTGGTGGAGAAAGAAAATTTCAGCGAACAAAAATTATCGCAATTGATGTCGGCGAATCCCGCGCGGATTTTGGGCTTGAAAAAAGGCTTGCTGAAAGAAGGCTACGACGCGGATTTGGTTTTGCTCGACCCGCAGGAAAAATGGAAAGTGCGCTCGGCGGAATTTTTTAGCAAAGGAAAATCAACGCCGCTCGAAGGAAAAATCCTTACGGGGCGCGTGAAAGGAATATTTTTCAAAGACCTGTGCCTTCGTCAATTCCCATCATAATGTTCATGCATTGAACTGCTGCGCCGCTCGCGCCTTTTCCCAAGTTGTCGAATCGTGCGCAAAGGCAAATGCGCTCGTCGTTGCCGAAAACGAAAATCTGCATTTCGTTTGTGTCGCGCAAAGTGTTGGCGGGAATCGTCGAGCCAATCAAGATTCCTTCTCCATTCGGCGGCGCGACTTTTACGAAGCGGCAATTTTCGTAATGCGCGGCGAGTTCGTCCCGCAGATTCTTCACGTCGATTTTCTTTGAAAGCAAGCGCGAATGAAGCGGAACAGTTACAGTCATTCCGTTGAAGTAGTCGCAAATGTACGGATTGAAAATCGGCTCGTAGGAAAGCCCTGCGATTTTTTTCATTTCCGGCAAATGTTTGTGTTCCTGCGTGAGCGCGTATTCTCTCGGGGATTCCAATTCAAAATTGCGCTCGGGATCTTCGTATTGCGCGATGGCCTTTTTTCCCGCGCCGCTGTATCCCGAAACCGCGTGGCAAACAACAGGATAATCCGGCGAAATGATTCCACGTTGAACAAGCGGATAAACCAGCGCGACAAAGCCGCTTGCGTAGCAGCCTGGAACTGCGACGCGCTTTGAGGAAATTATTTTTTGTCGGAATTCCGCGCCGAGTTCCGGAAATCCATACGCCCATTCGGGATTCGTTCTGTGCGCCGTGGAAGCGTCGATGATTTTTGTTTCGGGATTCGTACAAAGCGCGACGGCTTGGATTGCCGCGGCATCGGGCAAACACAAAAATGTAAAGTCCGAGGCGTTTATGCATTCGGCGCGCGCGGCATCGTCCTTGCGCTTTTCTTCGTCAATCAAAATCAATTCGATGTCGCTGCGATTTTTGAATCGCTCGAAAATCTTGAGGCCGGTTGTTCCTTCTTTTCCGTCGATGAAAACTTTGTACATAAATCAAGTATAGAATAAAATTCAAAAAAATGCAACAATTAAAATTTCTCTTTACAAAACTCATTTTTTGCCGTAAAATAAAATAGTAGAAAAATCGCGCGAGCTTTGCGAAGCGCGGCACGGAGGAAAAAATGACGCAAACCAAAAAATCAATCTCACCCAAACATAGGGCAATCCTCGTAATGCTTGCCGCCGCGCTCCTCGCTTCGTGCGAAAATCTCATTTCCAAGACTCCTCAAGAAATTACGGGGGGGGGTACGATGAGGTAGGAAATTCCGAAAGTGGCTCGCTGACCGTCACCGCCCGCGTCTCGAACGGCTCTTCGCGCTACGCGATGCCTTCGATGCCCGAACTCGTATACGCCGCGTTGCTATATAAGGACAACGCACCCCCTGCAAATCCACAACACAACGACTTTGCCACAGGAACAGAGACGGATGGCAAACTGAATTTTTCATTCCAAAAGCCCGATGACACGGACAAAAAATTCACGCTCGAAATATTCGCGTTTGCAAAAGTGGAAGGCGAAGAAACGTCACAGTTTTCAAGGGAAACCGCGCTGCTTTCAGGAAGCAAAACAGGGCTTTCGATAGTTGGTGACAAAATCATAATAGAAAATGCAATTCCTCTTTCGTCCGACAAGCCCGGCACTGTCCGCCTGAAAATAAAAGTGCCCGAAGGATGCTCGCTTGGAATCGACGACACAACGAATTTTGATTACAAAAAAGATGATTCCGCTTCCGATACATACACGATTGTAGAAAAAGATGGCGCGAGCGGAATTTCTGCTGGCGCATATCAAGTGAAATTCACCGTGAAAAAAGGCGATGAAATTGTCCACATTTTTTCCGAATACATAAATGTCATCAATGGATTTTGCACAGACACTTGGTGGAACGGCGAAAAATCCAGCGCGGTGAAAGATGTCGCGAGCAGCATCTCGAAAACGGTGTACGTGCGCGGTGCGGGCGGCTGGTACGATGGCCCGGACAACAAATACACCGCCACAGCGAGCTACGACAATTCGGGAAGTTTTCTTTCGCCACTCGCAACAATTCAAAAAGCCGTGGACGCGGTGATCGCACGGAACGACGGCACGAGCGCATACACGATTTATGTTGACGGAACATTGACGCAAAGCACGGTAGCGAGCGAAAACGGCATGGCGGACTTCTCTGCGCTTTCCCAAAATCTTAATCTCACGATAAAAGCGCTTTCTGCCACGGCAACGCTCGACGGCGGCGCACGATTCACTATAAAAGATGATGGCACTGTAACTGTAGACAATGCGGGCATCGGAAAGCGCGTCATACACGCAAAGCCCGAAAGCGGCAAACTCAACCTCACGCTTGAAAAACTCGTCATCACAGGCGGAAACGCCAGCGACAATGGCGGCGGAATTTATTTCGGCTCAGCGGGCGGCTCGCTCACGATGAACGGCGGCGAAATCAGCGGGAACAAGGCGGCTGCCGGTGGCGGTGTGTATGACGATAGCGGCAAATTCACGATGACTGCTGGCACAATCGGCGGAAACACTGCGACTGGCTACGGCGGGGGAATTTATTTTACGGCATCAAACACACTCAAAATCAGCGGCAGCGCGACAATCAGTGGAAACAAAGCGAAATACGGCGGCGGAATTGCTAAGAAGGATAACGGCTTCATCGAGATGGAAGGCGGCGAAATAAGCGGAAACACCGCGACTGTCTCTGGCGGAGGAATCTATTCCTATTCGGGAGGCTCGGTCACAATCAGCGGCGGCACAATCAAAGAAAACAATGCGACCCAAAGCGGTGGTGGAATTCATCATTGGTCGTCAAACGATGTTACAATCAGCGGCGATGCGATAATCAGAGATAACACGACATGCAATAACGGGGGCGGTATATGTATGACTAGCGGCTGGCTCTATGTGAAAGGCGGCGCAATAAGCGGAAACACTGCGACCTACGGCGGAGGAATTTATTTCAACTCACGGTATGCACATACGCTCAAAATCAGCGGCGGCACGATCGGCGGCGAGTCCGATTCCGACAAGAACACGGCGAAAAAAGGTGGCGGCGTGTACGCTTATGCCTGGAAGCCTATAATGAGCGGCGGCACAGTCAACGGCAACACAGCTTCAAACGGCAAAGGTGCGTACCTCGCTGCCAAGGGAAAATTGAATATGAGCGGCGCAGCGCAATTCGCGGAAAGCGACGACGTGTATCTTTATGCCAATGGCACGGACATTCCCACAATCACCGTCGCGGGCAGTCTCGACACTTCAAGCTCAGTCGCCACAATCACGCCTTCCGCTTACACGGCGGGCAGGCAGGTTTTGAGCGCGGGCACGGACGTTGCGATAGACGATACCATCTGCGACAAATTCGCGCTGACACCTGCGCCCGATGGCAAGGAATGGAAAATCGTGCCTAATGATGACGGCACGGCGGGTGCATTGGGAATAGAATCAGTTTTCCTGAATTCCTCAAGCGGCGATGACGCGAATTCGGGATTAGCCGCAAGCAAAGCGGTGAAAACGCTCTCGAAGGCAATCGAACTGTTTGAATCACAAAACGCGCAAAAAATCATGGTCTGCGCGAAGTACACGCTTCCAAGCGATGAAAATGCCTTGCTCGATCGAATGGGAGGGGGTAAGCGAAATTTAACACTTGTGCGTTATGACGGCTCAAGCGACGTTTCAAGTAGTTTTACAGAGCACATGCTTACCATTTCACGAGGAGACGACGTTACAATCACGAACGTAACGCTTGACGGAAACAAGGAAAAAGTCACCGCAAGTGGACGTCTCTTATATGTCAACAACTTAAACGCGACTGTAACGCTCGGCGATGGTGCGGCTGTATGCAACAACAGAAACAGCGGTATGTCGGGGAGCGGTGCTTGCATATATGCAGGCATATTTAAAATGGTAGGTGGAAAAGTCACTGGAAACGTAAGTGGATCTGGTACGTCTGGTTACGGAGCGGGCGTTTATATAAATAGTAGTGCTAGATTTGAGATGAGTGGTGGCATTATAAGTGAAAATTATGCTTTTTCTAGAGATACTTACGGTGGTGGTGGTGTCTATGTCGGTGGCACGTTTGAAATGAGCGGAGGCGAAATTAGTGGCAACAAAGCAATAAATGGCGGTGGAGTTTTCGTCATTGGTACATTCACGATGAAAGGCGGCAAAATCATGGACAATACTGCGACATCGAAAGGTAACGGCGTTTATAAAGCAGAAAATGCAACGTTTACGCACACCGGCGGCACAGTGCAAAGCGATTAGCGGCACAGTCAGCGGCAAGTCGCCCGATGATGTTTTTCACAACTAGCTTGTTTCAAACTGTTCATGCGAGCTTTCGCAAATGGCTTCGAAAAAGCAAGCGTCAGGAAAAATATCGGAAAAAATCTTTGGTTGCAAAAACGCGCAAATTGTGATACAATATTTCGATGAAACTTTGTTACACATTGATTCTGATTTTTACGGAAATTTTGATCGCTCTTACGATTTTCAGGGTCTTTTATGTAAAGAACGGCAATCTTGCGCTTTCGCAAAAAATTCTCGATTTGCTTATCGTCGGTTTTTTCACGATTTTTCCGAATATTTTCATCGCGCATCTCACGTCTGAATTCATGGCGACAATTTTCTTTTCGTGGTATTTTTGTTTTATCGACATACTTTTGTTCCTGCTTTTTTATTTCAGCGTGGAATACGCTTTTCCGGATGCGTCCGCATCGCGCAGATGGTACAAGGCTTTTTATATATTTTTTCGATATGATGTGCCGGCATTGTTTCAGGGCAAAAAGCAGCGGACGACATTGTTCGAAAAATCCATGCTCGTGCTGTTCTTGCTGATTGTGGCGGACATCGCGCAGTTCGTGCTGAACATTTCCTCGCACGCTGTTTTTTCGGTGGAGTCGTTTTATTCGGAAGGAGTCGTTTTCGCGCCGAACATTTATTACAGGATTGTTTCGTATTTTCCGTATGACGTTCACCTTTCGCTTTCGTATGCTTTAGTTTTGTTGACTTTAATTTGCCTTGTGAAAAAGACAATCCTTTCGCCGGCACTTTACAGAATAAAATATTTGGCTTCTTTGATTTTGATTTTAATTGTCGTGATAGTAAATTCTTTCTATGTTCTTTTTGAACTTCCGCTGGATTTTTCCGTGATTCTTTACGGACTTGTCTGCGTTTCGATTTATTACTTTTCGTTTAATTACATTCCAAAATATTTGCAGCGCAAGTCCATCGGATGCGTCATAGAAAATATGGACAACGGCATTTTGATTTTCGACATCGACGACCGTTGCATTTTCATAAACGATTGCATTCGAAAACTTTGCGAAGTGCGCGCGGATCAAGATCCTGAAATTGCGATGCGCTCGTTCGTCAACAAGTTTGTGAATGGGCAAAGCTTTTCTACGCGCGCGCCTTACGAAGTGATTCGTTGCTTGAAAATCAAAGAAAGGACAGTTTATTACAGGGTGATTTTTTCTCGAATTGAAGATGAGTACGAAAAATTTCTTGGAAGCTATTTTTTGTTGATGGACATCAGCGAAGAACGCAACCGTGAAAGGCAGGAACATTTTCGCAGCAGCCACGATCAGCTGACTGGTCTTTACAACAAAGAATATTTTTGCAATAAAGTTGCCGAGGCGCTTGAAGCGAATCCTGACAAAGAATATTGCATAGTTTGTTCGGACATCGGAAATTTCAAATTGATAAATGAAATTTATGGAGTCGCAATCGGCGATAAAATCTTGAAACTCATAGCACTTAATTTGCGTGAAAAGGCAGTTCCAGGAGAATTGTACGGAAGAATCGACAACGACCGTTTCGCGATGCTCGTTCCGAAAGAGAGATTGGACGTTCAAGCTTTAATCGACATCACAGACAGCATTTTCAAATATTCTTTGGACTTGACGATGATGACGGTTTGCTATTTCGGTGTTTATGAAATCAAAGACATAGACGTGCGAGTTTCTTTTATGTGCGACAGGGCGTTCATCGCACTCAACACGATAAAAGGGCAGATAGGAAAGCAAGTGGCTTGGTATGACGCGACTTTGCGCGACGACGTTTTGCGCGAGCAAGAATTGATATATCAGCTTTCGGATGCGATTGCCGCCGGACAAATAAAAATTTATTTGCAGTCGCGGGCATTGGCCGATGGAACGCCAGTCGGCGCGGAGGCACTTGTTCGGTGGGATCATCCTGATGAAGGCCTTATTTCGCCCAATGGATTTGTTCCGCTTTTTGAAAAGAACGGAATGATTATAAAAATAGATTGTTGTGTTTGGCGATTGGTTTTCAAAAAGCTCGCCGAATGGAAAAATGCCGGCCGCGAAGATTTGTATATTTGTGTCAATGTTTCTTATAAGGATTTTTATTTGATGGACATTCAGCAAGAGCTCGGCAGTTTGTTGAACGAGTTTAAAATCAATCCGAAAAATTTTCACATCAAAATCACCGAATTCACAATGATGATGGATTTGGACAAACAGATAAAATCCATCAAACAATTGCGTGAACTCGGCTTTATAATTGAAGTTGGCGATTTTGGCACGAATTATTCTTCATTAAAAATTTTGCGCGAATGTGACATCGAAATCCTAAAACTTGACATAAGCTTTTTGATCGACACAAAATTTTCACGGAACGCGCATATAATTATGAAACAACTCGTCGAAATGGCGCACAGTTTGGGAACGAAAATTGTCGTCAAAGGAATCGAGCAAAAGGAGCAGGTGGATTTACTTTCCACTTACGGCTGCGATTTGTTCCAAGGATATTATTTTTCAAAGCCCATCGAGGCTTCGATGTTCGAGAAAGTGTATTTATGAAAAAAATTCTTTTTGTTTGCCACGGAAACATTTGCCGTTCGCCGATGGCGGAATTCGTAATGAAAAATCTCGTGAGGAAAGCAGGCCTCGAAGAAAAAATCCAAGTGGATTCTGCCGCCGCGAACAACGACGAAATCGGAAACGGAATGCATCGCGGCACTCGCGCGAAACTTTCGCAAATGGGAATTCCGTTCGACGAGCACATCGCGCGGAAACTCACCGCCGCGGACGGTGAACGATACGATTTGATTTTGGCGATGGATTCGGAAAACTTGTATTACATGCGCCGCATTTTGAAAGCCGAGGCGCACAAAAAAATTCATTTGCTTTTGGAATTCGCAGGGCTTTCGCGCGACATCGCAGACCCATGGTACACCGGAAATTTCGACGAAACTTACGATGACATCGATTTGGGTTGCCGCGCGCTTTTGGAAAAACTAAAGCCTGCTTTGAACGTTCAATGAAGCGCGAATTATAGGCGCACGGAGGCCGCCCATTCCGCATAGATTTTTTGATATTGCTCGCGGAACTTTTGCGTGTCGTTCGAAAAATTCACGCTGCCGTTTTTTGTCGCCCAGCAGATTTGAAACGAATCAGAATCCACGTTGAGCGGAACGAGGCTTGTTATGCGTCGCGCCGATTTGTCGTAGGCGAAGTCTTTTCCTTCCACGGCTTTTTTTCCGGCGATTGCGACGCTGATTTCGTCGCGCTTGGAATCAATTCCCGAAAGCACGAAAATTCCGGGATCCGCCGCGAAGCCCACGATGTGAAAACTCAAGTCGCGAAGTTTGTATGGAACGTCGCTCGGCATCGTGATTTCAAGTTCCGTCGTAACCGGATTGTACTTGTAATTTTTTTCGCTCAAAGCAAAACGCTCGCGAGTCGTCGGATGAATTCCGGTGACTTCGATTATCTTGTTGAAAACGAGCACGGTGGAAATGTTTCCAGTCGCGTTGTTCACGCCAGTGTTGACATAAGTTTTCACGCCGTCCGGATTTTCGATGGCCGGAGCTTCCACGATTTCCTGCTGACTCGTTTTGCACGAAAAAAGCGCGGCGAAAAAAACGCACGCCGCCATAAAATAAATTCTTCTTTTCATATACAAATTTTCGGCAAAATGTTATGATTGATTTATGAAAATTTTTTTGGCGAACGAAATTCAAGAAAAGAAAATTTTGGGACGCGCGAAAGTTTTGGAAGATTCGATCGCGATTTTTTGGAGCGCGAGCGGAATCGAGCTGAACGTCCGCGCAAGCGAACTTTGGGCGCGAATTGATTCGGATTTTTCCACGCATGAAATTTGGATTGCGATTTTCATTGACGGCGCGCAAACGGTTCGGCTCATGCTGAACAAAGGGCAGAATGAAATTTGCGTTTTTCGGAATATGAATCCCGATGTCGAAAAGAACGTCCGCATTTACAAGGAAACTCAGGCGATGGAATGCGACGCGCACCACAAAATGATTTTGAAGAATTTCCGCACGGACGGAATTTTTTTGCCCGTGAAAAACGCGAAGTTGAAAATCGAATTCATCGGCGACAGCATTACGAGCGGCGAAGGCGCGGTCGGCGCGAAAATCGAGCGCGATTGGATTTCCGCGTTTTTCGGCGCAACGAAAACTTACGCGTTCAAGTTGGCGCAAATCCTCGGCGCGGATTTCAACGTGATTTCGCAAAGCGGCTGGGGAGTCGTGACGGGCTACGACAACGATACTTCGCACGCGATTCCCGCTTATTACGAAAAAACATGCGGCGTAATGCGCGGCGCGGAAAACAAAATTCTCGGCGCACAAACTGAATGGAATTTTTCTTTGTGGCAGCCTGATTTGATAATCGTGAATTTGGGAACGAACGACCAAGGCGCGTTTTGGAATCCGCCTTGCGCGAAGACGAATTTCAAAATGAAACTTTGCGCGGACGGAACGCCCGAAAAATCCAGCGCGGAATTTTTTGAAAAAGGCGTTGTTGAATTCCTTGGACTTCTTCGCGCGAAAAATCCTTGCGCGAAAATTTTTTGGTGCTACGGAATGATGGGACGCTTGCTCGAAAAAAATATCGAGGCCGCGCTCGCTCTTTACAAAAAGCAAAGCGGCGATGCGAACACGCATTTTGTTCTTCTGCCCGAAATTGATTCGGAAGAATGCGGCGCGCTTTCTCATCCGAGCGAAGCGCAGCACGAAATTACGGCGCGATTTTTGCACGAAAAAATTGCGCCGTAATTTGCGCAACCTTCGGCTGTTGCCGAGAATCGCAAAGTAAGGCCTTGCGATTCTCGAGCGCGTGAGTAGATTACAAGTCGTAAGTTTTTAGAATGTTTTGCGCCGTGACGATTCTGCTTTGTCGCAAATCCATCGACTGCTTTTCGATGTAGTGGTGCGCCTGCCGCTCCGTCATTTCCAAGTGCTGAATCAAAATGCATTTTGCGCGATCGACGATTCGCACTTCGGAAATTTTTTGCTGCAATTTTTTGTTTTCGTCCTCAAGGCGCATCACGCGCTTTCTGCTTGCTGTGAGAAGTTTCGCGGCCTGATAAAAAAATTCGGGGCTGATTGGTTTTGGCAAAACGAAAACGCCCGCGTCCTCGACATTCGCGTTTACGTCGTCCAAAATTTCGGAACTAACAATCAAGATGATTCCAGCGTCGGTGGATTCTGCGGCATGCAATGCAAGGTCGTCTCCAAGTTCGTCGGGGAGGGGAGTGTCGATGATGATGAGATCATATTGCGCGTCCAGCAAATCGCGCCTTGCCTGCGCTCCGTTTTGAATCGTGGAAACGCGCGAAAATTTTTGCGAGCCAAGCAAGCTTGAAATTATTTGAAGAGTCGTGCTTGTGTTTGAAACTATGAGAACGCTGTCCATGGATTTTAGATTTCTTCCGAATTCCCGTCGAAATTCTCGAACGCGGAAAGCGTCACTTTCGGCAAAATCGATTTTATGAATTCGCTTTGCAGCGCGAATCTTTTTGCGTCGTCAAAATTTTTCGGCAATTTTTTCAAGCCCTTCGTTTCTTCGCAATCGGCCTTGTATAAGTCGAGATTCACGGCGGGGCACAAGGCGAGTTTTTTCTTGATGCCGTCGAAGCCCGCTTTGACTGCGAGCGCGAGCGCGAGATATTGGTTGCAGCTGGAATCGGGCGAGCGCAGTTCGATTCGGCAAAGTTCGTCGGTTGCGGCGGCTGGCAGGCGAATGAGCTGGCTTCGATTTTGGCGGCTCCACGAAATGTATTCCGGGGCTTCGAATTCGCCGAGACGCTTGTACGAAGATTTCAGCGGATTCGTGAAAAGCGTGATTTCTTCCGCGTGAAGCAAAATTCCAGCGATGAAATTTTTTGCGTCCTCGCAAAGTTCGTCTCCGCAAAAAATGTTCTTGCCGCCTTTCGAAATTGAAATGCTCAAGTGGAGTCCGTTTCCGTGCCAGCCTTCGAGCGGCTTTGGCGCGAACGAAGCGTAAAGTCCATTGGCGGCGGCAACCGTGCTCACGATTGTTTTGTATGTGGCGAGATTGTCGGCGGCGGCGCAGACGCTGCTGTAGCGGAAAACGACTTCTTGTTGGCCGGGGCCCGCTTCGTGGTGCGACATTTCGGGCTGGATTCCCATTTGCTCGAGATAAAGGCAGATTTGCCGGCGAACGTTTTCGCCCTTGTCCTTGGGCGCGAGGTCGCAATAGCCCGCGTTGTCGAGCGGAATTTTCGTTGGATTTCCGTCCGCGTCCAGTTTGAACAGATAGAATTCGCTTTCGATTCCAGCCTTGATTTCATAGCCGGAATTTCTCGCCTCGTTGTCGATTCCGCTCAAAAGCATTCGCATGTCGCCTTCGAACGGCCGCCCGTCCGGATAGCGAATCGTGCAAAAAAGGCGGACTACTTTTCCTTGCTGAGGTCGCCACGGCAAAACGGAAAGCGTCGCGGGGTCGGGAATCAAAAACAAGTCGCTCGTGCTCACATTCAAAAATCCTGCCACCGCGCTTGCGTCGAACGAAATGCCGCTTTCGAAAGCGCGTTCAAGTTCGCGCGGCTGAATCGAAATGCTTTTTACATTTCCGAATATGTCGGAAAAAAACAGCTTTATGAATTTCACGCCGTTTTCTGAAACATATTGCAATACTTCGCTTTTTGTGTACACATTTCCCCCAATCGATAAAAAATCAATATGCCGTTTTATCAATATCGCATTGTCGCAAAATTTTCGCGCGTCTTTATTCCACCGTGACGGACTTTGCCAAATTGCGCGGCTTGTCGGGATCGTTTCCGCGAAGCACCGCGCAATAGTAGGCGAAAAGTTGCACCGGAATCACAGTGAGGAGCGGCGCGAAATCCGCGCTGATTTTCGGAATCGCGATCGTGTCGTCGGAAGTGTCGGAAAAATATCCCGAATCGTCCTGCGTGATTACGAGCGTCTGCGCTCCGCGCGATTTTACCTGCTCGATGTTCGAATGGATTTTTTCGTAAAGTTCCGCGTCGGACGCGATTGCGATGACAAGCGAACTTTTGTCGATGAGCGCGATTGGCCCGTGCTTTAGTTCGCCCGCCGCAAAAGCCTCGCTGTGCATGTAGCTCACTTCTTTCAATTTGAGCGCGGCTTCAAGGCACGACGCGCTGTCGAACCTGCGCCCGATGTAGAAGACGCTTGCTTTGTTGAAATTCTGCGAGGCGAGCTTTTGCACGATGTTTTCGTTTTTCAGAATTTCCTCGATTTTCTGCGGAACGCTTTCAAATTCCAAAAGCGCGCTTTCGTATTCGCTTTGCGAAATCGTTTTGCGCTCCGCGCCCGCCTTGAGCGCGAGCAAATAAAGGCAGACCAATTGCGCCGTGTACGCCTTTGTGGAAGCCACGGAAATTTCCGCGCCCGCCCAAGTGTAAATCACATAGTCCGCCTCGCGCGAAACCGAAGAGCCGACGCAGTTCGTGATGGCGATGATTTTCGCGCCTGCCTTTTTCGCAAGGCGCAAAGCCGCGAGCGTGTCGGCGGTTTCTCCCGACTGGCTTATGACGATGAAAAGGTCGTTCGCGTTCATGATTGGATTTCGGTAGCGATATTCGGATGCGATGTCAACTTCGGTGGAAAGCCGCGCGAATTTTTCGAAAGCGTATTTCGCCACTTGCCCCGCGTAAGAAGCCGTGCCGCACGCGGTGATGACGATTCTTCCGATGTTCTTCCAATCGATGTTTTCTTTGAGTTCTTCGAATTTTATGTCGGTCGGCTTTTCGCCTGCCTTTACGAGCCTCGGACGCATTGTGTCCAAAATCGCCTTTGGCTGCTCGTGAATTTCCTTCAGCATGAAATGCGCGTATCCTTCTTTTTCCGCCGAAGATGCGTCCCATTCCACATGATAAGGCTCGCGGATATGGCGTTCGCCTTCGGTGGAAAAAAGGTCAACGTGATCGGCGTAGACGACTGCGATTTCCTTGTCTTCCAAAAAGTAAACTTCGCGCGTGTGCGAAAGCAACGCCGGAACGTCGCTCGCGATGAAATTTTCGCCTTTGCCCAAACCCACGACGAGCGGGCTTTCCTTCCGCGCGACGATTATTCTGTCGGGAAAATTCTTGCACAAAACTGCGAGGCTGTACGATCCTTTGACTTTTGCAAGCGCGTCAATCACTGCGGAAAAAATGTCGTTCGTTTGCGAATAGAAAAAATTTATGAGATGCGCCACGACTTCGGTGTCGGTCTGGCTTTTGAAAACCGTGCCTTGACTTTGAAGCCATTGCTTGAGTTGCGAATGATTTTCGATGATGCCGTTGTGGACGACCGCGATTGTTCCCGAAACGTTCGTCTGCGGATGAGCGTTCAAATCGCTCGGCTCGCCGTGCGTCGCCCATCTTGTGTGCCCGATTCCGATCGAGCCTTTTATTGTCTCGTTCGCTATTCGCTCCTGCAAGACTTTGAGCGCGCCCTTCGCCTTGCGCACGATTATGTTTTCGCCGTCGAGCACGGCAATTCCCGCCGAATCATATCCGCGATACTCGAGCTTTTTGAGCGAGTCAATCAAAATCGGCGTGGCAAGTTCATTTCCGACATATCCAACAATTCCGCACATAGTTTTCTCCTAAAATTACTTGAATTCAAAAAGTTTGAAACTTGTGAATTCCATCAAAGTATACTTTTTTTCCGCGCGAATATCAAGCCCAATTTGGGTTTGGAGGGAGGCAGACTTGTCTCGACAGACTCGGCAAGCGGCTTTGCGCTGTTACAAGAAAAAACGGGGTCTTGGGGCGGCAGCCCCCAAGTTAATCAAGCCGATGGCTTGATTTCGAGTTTTTGCTTGCTCACAAGCAAAAACTCGCAGTAATGTTGAGGAAAAATCAGGCGAGTTTTCGAAGAAAATTCGGAAGCAGGGCGAAGCCCTGCGATGTTGTCTCCCTCCAAATTAAAGTTCCCACGCTTTCAAGCGTGAAAAAAGTTCCACCGCTTACAAGCGGTAAAGCTGCGACACGGTTGACATTGAAAGGTTTTTCATGCTACCATTTCCACGATGGCACACGCGGCGCGGATTGAAAACACCACAATGATTGCTCAAAAAAGGTATGGGGGGGGGTAGAAAAGCCCCGTAATTTTTTCTCACGTCGAATTTCACTTCATAGGCGCGAAAAGGCTTGCCGCATTCGGCTCGCATCGCGCCTTTTTAATGCCCATCTAGGCTTTTGCAAAGAAGCCGCAACGAATTTCCTCAATTTTTTTAAAGCAAAACTCGGAATTCAAGGAATTTCGGGGCGTTGTCAAAGTGCAAAATGGCTTCTACACAGAATTTTGGCGCATTGTCGGCGTGCAAAAGTGCTTCTACACGGAATTTCGGGGCATTGTCAGCGTGCAAAATGGCTTCTACGCGGAATTTCGACGCATTGTCAGCGTGCAAAAGTGCTTCTACACGGAATTTGGGCACATTGTCGGCGTGCAAAGGCCGTCTACACGGAATTTGGGGCTGTTGTCGGAATGCAAAAGCCGGTTTTCACGCAAAATGAGGCTTGCATTGGGTTTCACAAACAAAACACGGAGGTGTATATGACAAAACTTTCTTCTAGGCTTCGCGTTACGGAGACGGATTCGGCGAGCGACGCGCTCGTGCGGATTTTCAAGGCGGCGGGGTTGAAGGACGATTTCCTTTCGGGCGCGTTTGCAGAACTTGAGACCCTAAGCGCGCGGCTGACGACCGCAATCCGGCAGGACACGGTCAGCTCTCGGCTTGACGAAAAGGATGCTGCGCGGGATTCCGCCGTGCGCGACCTGGGCACGCTGATTCAGGGCTACACGGCGATTCCCGTGGCGGAAAAGAAGGCGGCGGCGCGGCGGCTGGACGCGGTGTTCTCCAAGTACGGAAAGAAAATCGTGAACGAAAACTACGCTTCGGAATCTTCGCTCATCGAAAGCCTTTTGGAGGATTTGGGCGCGCTCGAGGCGGATATGAAAACGCTTGAGGGCGTGGCGGAACTCGCGGCCGCGCTCCGCAAGGCGCAGGACGAATTCAACGCGGCGAACGATGATTTCGTGGCGGCAAAGGGCGCACGGAGCGAGAGCGCGTCGCAGGTGAAAAAGGACTTGGTCGCCCTGGTAAACCTGAAACTCGTGCCGTATTTGAGCGCGGTGGGCGTCTCGGATGCGTACAAGGATTTCGCCGCGAAAGTGGAGGCAGAAATCGTCCGCGCGAACAATGCCGCAGAACGCCGCGCCACGAGCGGAAAGAAGGAGGATGAGGCGGAGAAGAACTCCGTGGTTTCCGTGGACGTTTCAGATTACGCATGAGTTTTTACGCAGCGATAAGCTGTGGCAAACGGAGGAACAGATGAAAAACGGAATGAATAAAATGACTGAAATCGAGGAGCTTATAGAGGCGGCAGAAAACAATAACGCCACAGAAGTGGCGCGTCTCATAGCGGACGGCGCGGATGTGAACGCGAAGTGCAATAACGGCATTACTGCGCTCATGTTTGCGGCAGAGAATGAGTCTGCGGAGGTGGCGAAGGTGCTGATAGCGGCAGGGGCGGACGTGAACGCGAAGGAAAATAACGGTTATACCGCACTCATGGTGGCGGCATTAACTAACGCTGCGGACATTGCGAAACTGCTGATAGCGGCAGGGGCGGACGTGAACGCAAAGGGTAATAAATACGGCGATACCGCGCTCATGGCTGCGGCATTAACTAACGCTACGGAAGTAGCGAATGTGCTGATAGCGGCAGGAGTGGATGTGAACGCAAGGGACAATAACGGCGAGACTGCGCTCATGAATGCGGCAGAGGAGAACTCAGCGGACGTAGCGAAGGTGCTCATAGAGGCAGGGGCAGCCGTGAATGCGAGGACCGATGAATGTGAGACCGCGCTCATGAATGCGGCAAAGCGGAACGCGGTGGACGTAGCGAAACTGCTCATAGCGGCAGGCGCGGATGTGAACGCGAAGGATGATTACGACATGACTGCGCTTGATTGGGTACCAAAGCAGAACGTGGCAGCCCTGCTCAAAGCGGCTGGCGCACGGCAATAAATGTCGATATTTCCTTTCTAAGGAGTAAAGCATAGAAAGGAACAGTGAAAAAATCTTGGCGGTTATCGTGCTGTGCATGGCTGCATGCGCGAAGCGAACGTGGTTCTTCCGCGTGCCGTGACAGGTATTTATGTCAACGCGCTTGCGGGCGCACCTAGCGAATTTCCCCTTGCAAAAAAATCCCTCGCTTTCAAGCGAAGTATTTTTTTGCAGCCTTCTAGTCGTTCTTCGTCAATTTCACATTTTCGATGTAAACGTTCGCCGTGCTTCCGAACGCGCCGAAATTGAATTCCAGCCGCGCGTTGTCGTCGCTGTCGCCGTTCACCGTGAACGTGTATTCGAAATGTTGATTTTCCGTCTTCAAATTCACGGCTTGCTGGAAAAACGCCTTCCACGCGACTTGCTCTTTGAACGCCGCGCTGATTTTTCGCGCTTCGTCCGCCCGCGCGTCAAACGAGAATGTGTACTCGCTTCCTTTGCGGAGCGGAATTTCGCCTTGGACGATTTGCAATGAATAATCCACGCTGCCCGCGTTCTTCGTTTCCACGCAAATCGCGCCGCCCTTTATTGAGGCGTTTCCGTTTCCGCCTTGAGTTTGCAGGTAACGCCATTGTCCCGCGCCACTTCCGAAATTCTTTTCGGAAATGTCCAAAATCATGTTTCCATCTTCCGAACGCTTCGGATTGAACGCCGCTTCCGGCTCCACGCAATTTGCTTCCATTTCGTCGTAGCCGCCCTGCCTTTGGTAGACGCGAACGTAGTCCACGAGCATCCGCGCGTTTTTTCCGAATTTCGTGCTTTCGTCGGGATTTCCCACCCAGCTTCCGCCCACCGCCAAATTCAGGATGATGTACATATTCTTGTCGAACGGCGCGGGGTAGGGCTGCCTTTTTCCATTGAACGAGCGCGCCGTGTACCATCGGTTTTCCGTGTGGACGAGCGAATCGTCAACATAAAATCGAATTTCGCCGGGATCCCATTCGCATGCGTAGACATGAAAATCTTTCGCGAAATCCGTTTCGCCCGAAGTGATGCCCTGTCCTTGCCGCGCGTCGCGCGAAATGTCGCTTCCGTAGTGAATCGTCGTGTAAAGCGTTTTCGTGTCGTGCCCCATCACTTCCATTATGTCGATTTCGCCGCAGCGGGGCCATTGCCCGTAGCCGCTTTCTTTTCCCATCAGCCAAAACGCCGGCAAAAATCCGCGTCCCGAAGGAATTTTTATCCGCGCCTCAAAGCGGCCGTATTTGAATTCCTTTTTTTGGAACGAAATCAGCCTGCCCGAAGTGTATTTGTAGCGTCCGCCTTCATCTTTCAAAGCCTGAATCACGAGCGCGCCGTTTTTGACGTAGACATTTTCAGGCGAATCCGTGTATTTTTGAAGCTCGGCGTTCACGGTGCCAGGCTCCCAATTTTGGTACGACCAATTTTCCGCGTCGAACTCATCGAATTCGTCCTGGAAAACCAAATCCCAGCCCGGAATTTCCGCCGATTTTTCGGGAGCTTTCGCGTTGCACGAAACGAACGCCAAAGCCAAAAGCGCGAACAAAATCGCCGCAATTTCTTCGATTTTTTTCATTTTAATCTTCATACAAACTCCTGAAAATGCTTGTCGCAAAATATCAACTTTTCTTCATTATAAATCATTTTCCCGAATATTTTCAAGAATTTTTGGAAAAATTCTCAACGAATTTCATTTTTTTTCAAATTTGCTATTGACCCAATTTGCGAATTGCGCTATACTTTTCAAACCTATCTTTGCAAGGTAGGCGGTTCTTTGAGAGTCAGGCTGAATTTTTCAGGCGGAATCGTAAAGCTATTAAAAAAAATTGCACGCAAACTTTTTTTAATTTCAGATTCTCGCGGCTCAAGAATGAAATGCGTCGTTGTCAATGGCGCAAGGAAAATGCATCTTGAGTTTCTGTTGTGGCAAAATGCCATAGGCTCTTGGTGCCAAACCAGTTGTCAAGCGATGCTTTGACGGTGATGGTGGTGTCGGCCAAATCGTTCCGAAATGATGGAGCGTTCAAACCTTTCCATTCTCACAGTCATTCACCGCAATAAAAAGATGTGTATGCGAATTCGGGCGTTTTCTTTGAAAGGGCGCGGATTCTGGCTTAAAGTGCAGCACACAAAATATTTTTTTAATGTCAGCATTTTGGATGATGCCGACAAGGAGAAAAACATGGCAAAGGAGAAGTTCGAAAGAACCAAACCTCACATGAACGTTGGTACTATTGGTCACGTAGACCATGGTAAGACAACTTTGTCAGCGGCTATCACTATGTACTGCGCAAAAAAGTATGGTGATAAAGCTCTCAAGTACGATGAAATCGACAACGCCCCGGAGGAGAAAGAGCGCGGTATTACGATCAATACTCGCCACCTCGAGTATCAGTCTGAAAAGCGCCACTACGCGCACATCGACTGCCCCGGTCATGCCGACTACATCAAGAACATGATTACCGGCGCGGCTCAGATGGACGGCGCGATTCTCGTTATCGCGGCTACTGATGGTCCGATGGCTCAGACAAAAGAGCATCTTTTGCTCGCTCGCCAGGTTGGTGTTCCGAAGATTGTTGTTTTCCTCAACAAAGTTGACCAGCTCGATGGCGATATGGAAATGCTCGAACTCGTCGAAAGCGACGTTCAGGATCTTTTGCAGAAGTACGGCTATCAGGCCGAAACTCCGATCATCAAAGGCTCTGCGTTCAAGGCTTTGAACGAAGACAGCGACCCTGCCAATACAAAGTGCATCGAAGAATTGCTCGTTGCCATGGACAACTGGTTTGACGACCCTGTCCGCGACGAAGCCAAGCCGTTCTTGATGCCGATCGAAGACATCTTTACGATTTCAGGACGCGGAACTGTCGTTACTGGTCGTATTGAGCGCGGCGTCGTGAACATGGGCGACAGCGTTGAAATCGTTGGAATCCGCCCCACGGCTAGCACAACTGTAACTGGCATCGAAATGTTCCAGAAGACTTTGGATCAGGGAATTCCTGGCGACAACGTCGGTATTCTTCTCCGCGGTATTGACAAAAAAGACGTCGTTCGTGGACAGGTTTTGGCCGCGCCGAAGTCAATCAATCCTCACACAAAATTCGAGGCGCAGATTTACGTTCTTACCGAAGCCGAAGGTGGACGCCACAGCCCGTTCTTCACGGGATATCGCCCTCAGTTCTATTTCCGCACGACGGACATCACCGGAACTGTAGAATTGGAAGCGGGCGTTGACATGGTAAAACCCGGCGACAACGTTAAGATTGTCGGCGAGCTTATCCACCCGATCGCTATGGACGAAGGACTTAAACTTGCTATTCGCGAAGGCGGACGCACAATCGCTTCTGGCCAGGTTGTAAAGATTATAGCTTAGGAATGATATCCGGGTCGAGGCCGTTTTCGGCTTCGGCTCGGATTGTTTTGGAGGAATTCAATGGCCAACGGTAAGATTCGAGTCAAGCTTCGCGCGTTCGATGTGGAGTTGATCGATCAAAGTGCTAAAGCCATCGTGCAGACGGTGCAAAAGGCGGGAGCAAAGGTCGCAGGACCGATTCCGCTTCCTACAAGAATCAATAAGGTAACGGTGCTTCGTTCGCCACACGTCAACAAAAAGTCGCGCGAGCAATTCGAAATGCGCACGCATAAGCGTCTTATTGACATCTTGGATCCTTCTTCGGACGTAATGGATTCATTGATGAAGCTTGAGCTTCCTGCCGGTGTTGATGTAGAAATTAAGCAATAATCTTCGGATTTTGCGGCGGCTTCGGCTGCGAATAATCGGGTACGGTCCCCTTGGATCTGGGATGACGGCCTAGAGGAGTTTTTCAGATGAAAGGTCTGATTGGAAAAAAATTGGGCATGACCCAGGTTTTCGACGAAAGCGGCAATTTGACACCAGTTACCGTGATCCAGGTCGAGCCTAATACGGTCGTCGCCACAAGGACAAAAGAAAACAATGGCTACGAAGCCGTTGTTTTGGGCGTGGGCGAATTGAAGCCCAACAAAGTTACAAAGCCCTATGCCGGACAGTTTTCAGAAGGCATTACCCCGAAAAGGACTTTGAAGGAATTCCGCGATTTTGACGGCGAAGTGAAAATCGGCGACCAGTTCGGCGTGGAACTTTTCGACAAAACACGCTTTTTGGACGTTACCGCCAATTCAAAGGGAAAGGGCTTTCAGGGCGTAATGAAAAGATGGGGCTTTCACGGAGGACGCAAGACTCACGGTTCTAAATTCCATCGCGAGCCGGGCGGCACTGGACAGTGTACCACCCCTGGACACACCTTTAAGAACACAAAGTTGCCTGGACGAATGGGCAATGTCCGTGTTACGGTGCAAAATCTTCGGATTGTGAAAATCGATCCCGAATTGAAGGTAATTCTCGTTCGCGGGGCAGTTCCCGGAACTCGCAACAGCACGCTGATCGTCAAGTCCGCGGTGAAAAAATAACGGCAGGAGAAGACAATGGAAAAGAAAGTCTATTCAGTCGATGGAAAAGAGCTGCGTACGATCAATTTGGACGACAACGTATTCGGCCTTCCGTTGAACGAAGATGTCATTTACTATGCCATCACAAACGAATTGGCAAATAAACGTGTTGGAACGGCTTGCACGAAAACCCGCGCGGAAGTGCACGGCTCCAACAAAAAGCCCTACAAGCAGAAGGGCACGGGAAACGCTCGCCGTGGTGACAAAAAGTCTCCGATTACGGTTGGCGGCGGTACGATTTTCGGACCGAAGCCCCGCGATTATAGCTATGCGATTCCCAAAAAGGAAAAACGCCTTGCGATGAAGACGATTTTGAGCATGCAGGCGCAGAGCGACAGGCTCGTTGTCATCGAAGATTTTACGGTGCAGAGCGGCAAGACCAAGGATTTGGTGAAAATCCTCAACAATTTTGCCAAAGACACCCGCACAGTGGTGATTTTGAACGACATCGTTGACGAAGGAAACGTCGCCGAAGCCGAAAAAGACATTCGCGCGAACAATGCTTTGCTCAGGCGGGCGGGCGGCAACATTCCGACGCTCACGTTCCTTTCGTACAAGTGTCTTCGCGCCCACGACTTGTTCTACGGACGCAAAATCATCTTGTTGGAAGGCGCGGCCAAAAATCTGAGCGGCTTTTATGCAGCGCAAAGGGGGGCTAAATAATGATTGACTTCAACGACATTCTTATTGAGCCTGTTGTTTCTGAAAAGGCGACGATGTTGCGCGAGCAGAACAAATATGTTTTTGTCGTGCGCCCGGATGCCACGAAAATTCAGATAAAAGAAGCGGTGAGAAAACTTTTCAATGTAAAAGTTTTGTCCTGCACGACTATGAATGTGGTCGGAAAGAAAAAGCGCGTGCGCGGCACTTCCGGAACCACTGCTGGTTACAAAAAAGCCATTGTGCGTTTGGCGCAAGGCGAAACGATAGGCTTGTTCCAATAGGACAAGTTACAAAGCCGAAAATGGCTTGAGTTTGCTTCGAAAATCGGCTTCCGCGTCTTTTTGGCGCGCCGCCGAAAATGAAGTCTTATGGGAGAAAAAGATGGCTCTAAAAGTTTTTAAGCCAATTACACCTGGTACACGCGGACGTGTTGACCTGCGCCGGGATGAACTGACATGCGACAAACCCGAAAAAAAATTGGTGTCAGGAAAAAAATCCAACGCAGGACGCGGAGCCGGCGGACGCATTGCGGTGCGTCACAAGGGCGGCGGTCACAAGCGCAGATACCGTGAAATTGATTTCAAGCGCAACAAGCACGGAATTCCTGGAACTGTTCATTCTATTGAATACGATCCGAATCGCAGTGCGAACATTGCTTTGATTTATTATGCAGATGGCGACAAACGCTACATCATCGCGCCGAAAGGTCTCACTGTCGGAATGAAAATCATGGCTGGCGAAAACGCCGCTCCGACGGTTGGAAATGCCTTGCCGCTTGCCGCGATTCCAGTCGGATTTACGGTGCACAACATCGAATTGACGATTGGCCGTGGCGGACAGCTTGCCCGCAGTGCCGGTGCGAGCGCGCTCATTTCCGCGAAAGAAGGCGATTATGTCACGATTAAACTTCCTTCGAGCGAAATTCGCCGCGTTCATGCGAAGTGCTATGCCACAATCGGCGTGGTCGGCAACGAAGATCACATGAACGTTCAGCTTGGAAAAGCCGGCCACAAACGTTGGATGGGCATTCGTCCGACTGTTCGCGGTATGGCGATGAACCCGGTCGATCACCCGCTTGGTGGTGGTGAAGGCGCTGGTAAGGGACGCAATCCGGTTACTCCATGGGGTCAGCCTTGTCGAGGTTACAAAACCCGCAACAAGCGCAAGACATCGAGCAGATTTATCATTTCGCGTCGAAAGAAGTAGCGTAGGAGATAATTGTGTCAAGATCTGTTAAAAAAGGGCCTTTCGTCGAAAAGTCGCTCTATAAAAAAGTAATTGAGTTGAATAAATCGGGAACGAACGAGAAAAAGCTCATCAAGACTTATTCTCGCTGTTCTACGATTATTCCTGAAATGGTCGGAACGACTATTTCTGTTCACAACGGCAAGTCATGGATTCCGGTTTATGTTACGGAAAACCTTGTTGGCCACAAGTTGGGCGAATTCGCTCCCACTCGTGTGTTCCGAGGACATGGCGGCACAGACAAAACTGCTGCTAAAAAATAGGTGGATATTATGGCAGAAACAAAAGGCTATGTAGCCACTTCGAAATTCTTGATTGCGTCTCCCACAAAGGTTCGCCCGGTGGCTCATGTAATCAGCAGGAAAACTTGTTCGCAGGCAATGTCAATTCTTGAAAACATGCCGCAGAAAGGCGCGCGCCTCGTTCGCAAGACCTTGAAGTCTGCGGTGGCAAACGCTTTGTTTGCAGACGACAAGTTGGATGAGGATACACTGTATGTCAAGGAAATTCGCATTGACGAAGGTCCGAGACTCAAGCGAGTTTGGTTTCGCGCGCGCGGTCGCGCCGATCAGTTGCTCAAGCGCATGTGTCATATCACCGTTACGGTTGCTGAAAAGGCGGGAGAATAAAAATGGGACAGAAAGTTAATCCGATTGGTTTGCGCCTTGGAATCAACAAGACTTGGCAATCGCGTTGGTATGCCGATCCTCGTGAATACGCGGATTTGGTTTTGGAAGATTTCAAAATCCGAAAATTGATTTCGGAACTTCCTGAATGCAAAGGCGCGGACATTGCCGAAGTCGAAATCGTGCGCCATCCGCAGCGAGTTACGATTGTAATTCACACGGCTCGCCCCGGTGTTATCATCGGCGTAAAAGGCGCGACAATTGAAAAAATCAGTGCCGACATTCAAAAGCAGCTGACAAAAAAAGTTCAGATTAAAATCAAGGAAATCAAACGTGCTGATTTGAACGCTTCCTTGATCGCGCAGAATATCGGCAGACAGCTTATGGGTCGCGGCTCGTTCCGCAAGGCTTTGAAGCAGTCTACTGCGAACGCCATGCGCGCCGGCGCACAGGGAATCAAAATTCGCCTGGCCGGACGACTTGGCGGCGCGGAAATGAAGAGGACGGAGGAACACAAGGAAGGACGAGTTCCTCTCCATACATTGCGTTCGGACATTGACTATGGAACATACGAAGCGCTCACGACTTATGGCAAGATCGGCATAAAAGTTTGGGTGTTCAACGGAATGAACTATGGTCGTGAACAGAATGAAGATGCGGGTCAGATGGTGAGAAAACCAAATCGCGACCGTCCGCAGCGTCCTTCTGATAAGTCTACGTCTGGCGAAAGCCGGGCAAAAGATACTGTCGCAAAGGCAAGGAGTTAGACGATGCCTCTCGCACCAAAAAGAGTAATGCACCGAAAAGTGCAGCGCGGTAGGGCACATGGTTTTGCTACGCGCGATAATCACGTTGACTTTGGCGATATAGCTCTTGTTGCGATGGAATCGACGTGGCTCAACGCTCGCGTAATCGAAGCGTGCCGCGTTGCCATCAACAGAAAGCTTGAACGCAAAGGTAAAGTTTGGATTCGAGTTTTTCCCGACAAGCCGATTTCAAAAAAGCCGGCTGAAGTTCGCATGGGAAAGGGAAAAGGCTCACCGGAATTTTGGGCGGCCAATCTCAAGCCCGGAATGATTTTGTTTGAAGTTGGCGGAGTTGACATTAAATTGGCGGAGCAGGCGCTTCGTCTTGCTGCCAGCAAATTGCCGGTGGTGACAAAAGTCGCATACCGCCCGACGCAGGACTAGGAGGAATAAGATGGCAGACAAAAAGAAAAAGACAAATTACCAAGAACTGTCTTATTCCGAATTGGTTTCGCGCCGCGATGAACTCAAGAAAAAATACATGGAGTTTAGATTCAAAATGGTTCTTTCCCATGTAGACAATCCAATGGAAAAACGCGCGATGCGCAAAGAAATTGCTCGCCTGAACACGTTTATCCACCAGCGCGACCTTGCACAAAAATTCGGGGCCGTTGCGGGTAACAAGTAGGAGTTGACACATGGCAGAAACACAGGAAAAGGCTAAAAGTGGCAAGCGTTCTTATGTTGGACTTGTGACGAGCGACAAAATGGACAAAACCATCGTCGTTTCAATTTCAACAAAGCGAATGGATCCGCTTTACAAAAAATATGTTTCCAGGACCAAAAAGTGCAAGGCTCACGACGAAAGGAATGAGGCGCACATTGGCGATACGGTAAAAATTGTTGAATGTCGTCCGCTTAGCAAAGACAAGTGTTGGCGTCTGGTACAAATCGTCGAACGGGCGAAGTAAGGAGTTTAGGTTATGATTCAAATGCAAACTTGTATGACAGTAGCCGACAACTCGGGCGCCAAGATTGCCCAGTGCATCAAGGTGCTTGGCGGAACTCATCGTCGCTATGCCGGCATCGGCGACATCGTTGTGGTGGCCGTGAAGGACGCGATTCCCACTTCGACAATCAAAAAGGGCGCGATTAAAAAGGCCGTCATCGTTCGTCAGGCAAAAGAATATCGCCGCCCGGATGGAACTTACATCCGATTTGACGACAACGCTTGCGTCATCGTTGACGATTCGAAAAATCCCGTCGGCAAGCGCATTTTCGGACCCGTCGCCCGCGAGCTTCGTGAAAAAGACTTCATGAAGATTATTTCGCTTGCGCCAGAAGTTCTGTAAGGAGCATTGTTATGGTTAAGAACGTGAACGTTGGAAAAAAGAAATACAAGATTCACAAGGGCGATACAGTTCAAGTGCTTTCCGGAAAAGACAAGGGCAAGCAGGGCGAAATCGTCCGCATGGTTACCAAAAAAGATGCGGTAATCGTGTCGGGTTTGAATCTCGTGAAAAAAGCCGTGAAGAGGCGCAGTCAGCAAGACCAAGGTGGAATCATCGAAGTCGAAGCGCCGCTTCATGTTTCAAAAGTGGGCATCGTGTGCAAAAAATGCAGCCGCCCAGTTAGAATCGGTTATAAGTTTGACGGCGACAAGAAAATTCGCGTCTGCCGCAAATGTGGAGAAGCGTTGTAATGGCAAATTATGTACCCCGGCTTAAGAAAGTCTACAAAGAAACTATCGCGCCCGAACTCTTCAAGGAGATGGGCTACAAAACTCCCATGCAGATTCCGCAAGTGAAAAAAATTGTGGTGAGCATGGGCGTGGGCGAGGCTCTCGGAAATAAGAAACTTCTTGATGCCGCAGTTGCTGACCTGACACAAATCACGGGACAGAAAGCGGTCAAGACAAAGGCAAAGAAAAGCATTGCCAACTTTAAACTCCGAGCGGGCGCAGAAATTGGTGCGATGGTAACGTTGCGCGGAACAATTATGTACGAATTTTTGGATCGCCTTATCAACGTTGCGTTGCCGCGCGTCAAGGATTTCCGCGGAATCAAAGCCACAGGTTTTGACGGACACGGAAATTTTTCGTTGGGAATTACGGAGCAAATCATTTTTCCGGAAATCGACTTCGACAAAATTACGAAAATTTCGGGAATGAATGTTACTATCGTAACGAGCGCAAGAACGGACAGCGAGGCTCGCGCTTTGCTCACCAAGTTCAATATGCCGTTCAGAAAGTAAGCGAGGAGTTATGGCTAAGAAATCGATGATAATCAAGGCGCAGCGCACACCGAAATACCGCACAAGGCAGTACAATAGGTGTCAGATTTGCGGTCGTCCGCGAGGCTATCTGCGCAAGTTCAAGATGTGCCGCATTTGCTTCCGCAAGTATGCGAGTGAAGGTTTGTTACCTGGCGTAACAAAGTCAAGTTGGTAGGGTAGGAGAAGAAGAATGAGTGTTTCAGATCCCGTAGCAGATATGCTTACAAAAATCCGCAATGCGACGAGGGCCCGCCACGAGAAAGTGGATATTCCCGCGTCAAAATTGAAGTTGGAAATTGTAAAAATCCTGAAAACTGAAGGCTACATCAAAAACTTCAAGAAAGTTCAGGAAGAAGGAAAGAATATCATCCGCATTTTCCTCAAATATGACGATATGAATAATCCTGTGATTCACGGCTTGGAAAAAATCTCCACGCCTGGTCGCCGAATTTATTCAGGTTATAAGGATCTGCCCCGCGTCCACAATGGATACGGTTCAGTGATTGTTTCGACGTCATCCGGAGTGACCACTGGCAAAAAAGCCACGGAAAAAATGGTTGGCGGCGAATTGGTCTGCAAAGTTTGGTAACGGGAGGTAAAAATGTCTAAAGTTGGAAAGCTTCCCGTGGCCGTTCCTGCGGGCGTAAACGTAACAATCAACGGAAACGAAATCAGCGTGAAAGGTCCAAAAGGCGAATTGAGCCAAACTTTCAGCCCGAATGTCGAAGTGGCTTTTGAAAACGGCGAAATCATCGTCAAGACGAAAAACACAAGCCGCCAGGCCAACGCCGATCACGGTTTGTACCGCGCCCTCATCAATAATATGGTGACTGGCGTTTCCGCAGGATTTTCAAAATCGCTCATCATAACGGGCGTTGGTTATCGCGCGGAAGTCAAGGGCGAGGAACTTGTGATGAATCTTGGATATTCCACGGATTTTATCGCGATGATTCCCAAAGGGCTTTCAGTGGCCACCGACCCGAACGGACGTGTCACAGTGAGCGGAATCGACAAGCAGCAAGTTGGCGAATTCTGCGCGCAAATTCGGAAGTTGAGAAAACCCGAGCCGTATAAAGGCAAGGGCATTCGCTACGAAACAGAAATCATCAGACGCAAAGTCGGAAAGACTGGCGTTAAATAAGGTGGGGCGATTATGTTTAAGAAACTTAACGACAAACAAAGAAAACGCCTTCACAGAAAGGTTCACATTCGCAAGACTGTCTATGGCACGGCTGAACGCCCGCGCATGACGGTTTACCGCAGCAACAAGAATCTTTATGTTCAGGTGGTTAATGACGACGAAGGAAAAACTCTTGCCGCCATTTCAACTATGGAAAAGGATTTTGCCTCCCTCAAGCCTACGGTGGCTGATGCGGCAAAACTTGGTGAAGCGATGGGCGCGCGCCTTAAAGAAAAGAATATTACTACGATAGTATTCGACCGCAACGGTTATCTTTATCATGGTGTTGTCAAGGCCCTTGCCGATGGCGCTCGCAAAGCGGGCATTCAGTTCTAGGAGAAGCTATGGAACGCCAGAAAAATTTTGACAAAGACAGAGAGCCAAGAGAAAAAGAGTTCGTCGAAAAGCTCGTCACTTTGAACAGGACCTCTAAAACTGTAAAAGGCGGTCGCCGAATGTCTTTTGCCGCGCTCAGCGTGGTGGGCGACAAAAAAGGTCGCGTCGGCTATGGTTTTGGCAAGGCGAACGATGTTACGGAAGCCATCAAAAAAAGCATCGACAAGGCGAAGAAAAGCCTTGTGAAGATGCCGATCAAAAATGGCACGATTCCGCACGACATCATCGGAAAATTCAAGAGTTCCGAAGTTTTGCTCAAGCCGGCTCGTGCTGGTACTGGAATCATCGCGGGCGGACCTGTTCGCGCGATTATGGATGCGGCCGGTGCTACGGACATAATTTCAAAGTCGCTCGGCTCAAGTGCCTCGGTGAATGTTGTGCGCGCGACGTTTGATGCGATCGAGCATTTGCTTGACGCCAGCGTTGTCGCCAAAAACAGAGGCAAGTCTCTGAACGAGATGTGGGGGTAATCGATGGCAAAACTCAAGATTACACTTGTAAGAAGCACAATCGGACAAAAGCCCGCAAAACGCGCCACCGTGCGAAGTTTGGGCTTGCGAAGAATCAGTTCTTCTGTCGTGCAGGAGGACAATCCTTCTGTTCGCGGAATGGTTGCGTCTGTGGCGCATCTTGTAAAAGTTGAGGAGATTCAGTAATGGCAGAAGAATACAATCCAATTTTGCACGCGCCCCGCGGAGCAAACAAAAAGCCAAAGCGCGTTGGACGCGGTTCGTCTTCAGGACTGGGAACGACGGCTGGACGCGGAAACAAAGGGCAGCAGTCGCGCTCGGGAAAAAGATTGCCGTATGTAGGATTTGAAGGCGGCCAGATGCCGCTTTTCCGCCGCATCGCGCAAAGAGGTTTTTCGAACTATCCGTTTAAGGAAGAATTCGCCATCGTGAATCTTTCCGACATCGAAAAGAAATTCGCGGACGGTGAAACTGTTGACAAAAAGAGCCTCAAGGAAAAGGGCTTGGCGAAATCAAAATCGCTTCCCATCAAAATTCTCGGCAATGGCGAAATCACCAAAAAAGTGACCGTTGTTGCGGACAAAATTTCTGAGTCGGCGAAAGCGAAAATCGAAAAGTCCGGCGGCTCTGTAACTTTGGTCGAAAAAACCAAAAAAGCGCAGAAAAAAGACTAAGGCGGACTAAATGAGTACAATCGGCAACATTTTCAAAGTTGGAGAACTCCGCAGCCGCATTTTGTTCACTTTCGCTGTGCTGGCACTCTACAGGCTTGGATGCGTTCTTACAATTCCAGGCGTGGATGCCGTCGCGTTGTTTGAATATTTCAACACGCTTTCGCAGCAGAATAACAACGCCTTCGCAAGTTATATGGACTTTTTCGTTGGCGGCGCGTTCTCGAATTTTTCCGTGTTCATGCTCGGAGTGATGCCTTACATTTCCACGCAAATCATCATGCAGCTCGTCCTCATCATTTTTCCTTCATTAAAAAGGATGGTGATGGAAGAGGGCGGCCAGCAGAAAATGCAAATGTGGACAAGGGTGGGCACGATTTTCGTGTGCATCATTCAGTCGTTCGCCGTGACGTTCTACGCCAAAAACATCGGCGTGATTTCGCTCAACAATGAAATCGCGTTCAAAGCCTTGGCGATTCTTACGGTTACGACTGGCTCGATGATAACAGTTTGGCTTGGCGACCAAATTACCGCGCGAGGAATCGGAAACGGAATTTCGATTATGATCTTTGCGGGAATTGTGGCGCGAATGCCAAGCGCGGTGGTCGAACTTGCCGAAAGCGTTCGTGCCGGCGAATTGAACATCGTATTCGTCATTGTGGCGTTGCTCCTTTTTGTGGGAATCGTTGCCGTTGTCGTCTACGAAGAATCCGGCGAACGAAAAATTCCTGTCCATTATGCGAAGCGCGTTGTGGGCAGAAAAATGTACGGCGGACAGAACACCTACATTCCCTTTAAAGTGAATCCGTCGAACGTGATTCCTTTGATTTTTGCATCATCGTTTTTGACACTTCCCTTGCAGCTCATTTCTTCCGTGGCGAGCAACTCCGGCGCTGCACGATGGGTTCAAAAATTGGCTGTGTTTTTGAATCCGATGGGAATTTGGTACAATATTTTGTTGGTTGTCCTTATAATTTTCTTTGCATACTTCTACACTCAGGTAACACTGAACCCCACGGAAATCGCAAAGCAAATTCGCGAAAATGGCGGCTCCATTCCCGGCGTAAGGACGGACAAGACCGAAGAATATCTGCAAAGGATATTGAATCGGCTTGTATTGCCAGGCTCGTTGTTCTTGGCGGCAATCGCTGTGTTGCCGACACTCATCCAAAAGATCTTCGGTTTCCCGCAGTCGGTGGCAATGCTGATGGGCGGAACTTCGCTGATAATTATGGTTGGCGTTGACCTTGACACGATGAGCCAAATCGAAGCCCTTTTGAGGATGCACAAGCAGGACGGACTTATGAAAAAGGGCAGGATTCGTTCCAGAAATCTTTAGAAATTTGGTGCGAAGGTCTAGACTAAAATTGGACAAATGTGGTATAATACGGCTTCGATTTATACCGCATCACAGGGGGACTTTTATGAAAGTACGAACCAGCGTAAAGCCTATCTGCGACAAGTGCAAGGTCATTAAGCGCAACGGCATTGTCCGCATCATTTGCGTGAATCCAAAGCACAAGCAGAAGCAAGGTTAATAAGGAGTAATAGATGGCTCGAATTGCGGGAGTTGACATCCCTAACAAACATGTTAATATCGCTTTGACGTATATTTACGGAATAGGACGTTCTTCGGCGATGAAAATTTGCAAGGAAGCGAATGTTAATCCGGACACTCCGATTAATGATTTGCCTTCCGAAGAGCTCAACCGCCTTCGCGAAATCATCGACAAAGAATACAAGGTGGAAGGTCGTCTCCGTTCGGAAATCGGCTTGAACATCAAGCGTCTTATCGACATCGGCAGTTACCGAGGCCTGCGCCACCGCAAAGGACTTCCAGTTCGCGGTCAGCGTACTCGCACGAATTCCAGAACTCGCAAAGGCAAGAAGAAGACCGTTGCGAACAAGAAGAAAGCATAAGGCGGAGGTAATCTAAGTGGCTACGGTAAAGAAAACGAAAAAAAAGGAAAAGAAGAGCGTATACGAAGGAAACGTGTACATTCAGGCTTCTTTCAACAATACTATTGTTACTGTTACGGATTTGAACGGCAATGCGCTTTCTTGGGCTTCGAGCGGCGGCTTGGGCTTTAGAGGCGCGAAAAAATCGACTCCTTTCGCGGCGCAGACAGTCGCGGAAAGCGCGGTTCAAAAAGCCGTTTCCTATGGCTTGCGCGAAGTTCACGTTTTTGTGAAAGGCCCTGGAATGGGACGCGAAAACGCTGTTCGCGCGATCGGCAACGCAGGACTTAAAGTCAAGTCGATTTCCGACGTAACTCCGATTCCGCACAACGGATGTCGCCCGCGCAAAACGCGCCGTATGTAACAAGGAGATATAAATGGCAAAAACACAAGAGCCTTTGTTAAAAAGATGTCGCGCCTTGGGCATAAACCCGCTTGTAATGGGATATGGCAAGGTGAGCAAGCGAACGAAAAAGGAAACTCGCAAAAAACGTTCCGAATATTCTCTGCAATTGATGGAAAAGCAAAAGCTCCGCTTCATCTATGGAGTGCTTGAGCGTCAATTCAGGCTTTATTACGAAAAGGCGGCGCGAAAATCCGGCGTTACCGGCGAAGTCCTTTTGCAGATGTTGGAATTGCGGTTGGACAATGTTGTGTTCCGCTTGGGATTGGCGAAAACCCGCGACGAAGCCAAGCAGTTGGTGAGCCACGGACACGTCACTGTGAACGGGAAGAAAGTGAGCATTTCGTCTTATGAAGTCAAAGTGGGCGATGTGGTTGCTTTCTGTGAAAAGAGCAAGACTTCTTCTTCCATAAAGAAATTGGTGGCAAGAATTGAGGAGCGCAAAGTTCCGGTTTGGCTCGAGTGCGACAAGGACAATTTTTCGGGTAAGGTTATCGCGTTGCCTGCAAGAAGCGACATCGACTTCGATGTTAAAGAGCAGCTCGTGGTTGAATACTATTCTAAATAATTAAGGAGTTCAAATGGCTCGTAAAAATTTGCTTAAGGGCTTTCAGCGACCCAAAAGTATAACATTTGAGCATCTGGATACGGAGAGTACTGACCACGGAGAATTCTCGGCCGCTCCTTTTGAGCCGGGATTCGGCACGACGGTGGGAAACACATTGCGCCGCGTGCTGCTTTCTTCGATTCAGGGCTACGCCGTAACGTCCGTTCGCATTACTTCTTATGATGCAAATGATGTGCCACATGTGATTTCCAGTGAGTTTGAGGCGATACCGAATGTATCCGAAGACACATTGGAAATTCTGAATACTCTGAAAATGCTGCGGCTGAAACTTGAGGGCGACCTTGAGCAGGATACCATTTTCTATGAATTCAGGGGTCCTGGAAAGGTTACCAGCAATGATCTCGCGAAAGCGGGACAGCTTGAAGTGATGTCTCGAAACGTGCTTTTGTTCACGATGATGGAAGGCGCGAAGCTTGATGTCGAAATTCAAGTGGATTTGGGACGCGGCTATGTTCCTGCGGAAACGAACGGCAATTATATCGAAGTTGTCGGCACGATTCCAATGGACGCGATTTTCAGTCCTGTAAAAAAGGTGAAGTATTCCATCGAGCCATACCGCGTTGGTCAAAGAAATGACTACGACAAACTATTTTTGGAAATTTGGACGGACGGCTCGATTACGCCGGCGGACGCTTTGGCCGAGGCCGCGAAAATCGCCAAAGAGCATTTCAGCGTGTTCATCAACTTTGATGACAGCGGCTCTTCTATGGACGATGATTTCAACGAGGACAACGAGCAAGTTCGCGCCTTGTTGAACACTCCGGTCGAAGAATTGGAATTGTCCGTGCGTTCTTCAAACTGTTTGAAAAACGCGAACATCCGCACAATCGGAGAATTGACAAGAAAAACGGAAGACGACATTGCCAAGACTCGGAATTTTGGCAAAAAGAGCCTTACGGAAATCAAGGAAAAGCTCCATGAGTGGAACCTTTCTTTGGGTATGACGGACTACAGTTATCTTAGGGATACTGTTAATTTAACAAAGAAAAAGGAAGAATCAGATGAATCATAAGTCGGGTTTTAACGCGCTTTCACGCACTCATTCGCATAGACGGGCGATGTTGCGCAATATGGTAACATCTCTTTTTAGGTTTGAACGCATTACGACTACCAAAGCGAAGGCAAAGGCGGCACGAAGCAAGGCCGAAAAGCTTATCACTCGCGCCAAAGTGGACAGCGTTCATAATCGCCGCCAAGTTGCGAGATACATCTCGGATGAAAGAGTTTTGAACAAACTTTTTACCGACATCGCTCCTCGCATGAAGGATCGTCCGGGCGGATACACTCGAATTCTCAAATTGGGATTCCGCCAAGGCGATGCGGCCGATGTCGCAATACTCGAGTTGGTGGATTTCAAACTTGAGGATAAGGAAGAAAAGAAAGCCGCCAAAAAAGAAAAGGCTGACAAAAAAGAAAACGCCAAAAAATAGGCAGATGGAGGATTGATATGTCTAAATCGCACCGCGGAGTGGGATTGCGCAAAACGCCCAATCGTGGACGTGGCACATGCCCTGTGTGCAAGACCACCGGAGTAAAGGTTATATATGATTATGAGATGGACGGGCAGAAAGTGAAGATTTGCAAATTCTGCAAAGGCCATTTTAAGAACGAAGCCCGAAAAGCTCCAAAAGCGCAGGTGGCCGCCGAAGCCAGCGCATAATTTGGAGGATTTTATGAAAAAAGTCACATTGACGGCTTTGGCACTTGCCGCCATTTTCTGCGTGTCGGGATGCTCGAAAAAGGATTCCGACAGCATAAAAATCGGAGGCGTGTTTCCGCTCACTGGCGGCGTTTCTGTTTACGGCGTGGAATGCAAAAACGGAATTGATTTGGCGATTGACGAAATCAACGCGGCTGGCGGAGTGGACGGAAAGCAAATCGTCCTCATCAGCGAAGATGACGAAGGCAATCCCGACAAAAGCGTGAACGCATTTCAAAAGCTTACCACCAAAGACGGCGTGAAAATGATTATCGGCTCGCTCACTTCGGGTTGCACCAAGGCTATGACGCAGCGCGCGCAGGCTATGAAAGTCTTGCAGATTGCGCCTGCCGCCACTGCTACGGACATCACCGATGCTGGCAACTATATTTTCCGCGCGTGTTTTATCGATCCTTTCCAGGGAACTGTGGGAGGAAAATTTTCGATAGAAACTTTGGGTGCGAAAAAGGCCGCGATTCTCTACGACATCGGCAACGACTATTCTGTGGGCTTGACGGAAAATTTCGAAAAGACATTCACAAGTATGGGCGGAGCGATTGTCGCGAAAGAATCTTATGCCACGAACGACAAGGATTTCAACGCGCAGCTCACGAAAATAAAGAATGCCGCTCCGGACGTGCTTTATTTGCCTGACTATTACGGCACTGTCGCGCTCATTGCAAAACAGGCTCGCGCGCAAGGAATTATGATTCCGCTTGTAGGCGCGGACGGATGGGATGGACTTGTCGCGAATGCGGGTGATGAGGTTTTGAATGGATATTATTCGAACCACTACGCCGCCGACTCGGACAGTCCTGCCGTGCAAAGATTCGTTAAGGCTTTCCGCGACAGATATCGAAAAGACCCGAATTCGTTCGCGGCTTTGGGATACGATTCTGTCTATTTGCTTCGCGATTCAATTTTGAAAGCGGGAACGGACGAAGTGTCTGCGGTGCGCGACGCGCTCGAAAAGATTGACGGCGACTATGTTACTGGAAGGCTTCGCTTCGATGAAAAACGCAATCCAATCAAGGCGGCGGTAATGCTGCAAATGATTCGCGATGCGGACGACAGTTTGAATGTGACATATAAGACCACCGTAAATCCGTAATTTGGCAAAACAGATTGTCAATGAGAAATGGCGCGGTGAAGCAAATGGCTTTGTCGCGCCTTTTTTTGTGGCGGAAATTTTGTGCGGATTGCGCATGGTTGTCGCCTGTTTAACGCTTTTTTACATTGGCTTTATTTCTTTTATTTGAGGGGGAAATGTGAACGCAACCTCTTTGTTTTTTCAGCAATTCATAAACGGATTCTCTTTGGGCAGCATTTACGCTTTGATCGCGCTCGGCTACACGATGGTTTACGGAATCGTTACTTTGATAAATTTTGCGCACGGCGACATTATGATGATTGGCGCGTATGCCGGCTATTTCGTGCTTTGCGCTTTTGGCGCGAGCGTTCCGAGTTTTGCGCTGGCGTTTTTCGCGGCAATGCTTTTTTGCGGACTTTTGGGAATATTCATCGAACGCATGGCGTATCGTCCGCTTCGGAATGCGCCAAGACTTAATTCGCTGATTACTGCGATTGCCGTGGAATTGATTTTGCAGAATTTGATGCGCGTGCTTCCGTTCGCAGGACCTGATCCGCGCCAGTTCATCACGCCGAATATGGGCGTAATTCAGTTCGGGCAATTTTCGATTGCGGGAATAAAATTTTTCGTCATTGTCGTGAGCATCGTTTTGATGGTGGCACTTCATATTTTGGTGAATCACACGAAAACGGGAAAAGCGATGCGTTCAGTGAGTTTTGATCCCGTGGCTTCAAGTTTGATGGGAATCAACGTGAATCGCACGATCGCCGTGACTTTCGCGATTGGCTCGGTGCTTGCGGGCGCGGGCGGCGTTTTGTATGCGAGCGCGTATCCGCAGATTGATCCGATGATGGGCTACATGCCGGGACTTAAGGCGTTCGTCGCGGCGGTGCTCGGCGGAATCGGCTCGATTCCCGGCGCGATGATTGGCGGAATAATTTTGGGCATTGCGGAAACAATGACGAAGGGCTACGGTCCGAGCCAATATGCGGACGCGATTTCGTTCGGCATTTTGATTTTGATTTTGCTTGTGCGCCCGACGGGACTTTTGGGAAAAAAGCGGGTCATAAAAGTTTGACATTGGGGATTTTATATGAAGAAGAATTTTAGAAACACGCTGATTCTTTTTTCGTTCGGGATTTTGGTAGTGGCAATTCCGACCGCCTTGATTGCGCTTGGCGTTCTCAATGCGTACACGGCGCAGATTTTTACGCTCGCGGGAATCAACGCGATAATGGCTTTGAGCGTGAATATAATTTGCGGAATCACGGGGCAGCTTTCTTTGGGGCAGGCGGGCTTTATGGCAATCGGCGGCTACGCTACGATTTTGCTTTGCCAGAACGCGCATCTTCCGCTCGCGCTCGCGATAATTTTTGCCGCAATAATCACGGCGTTCTTTGGATTTTTGATTGGATTTCCAACGCTCAGGCTTGAAGGCGACTACCTTGCGATCGTTACGCTTGCGTTCGGCGAAATAATTCGCGTGGTGCTCGTAAATCTCAAGCAATGGACTGGCGGCCCGAACGGAATCCAATTCAATACGATTATGGTTTTCAATTCGGCGGTGGCGTTCGCGGCGATAACTGGAACGCTTGTTTTGCTCGTCGCGCTTGTTCAGAATTTCATTCGTTCGAGTTACGGCCGCGCGATTCTTGCCGTGCGCGAGGACGAAATCGCCGCAGGCTCTAGCGGAATCAGCGTTTTTCGCTACAAAATGGCGGGCTTTGTGATCGCGTCGTTCGTGGCGGGAGTGGGCGGCGCACTTTACGTTTGCCTGATTGGATTTATCAAGCCGGATCAGGCGGGCTTTACGAAAAGCATCGACTATTTGATTTTCGTCGTTCTTGGCGGAATGGGTTCAACGACGGGAAGCGTGCTCGCGTCTTATGTGCTCACTTATTTGCAGGAATTCCTGCGCTTCTTGCAAAATTACAGGCTGCTTTTTTATCCTGTCGTTCTCATCGTCGTGATGATTTTCCGTCCGCAGGGATTGCTCGGAACGAAGGAAGTTTCGTTTGTGCGCGCGTGGGAAAAAGCCGTCGCGTTCGTAAGGAAAAAGGAAAAAGCGCGAGCGAAATAAAAACGCGCTTTTTGTGCGGACTAAGGTAGCTTCGAGTTTTTGCGATTTTCGGAAGCGAAGCGAACGAAAATGCGAGCCTTGATAGCAAATCTTTTATTTGCGGCGCAAGCCAAAAACTCGGTAAGCAGGCGAAGCCTGCGATGCAATTTGGAGAAAAAATTATGCAGAGTGAAATGGTGCTTCAAGCCAACAATGTTTCGATAACGTTCGGCGGACTTCGCGCGGTGAACGAATTCAACTGCGAACTTTTCGCCGGCGAACTTGTCGGGCTTATCGGACCGAACGGCGCGGGAAAAACGACCGTGTTCAATATGTTGAGCGGCGTTTATTCACCCACGGAAGGTCAAATAAATTTTTGGGACAAAAGCGGCAAAGTGCGCGTGATAAACAAAATGAATCCCGCAGGCCACTGCCGAATCGGTATCGCGCGAACTTTCCAAAACATCCGACTTTTCGGAACGCTTTCCGTGGCGGACAATGTGAAAGTCGCGCTCCACAATTCGCGCCACGCAAATCCTTTGGACGTGATTTTGCGTCTGCCGAAATTCAGGCAGGACGAAAAATGGATGCAGGAAAAGTCCGAGCAACTTCTTTCGATTTTCAAAATCGATTCGAAAAAAGACGAGCTTGCGAAAAACTTGCCTTACGGCGAACAGCGAAAATTGGAAATTGCGCGCGCGCTTGCTTCTTCCCCGAAACTTCTTTTGCTTGACGAGCCTGCGGCGGGAATGAACGGACAGGAAACCGAAGATTTGATGAATTTGATTGCGTTCATCAGAAAAGAATTCAATGTGACGATTTTGCTCATCGAGCACGACATGCGCCTTGTGATGGGAATTTGCGAGCGAATCATGGTTTTGGATTACGGAAGGAAAATCGCGCAGGGCACGCCCGATGAAATCAGGCAGAATCCGCAGGTGATAAAAGCGTATTTGGGAAATTGACGTTTGGAAAATAAGGAGCGAGAAAAAAAATATGTTGCAAGTTGAAAATTTGGAAGTTTCTTACGGCGCAATCAACGCGCTTCGCAATGTCAGTTTTCATGTGGAACAAGGCGAAATAATTTCTCTGATTGGCTCGAACGGCGCGGGCAAGACGACAACTCTTCACGCCATTTCGAACATCATAAAAAAACGCGCTGGAGAAATCCTTTTTGAAGGCGAGGACATCACGCATCTTGCGCCCGACATGATTGTCCGAAAAAAATTGATTCAAGTGCCTGAAGGCCGGCGCATTTTTTTGAATCTTTCTGTCCGCGACAATTTGGAAATGGGCGCATTCACTCGAACCGACAAGGACGGAATAAAGCGCGACATGCAAAAAGTTTTCGAACTTTTTCCGCGCCTCAAAGAACGCGTGAGCCAGATTTCTGGAACGCTTTCCGGCGGCGAACTGCAAATGCTCGCGATGGGACGCGCGCTCATGTCAAATCCAAAGCTGCTTTTGCTCGACGAGCCGAGCATGGGACTTGCGCCGATTCTCGTGGATGAAATTTTTGAAATCGTGCAAAAAATCAACAAAACTGGAACTACGGTTTTGCTCGTGGAACAAAACGCGTTCAAGGCGCTTTCGATTTCGAACCGCGCGTATGTTTTGGAAACTGGAAAAATTTCCAAGGAAGGGCTTGCTTCGGATTTGGCGAACGACCCGGCGGTAAAAGAAGCGTATTTGGGCGGATGATTTCGCAAGGCTTGGCTTTCACAAAACTCGCGAAGTCAAACATTTGTAAGGGCTTCAGAAAACAAGGAAAAAATGCGAAAAATTATTCAGTTGAAATTCATTATTAGCATATTTTTTTTGTGCTTTTCTTTGATGAGTCTGAAAGGAAAGCCGCTGATGAAAAAAATTGTCTTTGAGCCGCAGGCGTGGAACGAACTGGGATTTAGCTGGAATGAGTATGTATGGAGCGAATTCGAAAATCCGTGCAGCCCGAACATAGACATGCTCAAGATGAATACGGTTTCAATAAACATTCCCGAAAAAATCCGCGCAAGCAAAAAAGGCGTCGCGAAAATTCCTGTTCCGGTTTGCGTGTCTTTTTATCTTACAGAATATCGATATTATAAATACATTAATCCGAAATACGAAAAAATGATTCACGTAAAATCTTTGGACGAAACGGAATCCGTGTTTTTGCATTGTCCGATAGAGCGCATCGTAAAATATAATGGCGAGCAGCCTCAGGAAGTTTTGGCTCCCGATCCTTTGCGGGAGGAATACGAAAAAAAGCGGTTCGAAATGATTCAAAAATGCAAAGACTTGCCGGATGAAAGGCTTGATGAAGGTTATGTGTACGGAGTGAACTTGACATTTAATCTCAGCGATTATATGGACGAGCCTTTGCAATGCGGAAGGTATGAAATTTATTTTACATACTGCGGCCTTGAAAGCGAGCGCAGGATTGTGGAAATAACGTATAAGAAATAGATGAGATTTGGCTTGCACAGCGCAAAAAAATTTTGTATGCTGAAAATATGTCTTTCAATTATTTAAAAAATATTTTCGAACTTTTGTTGCAAAATCGCGGCGCATCGATTTTGTTGTGCGCATTATTTTTGCTTGCTGCGGCATTCGCATTTTTTTTGGGAAGAATTTTTTCGCGTGTTGAATTTGAATCAAAGCTGAAAAAAAGAATTTCTTCGGAACGCGCGGACGCAATAAAACGCTCGCGCTCGGTTTTGGGTGGGCTTGCTGGCGAACAAATCGCGCCGTTTTTGCCGGGCTTTCCGTGCAATCCTGCCGATGCGCGATTCCTCGGAAAGCCTGTGGATTTCGTGGCGTTTTGCGGCGTGGCGCAAGAAGATAAAATCCATGAAATTCTTTTCGTGGAAGTAAAAAGCGGCGACGCCACACTTTCCCGCCGCGAAAAGGAAATCCGAGAATGCGTGGAAAACGGGCGCGTCCGATTCGAAGTCTATAACATTCCGGAATAGCGCGGCGGCAGGCTGGAAGAGCTATGCGTTTTCGAAAAAGCCGTTCTTTCAAGTTTTGTTTTTATACGCATATCCGAAATTTATCGGCGGCGACGTTACGGAAATATAAATGAATTCTTCGTTCGAATCGTTGCGCAAGCCGTGGACATCGCCTTCGGCAAATCGCGCGACATCCCCCGCCTGAAAATCTTTTTCCTTGTCGTCCGCGAGCAAAAGAATTCCTTTGCCTTTGATGGCGTACCATATTTGCTCCGATGCTTCGTGCGTGTGGCGCGGCTGAATGGCGGAAGGCTCAAGATGAACTTCCGTAATCGTAACGCGCTCGCTTTTCGAATTTTCGGGATTGAGGATTTGCCGCGAAATCACGCCCGGATTGGAAAGATTTTTTACATTCTCTTTTTTGATAAATTCCATTGCATTTCCTGTAAAAATTTTTGCGCGATTTTAGCGCATTTATTGGACGCGCTTGTCGAAAAGATAATATCATTTTTTGCGAATTTTTTCAATATCGCGTCATCGCAAAAAAAAATGTAAAAAAAATCCTTAAATCCTATTGACAAAGTATGATTTATAAAATAAACTATAGTTATCCTATGGATTTAATGGGAAATAATTTGGGTTTTGCGGAACAAAAATTTTCGCTTCCGCTGGTGCTAGGTCGCAGCGCGGTGCGCTGCTTACCGAGTTTTTTTGCTCGCGGTGCGAACAAAAAAAACTCGCAACTACTTTATTTAAGATTAAAATTTTCGCGAGTTTTACAAAGTAAAACTCGTAAGCAAGTCGCAAGACTTGCGATTTTCGCTTCCGCAAGGGGCTTCAAATTAATTTCAATTGTTTCCCACTAATTCTATATGAATAATTGACAAAATCATGCGGAGGTGCTACAATGTGTTAATATGGAAATTTCAACTCGCGGAAGATATTCGCTTTGTTTTATGATTTTCGTGGCGCAGCATTCGAATGGCAATTTTGTGTCGCTCAGGGACGTTTCCGAAAGTCAAGGCATTTCGATAAAATATCTCGAGCAAATCACAGCTCTTTTGAGCAAGGCAGGGCTTCTCGTAAGCGCGCGCGGACCTGCGGGCGGCTACAAACTTTCCAAGCCTGTGGAGCAATACAGCGCGGCGGAAATTTTGCGCGTAACCGAAGGCCACCTCGCGCCGGAAGTTTCCGAAGGCGGCGCAAAAAAGAAAGGTCAAATCAGCACGCGCCGTTTTTGGGAAGGGCTGGGCAAAGCAATTGAAGGATTTCTTGAAAGCGTTTCGCTTAAAGATTTGGTGGAACAAAGCGCGGGCGAAGAAAATTATGTTTATGTGATTTAGGCGGATTTTTCACGGCGTTTTATGAGTCGGGAAAAATTTGCGCAAGGAATTTGCGTTCGTTCGCAAAATTTATTTTGAATACTTGGAGAAAAAAATGGCAAAAATTTACACTTCGGCGGATCAGCTCATCGGGCGCACTCCGCTTTTTGAGTTGACTCACATCGAAAAAGAATTCGGACTTTCCGCGCGCATTTTGGCAAAGCTCGAACTGTTCAATGTTACGGGAAGCGTGAAAGACAGGATTGCAAAGGCGATGATTGACGATGCGGAAAAATCCGGCCGTCTCAAGCCGGGCGCGACGATAATCGAGCCGACGAGCGGCAACACCGGAATCGGGCTTGCTTCGGTGGGAACGGCACGCGGCTACAAAGTGATAATCGTCATGCCCGAAACGATGAGCGTCGAACGGCGGCAGCTCATCAAAGCTTATGGCGCGGAAATCGTCCTCACGGACGGCGCGAAAGGAATGAAAGGCGCGATCGAAAAAGCCGAAGAACTTTTGAAAACCGAGCCGAACGGATTCATTCCAGGGCAATTCGAAAATCCCGCGAATCCTGAAGCGCATTTAAAAAGCACGGGCCCTGAAATTTTCGAGGACGCGGACGGCAAGGTCGATTATTTCGTTGCGGGCGTGGGCACGGGCGGCACTTTGACAGGCGTTGGAAAATTCCTCAAAAAGAAAATCAAGGACGTGAAAATCGTGGCGGTGGAGCCGTCCGCTTCACCAGTGCTTTCCGAGGGAAAAGCGGGCGCGCATAAAATCCAAGGAATAGGCGCGGGCTTTGTTCCGAAAGTTTTGGACACGAAAATCTACGACGAAATCATCACCGTGGAAAACGAGGACGCTTTCGAAAAAGGCGCGCTCATGGGAAAAAAGGAAGGCGTGCTTGTGGGCATCTCAAGCGGCGCGGCTTTGCATGCGGCAATCCAAATCGCAAAACGCCCCGAGGCGGCGGGCAAAACAATCGTCGTCCTTCTTCCCGATGCCGGCGACAGGTATCTTTCCACGCCGATGTTCCAAAGTTAAAATCGCGTTTGCCCTTCCCACGTTTTTTTTCATCACGATGTTTTTTGCGAATGTTGGAGTGCGTGTGGTAGGGGTAAAACAAAGTCAAGCCAATCTCGCTTCTAACACAGGAAAAATTATAAAAGCCTTGACAATGTGTATAAAGTGTGTATAATAACATTGTGAAAAGAAAGGAATTGGAAAAGCGTCTTAAAAAAGCGGGCTTCGTTTTTGTGCGACACGGTGGAAAACACGATGTTTTCCAAAGGGGCAAGGACGAAGAGCAGCTGCCAAGACATACGGAAATAAATGAAAAACTCGCGAAAGCCATTATAAAAAAATGGGGACTGTAAATTTTCCGAGTGAAATGGCGGCGCAATCTTTTCCAGGAGGTGATTTTATGAACGTTGTTTTTCCTGCTGTTTTTACGGAGACAGGCTGCAAAAAAGGTGAAGTGCTGGTGTACATTCCGGACATAAACGGAATGACGGAAGGAAACGGAATTGCGGATGCCATCGAAATGGCAAAGGATTATATAGGCAACGCGCTTTTTTCCAAGAAAGATTCGGATGTGCCGGAGGGCAAAAAGATTGGCGAAATCGACTTGAAGGCAAGCCCTTTTTTCGAGGACGGCAAAACATTCGTTTCCCTTGTGGATGTCGATTTGGACGCTTTCAGGCGGCAAAAAAAATCAAGGAGCGTTCGAAGGAATATCACGCTTCCTCAATGGCTTGACGATATGGCGAGCGCCGCAAAACTGAACGTGTCCGCGATAGCGCAGGGCGCGCTCAAAAAAGAACTGGGCATTATGTGATGCATCATCTAACACAGGAAAAATTATGACTTACATCGAACAAGACCTTCCGCCTTCCGGCTCAAATGTTTTGGTCGGAATGTCCGGCGGAGTGGATTCCACATTGACCGCGCTTCTTCTCAAGCAAAACGGCTGCCGAGTGATTGGCGTTACGATGTCGCTTTGGGACGAATCTTTGGGAAAATACGAAGCCGAGGATTTCGAGGCTTGCTTCGGGCCGGGCGAAAAACAGAACATAGAAGAATGCCAAAATTTTTGCGCGGCGCACGGAATCGAATATCACGTGGCCGATGTGAAATCGCGTTACAAAAAATTCGTTTTGGAATATTTCAAAAAAGAATATCGCGCGGGACGCACGCCGAATCCGTGCATCATTTGCAACCAAAAAATAAAATTCGGCGCGTTGCTTGAAACGGCGCAAAGTCTCGGAATTGAATTCGATTATTTTTGCACGGGACATTATGCGAAAATCGTGCGCCCCGAAAGCGGCGTTTTCGGAACGGATTCGCGGCCGTTCATGATTGCAAATGCGAGTGATTCGCTCAAAGATCAAACTTATTTTCTTTACCGAATTCCTTCCGAAGTTTTGAGCCGAGTTCGATTTCCGCTTGGAACGATGAAAAAATCGCAAGTCTTCGATTTGGCGAAGCGGCAAAAACTCGAAGCCGCAAACCGCGAGGAAAGCCAGGATTTTATCGGGCAAAAATATTTCGACGCGCTTTTTTCCGACACGCCGAGCGAGCAGGGCGACATCGTGGATTTGGACGGACACATTTTGGGAAAGCACAGGGGCATCGAGCATTACACCGTCGGGCAGCGGCGCGGGCTTGGAGTGGCGGCGAACCATCCGCTTTATGTCCATTCAATTGACGCGAAAAATAATTTGGTCGTGCTTGCGCCAGACGACGCGCTTTTTTCCGATTCGCTCATCGCGGACGATTTTGTTTGGCCGGGCGGAATCGAGCCTTCCGCTCCGTTTGAAGCGATGGCAAAAATACGATTGGCAAGCAAGCCAGTTGAATGCAAAGTGGAACGCCTTTGCGATTACGAAATTGCGTCGGGCGATTTCATCGGAACGCCGTGGCGCATCACGTTCGCACAAGCGCAGCGAGCCGTCGCGCCGGGACAATCCGTGGTACTGTATCAAGACGGCGTGATTGTGGGCGGCGGCATTATCGCAAAGGCGATGTGAAAATTGGATGCAAATTTTTTGTCGCGCGAAATGTGAAATGTGAGAGCGAAGCAGAATTCAAAAAATTTTTAAGATGCGCATTTTCTGAAATAAAAATTTTGCCACGATTAGAAAAGATTCGGCGCGTGTGATGAAGATGAATTTTCAAGATTAAAAAAATGTGTGGCTTTTACAAATTATTTGCGTTTTTCAAATTCGCCGTGCAACGAAAAAAAAGTGCTGGCATTTAAATTCCTTTTTTCACGCGCCTTTTTTGGTCATGCGGAAACGCAGCATTATTCTGATTTTTCAAATATTCGCGCAATTCTTTTTCAATGTGAAGCAAAAAAATTCTGTCCATCGAATCTTCGTTTTCCTGCGCGATTTTTGAAAGCTCCTCTTTTGAAATGAAAAGCAAGGCAGGATGCACGCGAAATGCGTTCGCGATTTTCACAATCAAATCGAACGAAGGCTTTGAGCTGCCTGCCTCGAGGCTGCCGATCGCGCCAGTGGAACAATCAATTTGTATCGACAAATCGCGCTGCGTCCAGTTTTTTTTCTCCCTGTAATTTTTTACGTTGAATCGAAAAGTGTCAAGAATTTCTTTGAGCAAGGCATCCATAAAAATCAGTATAATTGAGCAGAAAATTATTTTTATTGACAATTTTGAGCAAAATATGTTATAATGTTGCTGTAATTGAGCAAGGTTAAAGATTTGCTCATTTTTAAAATTAGAAGGAGATGTTTTATGAAAAAACAATGCGCTATTTTATTTGTCATGGCCTTATTTGTATCAATCTGTTATGCAGAGAGAAATAAATATGGTTATTCTGTTTCTGCAAAACTTTTTAACAAAGACAATATAGGTATTGCTGTTGCGAATAAAGAAATAGGATTTTGTTTTGTTTCGACCGAAAAAAGGTTTGCGATAGATCCTGTATTTGCCGAAAAAGAAGGTAAAAATATCAAATATTTTTATACTAATGCTTATTCTGTGGAGCAATTGGATAAAAGCAACTATAAGGAGACGAACTTTACAATTCCGGATAATGCAATAAAAACTTATATATCAATTGATGAAATTTTTCCCGATATTGAAGCAGAGCGTATATTTAACACAGTTTTTTTTGCTTTAGGTGGAAATACAGGTAGAGGAAACTGGTCTGCAAAAGGAGAAATTGCTAGAGAGGAAAATGCGGCTGGTAGAAAATTAAGGAAGGTTTCGTTTAAAGATTGGCAGAAACAGCCAACTTGTTATGCTCTGTTAAAATCAAGAATAAAATATTGGAAAAACTATGATAATGAAGTAATAGGATGGCTAGCAGAGATAGTGAAATATGAAGATCTAGCAGGTTATGATGATTTGATGGAGTATGTAGAGCAACTGTAAAATACTTGTTAGGGAGATAAAAATGAATAAATGCAAAATTTTATTTACAATAATTATTGCTTTGTTCTTTATTGAATTTGCAAATGCAGAAAAAACAGCAACCGATTACTATAAAGCAGGATGTAAAGCATTAAATAAAGGAAAAATTGAGAAAGCCGAAGATAAATTTCTTGAAGCTATAAATGTTAGTCTTGAAACTGTTGATAAAGTTATATTCAGGAAGAGTAATTTTTCGACAGCTACTTTTAAGTATGATATCGAGAAGGCAGGAGAAACAACTTCTAAGAACGATTGGAGAGTATACTACTATAAGGGACTGTTGGAAGCAAATATTATATTTGATTATAAGAATAGCAATTATGTTAGCGGAGAGATAGAAAATGTTTCAAAAGATCTCGCCATAGCAACGTTAAAAAAATCTGTATCCTTATATGATAATTACCAATCCCACATAGTGCTATATTTTTTAGGTGTGAAAGGCGAAAGAAATAAAGCAATTCAACTAGCTCAAAATATTGGATGCAATGAAGCGGCAGGAAATATTGAGTATGGCATTGGTTTAATATGGGAAAAAGAAGAGAATTTAGAAGAGGCTTTAGTTCATTATAAGAAATCTAAAGAGTATTTATGGAAATCTGAAACTAATGAAAAAATAAAAAATCTGAGCAAGATTATCGAAATGATACCAAAATTAAAAGAACAGGGAATCACTTATCACGAATATGAAAAACGACAAAGACAAAGGGCTACTCGTCAAACTTGGAAAAATTTAAGCGATTTTTTATTGATGGGTAACTATGCTTCATATGTTCCACTTGAAAAAGGTGATAGAATTTCAGTTTCGCAATATTTGATATCAATGGTTGATATCGATGTTGTGAATGGAAATTATTCATATTTGTTCACAGCAACTGGAGCTAGTTCAATTTCACAATGTGCGTATATCATAACTAAAAGACAATTGGAAATTATGCCATATTCAGACACGAATCTTGTTATGGAACCAGTTGTAATTCAGTGTGAAGGCACGGCTAGTTATAAACGTGGTGTGTCTGTTGTTAATACTTATGTTTTTAGTTTAGTGGAATAAAGGATATGAAAAATATGAAGACACAAATATCAGGTAAATCCATAAACATTATAACAAGTTCTGGAAATTCGTATGACTTTAAATTTATATCAAAAATTATGCCTCAGAAAAATGATGATGTAATAATACGAGAAACTGTTTTCCAATCAGATTCAGATTCTGAAAAAAACAGACACGGAAATGGTCCGTTTTGCAGTTTTAATATTGACTTAGGTAGTATTTCGGAAGGTGTTTATATTTTTTGTTTAGACAATGAAATACAATACATAGGTGAAAGCAAAGATTTAAACAGACAGTTCAACGATGGTTTCGGCAGAATAGAGGAGATAAACACAACTACAAGAGGGCGTTCGACTAATTGCAAATTAAACCATGCAATACTAGCAGAAGCAAAAAAAGGAAAATTTTTCAATCTTTTTGTATTTGAAACAAAAGAACATAAAAAGGTGAAAAAAGAAATATTAGAAGGCTTTTTCGAAACCTATAATAGAAAACCAAAATATAATGGAAGAAGTTAGCATCTTTAGACTAATCAACATACGCCGATGCAGAGCGTCGGCGTATGAAACCCGTCACACGAATAAAACAAAAATCTTTCGGCGCGAAATTGTCAGCGGAAATCAAATAGGGGATAAAACCCTCTTGTCCGCAAAACTTGCGTTTCGCAAATAAAAGCCGCCCTTTAAAATTGTCGCTAGAATAGCGCGACAATTTTAGTGTCAAGTAAAATAGGGCAATTTTTCGTTTCGCCAAAATTTTTCTATGTGGCGGATATTTAGTAAAATGCGGAACGGAAATTTTCGCTTCCGTTGGGGCTAGCGGCTGCACTGCTTCGCTTCCGCAAAGGGCTCCAAAAAAACTCTCGCGCTGTAAAATTCTTCCCATAAAAATTTTGCATTTGCGCATTTGGGAAAATTTGACAAATCGGATTTTTTTTACTATATTTTAATCAGAACTTCAAATTCCAAAATTGAATTTGAGGCAAATCATAAGGAAACCTCTAAAAACTTCAGTTTTTAGAGGTAACTTTGAAAACGCGATGTTCTTCGTCGCGCTATTATAGCGACGAAGAACTCGTCGGCACATTCGAAAAAATTGCAAAAGCAAGTTTTTCGAGGTGCCAACAAATCAAATTTGCGAGGAAAATATTATGGCTGAAAACTGCGATCACAAATGCGAGGGCTGTTCAAAAGGCGGCTGCGCAGAACGCGACTTTCGCGTTTCCCCCAACGCGGAAAGCAAGATAAAAAAAGTCATCGGAATCATAAGCGGAAAAGGCGGCGTAGGAAAGTCGCTCGTGACGAGCCTTCTTGCCTGCAAGATGACGAAGATGGGCTACCGTTCGGCGATTTTGGACGCGGACATCACAGGCCCTTCCATTCCGGAAAGCTTTGGCGAAAGCGACAAGCGCGCCGACGTTGTGGAAGGAAAGGATGTTTTGCAGCCCGTCGTCACTGCGAGCGGAATTCAACTTATGTCGATGAATTTCCTTTTGCAAAATGAAAACGATCCTGTGGTTTGGCGCGGGCCTGTAATTTCTGGCGCGGTAAAACAATTTTGGACGGACGTAATTTGGAAGGACGTGGATTTTATGTTCGTGGACATGCCGCCCGGAACAGGCGACGTTCCGCTTACGGTTTTCCAGTCGCTTCCGATTGACGGAATCATTGTCGTTTCATCACCGCAGCAGCTCGTTCGCGTCATCGTGGAAAAAGCCGTGAAAATGGCGAACATGATGAACATCCCGATTCTCGGTCTCATCGAAAACATGAGTTACGTCAAGTGCCCAGATTGCTCAAAGGAAATTTACGTTTTCGGAAAGAGCAACATCGAGGCGATTGCGAAGAATTACAACTTGCCAGTTTTGGCGCGAATTCCGATGCGGCCGGAAACTTCGGCGGCGGTGGATTCGGGCGACATCGAAAGCCTTGAAGTGCCGGAACTCGACGAGGCGGCAAAAGTAATCGAGCACTTGCTGGCGAAATAGAAACGCCGTTGCAAAGCGTTTCGCAATGAGCCGCGCGAAGTGATGTTTCGGCGTGCTTGAAAAACCGCGTTTCCAACATTTTCAGAAATTCCGATTTTTGAAAATGTTGGAAAATTGTTGCAGCGCAAAATCTTGCGGCGCTTTTTACTCTGCTGTGAAACGGCGAATTTTTTTTCGAAAAATATTCACATAATTTCAATGATTCTGTCTTCAGGAACTTTTTCAAAATATGCGCGGAAATTTTCTTCGGCTTCTTCGCGCGTTCGGCTGTTAAGCATTTTGGTTTTGATATAATGCGCGAATGAAAAATTGTCGCAGTAATATGAAAAAAATCTTTGCATGCGTGTGCGGAAAAATTCCTGTGGCTGAAATTTTTCCAAGTTTTCGATGTACTCAAGTCCGAGTTCGAGCAGGTCAATTTTACCTGTGCTGCTTTTTTCGCCGCGCCCATTCGCGCAAAAATATTTTCCCAATTCCGCGCGAAGCTGCGCGAAAATCCACGGCTTTTGCACGGCCGCGCGGCTTATCATTATTCCGGCTATGTTCGGGCATTCTTCAAAAACTTGAGTCGTGCTTTGCGCGTCTCGAACATTGCCATTGAAAATCACGTCCACGCCTTTTTGCGAAAGTCGCGCCGCCAATTCTTCTGCGAAAAATTTTCGCACCGGACGGCTCAATTTTTCTTTTTGCGTGCGAGGGTGGAGCGCGAGTCTTTCCACGCCGAGGCTGCAAAGTTCTTCGCAGAAATTGAAAAATTTTTCGGCAGAAAAATCTTCGCCGCCAAGCCTGAGTTTTACGCTGAGGCGTTTTTTCGCGCCGCAATTTTCGATGGCCGATTTTACTTTTTCGATCATGGAAAAAGTTTCGCGTTCGTCTTTGAGCATCCATGCGATTCCTGCTCCGCTTTTTACGATTTCGGGAGCGCAGCATCCCATGTTTATGTCGATTCCGAGTCCGCCGCGTTGCGCCAAAAAAGCCGCCGCGCTTGCCATTGCGTCCGCGTCATTCGACGTGAGCTGCCACACGATTTTTTCGGGGCAAGGACCGTCCATCAAATAATATTTCTCGAAAGGTCCGCCTTGCAAAAGTGTCGGCGCGTTTATCATTTCCGTGTAATGTTCGTCTACGCCGCCAAAGCGTTCCACGATGCGGCGGAAAGCTTCGTGGCTCAAAGTTGCCATCGGACCGCAAATCAACATACCTCGACGCAAGCATCGAGATATGTTGTTCTCATAAGGTAATTGCACTCGGGTTTCATCCCCTTTATTACGATGCAAGCGTCGGGGTATGAAACCCTCCGCACGAATCAATTTTTTTTCCATAAAGATTTTCCAAGAAAATTTCAAGCGATTAAAATAGTATAGCACAAAATATTTTTTTATGATATACTATCCGAATGTTCGAAGTGGAACTCAAAGCGCATGTCGCAAATCGCGCCGACGTAATCAAAAAATTGAATTCATTCGCACGCTTTGATCGCATCATCATCAAGGACGATATTTATTTCAAACTTGAGCGTCTGGGAAAAGAACGAGTCACCGCGCGAATCCGCACCGAAGAACATCGCGCCACAGAAGATTTTTTCAATTTTACGGAGCAAAAAATAATCGAAAAAAAAACATTCCTCAATTATAAAAAAAAGGAACGGCGCACGGAATCCGACGGCAGCACAATTGAAGTGAACGACGAATATGAAACGGAAATTTCGGATGCGGAGTGTGTGAAAGAACTTTTGCTTGCAAGCGGCTTCGAAAATCATTTTTGCAAGCACAAAGATTCTTTCGGCTGGTACGCGGAATGCCAAGGCGAATTTTTTTCGAGCGCGCATTTGGAACTTTGCGCAGTTCCGCCGCTCGGCGATTTTTTGGAAATCGAAATACTTTCGCCGCGACAAGATGAAGAAGCGTTGCGCGAAATCAATTCGACGCTGAAATCTTTTGTCGTGAAATCGGGACTTGAGCTTCGCGACATTGAGGAAAAATATTATTCTGAATTATTGGAGTGTGCGCAAATTGAAAAGGGAAATTAAAATTGACGGCTGGTTAAGCGTGTCAATATTAAAATCTAGGAGGAAGAAATGTTTGAACGAAAAAAATTCAAGGCGGCGGCGTTGGAGCAGCTCAAGGGAAGATGGAAAATTCCCGTCCTCGCCACGCTTTTGACTTACGTGTTGATTGGAATTTTTACCGCCGCGGTGTTTGCATTGTTTGGCTTAAATTTTTTGGCCACTGACAACGACTATTCTTTGAGCGCGCTTGGCAATAGCGGCATTTTTGTTTCGTACAGTCCTTCGCGAATATCGGAATTCTTCGATATAATTTTAAGCGGGGTCGTATTTGTTTTCTTTGTGGCGATTTTGAACGTGCACAACACGATGTTGAAGGAAAATCGTAAGATTTATTTTTCGGATTTTACGAACGGACTCAACCAATGGTGGCAGGCGTTTCGCGGCGGGCTTTGGTTTATTCTTTGGGTTTTCGCATGGTCGCTTTTGTTTCTCATTCCGGGAATCGTGAAATTTTATTCGTATTCGATGATGTTTTTTATCATGGCGGAAAATCCCGAAATCGGCGTGTGCAAGGCGATGGAAATCAGCAAGGAACTTACGCGCGGCTACAAAGGCGAACTTTTTGTGCTTGACTTGAGTTTTATTGGCTGGTCGATTTTGGCTTCGATTCCGTGCGGACTTGGATTGCTTTGGCTTATGCCGTATATGAATATGACAAAGACGAATGTGTATCAATATTTGAAGCAAGCGGCTTTGGACACAAACCGCGTCTCGCTTGCGGATTTTGAGTAGATTTAACTTGGAGAAAATTATGGAAACGAACACAGACGATTTTGAAATCGACCTTCCAAAAACCGAACAGCAAGATGCTATGACGGAAAAGTCCGAGCCGCAAAAAAGCGATGAGGAAATTTTCGGCGGCACGTTCGAGACGGCGGAGGAAATGCAAAAATCGCGGCAGAAAAAAAACAACTCGGAAGTTTTCGAAAAAAAAGAAAATGGCGAAACGAAAAAAAACGGCAGCGGAAAACTTTTTCTTATAATCGCGATTGTTCTTGCGGCATTGGCTTTGGTCTATGTCGTCCTCAACAAAAGCGCGATTTTTCAAAAAAATGTTCCTGCTCAGCCAAAAACTTTTCCGCAGAATCCTTCCAAAAATTCAGGCGGCAAATTTGCTGTTAAAAATTTTCATTTCGGGAATTCTTTCAAAGGAAATGTTGGTGGCGAATATGTCGCGCGGCTTTACATTCAGGGCGTGATCCAAGAGGCGAATGAAAAGTACAATCAGGAATGGCTTTTGACCACAATCGAAGGCTTGAAAGACGATCCGTATAATTTGGGAATTTTGCTGGTGGTGGATTCGCCGGGCGGAACGGTTTACGAATCGGACGAAGCGTATCTTGCGTTGCGCGAATACAAAAAATCCGGAAAGCCGGTTTGGGCGTATTTTGAATCGCTCGCGGCTTCGGGCGGCTACTACATTTCATGCGCCGCCGACACGATTTGGGCGAACCGAAACACTCTCACTGGAAGCATCGGCGTGATCGCCGGCGCTTCGGTTGACGCGACTGGATTTCTCGAAAAACTCGGAGTCAAGGCGACAACATTCCATGCGGGCAAAAACAAAAATATGCTCAACTACAATTCTCCGCTCACCGAAGAACAACGCGCGATAATGCAAAGCATCGCGGACGACGCTTATGAACAGTTCACGGGAATCGTTGCGAGCGCGCGGCAAAAATCCATCGAAGAAATTGCCGCCATTGCCGACGGTCGCATCTACACGGCAAGGCAGGCGAAGGCGAACGGGCTTATCGATTCCATCGGCTCGCTTGAGGACGCGCAGGAAAAATTCCAAGAAAAAATAAAAAAGGATTTTGAAGACGATTCGATTTCCGTGGAATTTTTCGACTACAAATACGAATACGAGCCGCCGTTTTTCAATAAATTTTTCAGGGTGATTTCCGGCGCGAAAAATCCCGAAGCCTTGTTCGACCCGATAACGAAAGCCACGCTGGAAACTCTCGCGCCCGAAATAAAATATCCGGCGTATTTGTACAAAAATTGATTTTTCGGAGGAGGGGAGGAAAAATCCCTTCCCTTTATTCTGATATATCGGCGGATTTTGCGTCTAGAAATTTCGAGGCTTCTTCTTCGAATTCCGCCATCACCGCGCGAATCATTTTGTAAGAAAATCCGTCGCGTTGCAAAGCCGCCACAAGTTTTTCGCCTGATTTTTTTTCGCGGACGCGCTTTTTCAAAGCCCGCATGCAAAGTTCTTCTTCGCCGTTTTCTTCAAAAAATTCGCGCAGGGCATTTTCCGAAACTTGCCTTGCGATTCCGCGCGAAGCAAGTTCCGCAGAAAGTCTCGCGCGACCTTGGGGCTTTGCGATTCTGTGCGAATTAAGCCATGCCCGCGCAAAACGAGCGTCGCTCAAAAAATTGCGGCGTTCCAAATAATCGAGCGCGGCTTCCACTGCGTTTTTTTCAAAATTTTTTTGCGCGAGTTTTTTTTGCAAGCCCGCGCGGCATTGCTCGCAGCGTTCAAGATAGGAAACGGCTTTTTTTTCTGCGGCGAACGCAAATCCCGCAAAAAGCAAATCCTCTTCGCGCTCTTCCAAAAATTCCGCGTCCTCGCAAAGTTCTTCTGCGCGCACAAAACGCAAGTATTCCGCGCGCAGAAAAAATTCCGCGCTTTCCGTCGCGATTTTGTAGCAGTCGCTTCCGATATTTTCGATTTTTAAAATCCGCATTCATTCACATCCGAACCGCGCATAAAAAAAGCCCTGGCAAAAACCAGAGCTTTTTGAAAACGCATGCAATCGACTAGCGTTTGCTGAACTGGAATCTTCTGCGCGCACCTTTTTGGCCGTACTTTTTGCGTTCGACCATGCGGCTGTCGCGAGTGAGATAGCCGTTTGACTTGAGAGCCGTGCGGCAATCCTGATCCACTTGGAGCAACGCGCGCGAAATGCCATGCAAGCACGCGCCCGCCTGTCCGTTGAGTCCGCCGCCACTCACATTGATGAGAATGTCAAATTTGTTGTCGTTCGAAGTTACCAAAAGAGGCTGGTGAACCGTGCGAATCTGCTCGGCAGTGGCGAAATAGTCCTTGACGTCCTTTCCGTTCACCACGATTTTTCCAGAACCCTCGCGCAAGAAAACGCGCGCCACGGCAGTCTTTCTGCGACCTGTTCCTATAGCGATATTTTTTGCAGCCATAATTTTCTCCTATTACCTTTACACTTCAAGCGGCGTTGGATTCTGCGGAGCATGCGGATGCTCGGCACCGGCGTAAATCCTGAAATTCTTTTCCAAGCGACGACCAAGCCTTCCTGAAGGAAGCATTCCCGCAATCGCGCGGCGCATCGGCTCTTCAGGATGGCGTTCAAGCATTTTCGCGTAAGTGAAAGTCTTGAGTCCGCCGACAAAGCCAGTATGATAATGATAAAGCTTTTCGCTGCGCTTCGTGCCAGTCATCACGGCTTTTTCCGCGTTGATCACAATCACGAAATCGCCCATTTCCTGATTCGGAGTGTAGGCGGCCTTGTGCTTTCCACGGATGACTGCGGCGGCTTTCGCGGCCACTCGTCCAACCGGTTTGCCAGCGGCATCGATGATGTACCATTTGCGCTGCTGGTCTTTTTCGTTTACAAAAACAGTTTTCATCATAATAAAAACCCTATGAATAAATTTTTGCGCGGAACAATTTTCGCATCCAAATTGCGCCGCAATCAATGATGAGCAGTCATTGATTTTAACGGGGTACGATATTATATAATTTTAATAAATTTTTGTCAAGAGAAAAAAATTTATTAAAATTTTCTTCGCCAGTAAAAATTTATCGAACAAAATCGCGTCAATTATTTTTGGTGGCTTCCAATTCCTCGCGCTTGGCTTCCTTTTTGTCCTTTATGTCCGCAAGCCCAATCAAAATCGCGATAAGTCCGACGAAGGCCGAAAGCACCGGCAAAAATCCCTTGAGAAATTCGATTACATTCGCACCCCATGCAAGCGGTGCGGCCGGCAAAACGCTGAACACCGTAAAAGCGATAAAAATTATTCCCAAAATCAAAGCGACCATAAACACCTCTAAAAATTGATACGACATCATACTACAAAGCGGGCGAAAAGTCAATAGCAAAAAAATCAGCGCATTTTCGCGCGCGCAGATATTTCTAATACAATTCTCCGCGCGCGCGTTTTGCGGCGGTCGTCTCGTATTCTATGCGGGCATCGTGCATTGCCTGCGATGTCGGAATCCAGTCATATTTTTCACGGAGAATTTCCGCCGCGCTAATGGCGTCGCCTCCGCATTGTTCGAGCGCGGATTCTTCTTGCGCTTTGAATTCTTCAAAGGAAACATTTTCTGCTTCCGAAAGAAAATCCGAATCCGTGACAAGCCAGCGATTTTTTACGAATGTCAATTCGACATTGCCATAAATTTTTTCCGCAATGATTTTCGAATCAGGACCTTCCGAATGCACGCGATAAAAAGACGCAGCAAAGATTTTTTTCGTGCCGTTTTTTTCGTTTTGCGGAACGGGTTTTTCTTTTGGGCGCGGCGCGACTTTTCTATTGTCCGCCGGAGCAAGGTGGTCGGAATCTTCGCCCAACATAAAATTCGTAATGCCGAATTGCCACAAATCCTGAAGTTCGTTTTTGTAAAGCCAAAGCTCAGGCGTGAGCAGAACGTCGCCCTGCGAATAGGCGGAACGCATTTTGCTTGCGACATGAATGTTGCCCACCGAATCCAAAATGTTCTGCACTTTTTTTCCTTTGCTCGAAGCTTGCATCATTACTATGTTGACATCGTGCATTCCGCTGAAAAAAACTTCGGCACTTTCGCGCGCGGTAAGAGAAATTGTCGTTGGACGCAGCATGTTGCTTTTGTGCACGCTTTGTCGAACGCCGAGCGCGACTACCGCGAGAATCATTGCCGCAATCAAAAGCGCGGCGTTTCTGCGAACGATTCTCCTGGTTTTTGTTCGCGCGTTTTTTTTGTTGAGAATTTTTTTCGCCTGCGCGTCAAATTCTTCTTTGCCGATTTTTGATTCTCGATGAAATTCTTTTAAACTGCCGTCTTTTTGCAATCCCAATTCGGAGGCGAGTTCGTCGAAGCAAAATCCGCGCGTGCTTTCATCGTCATTTTCTTTGACCTTGCTTTTTTCGATTTCCTGACTTGAGCGTTCCAAATCGAATGCGACCAAATCCGAAAGTTCATCGGAAATTCCGTTGACTTTATTTTTCAAAGGCAGATAATTCGCGTCCAAAATGTCCGCCTGTCGTTCTTCCAAATTTTCTTTGGGAAAAGGAAATTCTCCTGAAAGCGCGGAATAAATCAAAACCGCCCGCGTAAAAAACAGTGCACGAGGATTGCTCGAGTCCGCCTTGTTTTCGCTCAAAAAGGCCTTGTCCTGCCAAACGCCTTGAATCATCGCGTAATCTTTTTCGGAAGCGTTGCGGGCGGCGAAGTCGAAAACATTTTGCGGCAAAAAAAGCAGGGCGATTTTTCCGTCGTTTTCGCCATAAAGAATTCCGCCCGCGCCGTTCGCGGGAAGCTCGACTTTTTGCTTGACGGCTTGCGTGACGCACGCGCTGTATGCGAAAACCGCGCGCGCTTTTTCGGCTGGAGATGGATTTTGCATCAAAGCCAAAAGCGTCCTGCCTTCAAAACCTTCTCCTGTAAAAAGCACGAGCGCGCTCTGCGATTCCACTTCGGTGCTCGTGAATTTCCATGGCGCGAAAGTGAATTTCATTTCTGATGAAAATTCTTTGCCGCGACATTCAGCAAGAATTCCGCTTTCGTTCAAATCCAGTGCGCGCTGGACTTTTCCGAATTCAGTTTCATTCAAAAAAGAATTCAAGACAGTTTTTCTTTTGCTTCCGGCGACTATGTTCATAATTCGCGACCTCCAGAGGTTTTCATTAAAAGGCACCTCGAAAAACTGAAGTTTTTAGAGGTTTTCATTAATCTAAAAATAATATATAATGAAAAAATGGACAAGAGCAAAAATAAAAAAAAATCAATTTCTCAAAAAGAAAATTTATGCGAGAAAAATAATTTCGCTGTGAAAATTTTCGTAAAAATAATTTTGCGAATCGTTACGATTTTTTGCATCGCGTTCGCCTTGTTTCTCGGCGGAAAATACGGAATGAAAAAATTCGTTCGTTATCAAGTGGAAAAAAAACATGCGCTTGTCGAAAAAGAAATCAGTGCCAGCGCGGAGCTCGTTCTTTACAAAATGCGCTACAGCGACATTGTTGCAATAAAAAAGCGGCGGGCGGTTTCAAGCGCGTATTCGTTCGTGCGATTTTCGGGAATAATACGCGCGGGCATAGAAGACATCACTCAATGCCAAACAAGCATTTCGGAAGACGGCAAAAGCATCCGCGTGAAAATTCCTTCCGCGATTCTTTTGGGAAACGACATTCAAAGCGAAGAAGTTTTCGATGAAAAGCAAGGCATTTTCGCGAAAATCACCACGCAGGAAATTTTCGATGAAATCGCGGCGGCGAAAGAAGAGATAGCGAGGGAAATCATTGCCGAAGGCTTGCTTTGCGATGCCGACGCGCATGCCGCGCTCGTAATAAGGCAAATGCTTTCTCCGTTCGGATTCAAAGAAATCGTCATCGAAAGATGAAATTGCGCGGAGTGCGCCGCGCGTTTTTTTTAACTATCTTCCGAACAATGTGAATCCGAGCGTAAAGATAAATCCATTTGTTTTTTTGTAATACTTGTCGTCATCGATTTTATGATAGCTGCCTTTTTCGCCGAGTTCGGAATCCGTGTCGGTGTAAAAAGTATGGACGAATCCGAGCGTGCATGAAAGCGTTACGGGCACTGTGAATTGCTTGAAATCATACGAGCCTTGCAAAGCCACGATGTTCGTCCATTCGTATGCGCCGTCCTTCAAAAAATATTTTTTCATCGAGCTGCGCGCGCCAGGCGGAAGTTCCGAATAGAGGCTGCTTCCGTCCACTTGCCTTGGTCCGAAATCCGCGCCGTGCCGGACAAGCTGATATTGCAAGGCGGCCATTGAAAATTTCGAAGGGTGAGTTTCCAAGCGGACAAAGAATTCGTCGGAATTCGGCGGAAGATAATATCCCAAAGATTCGCCATTGTTGACATACGATTCGCTCAAATAATGGGCGTACCACGGCGTGTAGTTTATCGAATGATGCGTATAGCAATACGGCTCGATTTTCGTGTACCTGAATGAAAGCGTCGCGAACGGCAGGAAAGGCAGATTGACCTTCGTGCCCGCTTGCAATGCGAACATGTACCTGTCGAGCGAGAACATATTTTTTGCGACCGTCACTGGATTCAGCTCTGGCATTTCGTCGAGATAAAATGAAAACCACAAAGAGCCGATTTTCGGATAACGGAATTTCAAGTCGAAGAAAAGCGCGAGATTGTCATAGTCGCCGATGACATCCTGATGCATTACCTTGTCAATCAAAGGCATCGAATAAGTGAGATCCGTGCGGCGCGGCCAAACGACCGTCGAGCCGAAATCAAAATGGACATATTTGAAATCCAAGTCGAGCTGTCCGATTGAAAACACATTTTGGAAATAATACGAATCGTCTTTCGGCCATGCATCGCCATTTATGAAATTTTGGTTTGGAAATTCAAGAAAGCCTGTGAGACCCGAAAGCGACAAAAATGAAAAAAGGTGAATCGATGTGTCGAAGGCGAAAAACGGTCGCGCCTTCGCGTTCATGATAAGGCTCGCGCCTTCATCCATCGCAGCCCATTCGCGGCGAATTCGCGACAATCCGAGTTCAAGCCTGTTGTCGAAAAATGACGCATGGATTTCCGCGTGCATTCCGAACGAGAGGCTGTCCACGCCGCACCAATCTTCGAGGCCGCCCGCGTTTATGTTTCCCAAATGCCAAACATTTCCTCCCCAATATTTTGAAAAGGCGTATGGCAAATAGGTGCGGTTTCTGAACGAATTCACTCGGCGAATGTTTTCGTAAACGCCCGCGTCATTTTTTTCGAACGGCGCGGCGAAATCTGTGTAGTCGTTTTTTTCGTCTCCCGGAACTTCGTCGTACCACCAATATCCGATGTCGTATGTTCCCATTTTTTCAAGCGGAATTTTCGTAAACCCGATATAGCCTGAAGCGGAATATGAAACGTATTTTCCGATGTCGCCTTTGAAATTCAAATTGTCGAAAATTTCGTATCCAAAATAATTGTCGTTTTGCAAATACAAGCCGTCTGAAATGAATCCCGAAATCGAATTGTTCAATTCCAAGGAAACTGGAATTTTTCCCCAGTCGCCGTCAACGCGGAATCCCAAAGTGCGCCAGTCGCTTTTGAAGCCTTTTTCAGTGTCGCGGACAAACCTTTCTTTTTCGCGCATCACGACTTCATATTCTGTTTTTGACTTGTATGGATTTTTCGCATTTTCGGAATTCTCAAGGTTCGTCAAAATCTCGTCGAGTTTTGCGAGTATGTATTTTTCGGTATAAGGGCGCACCGTCGCAAGCGTGGAACAAAGCCCGCGCATTTCCGCGTTCGAAAGAATTTGGTAGACTTCATCTGAAACTGCGACCGTCGAATTGGTCTGCGAAAAAACTTTGGAACAAAAAAGCAAGGCGACTAAAACAAATAAATTTTTTTTCATAATTTTTCCCTTAATATTAAATAAAAGCGAAACTGAAAATTAATTCCTTATTTTGTAAAAAACTCGGCACTAAAAATCAAGTTCGCAGGAAACATCTTAAAATTATTTTTTTATAAAGTCAATAGTATTTTTTAATGCGACGCGGAATTATCGTTGACAAGGCTTAATGCGTTCAATATAATAAAGTGTAAATTAACATTGACGACAGAAATGTAGTCGCCAATGTTAATGCCGAGTTTGCGTTGCAAACTCGCTTATTCACTGCGATTTTTCGCTTTGCTGCGAAATCGCGTTTTCAACAATTCTCAAATCTGAAGATTCGAGAATTGTTGAAAATCAAGGAACGTATGGAAGACAAGATTATAATCGAAGGACGAAAGACTTTTTTCTTTGCGCCGGACACGACTCTTTTGCCGGAATCCCATCTTGAGGATTTTCTTGCGCATGGCTATGAAGCCTACATGGTTGATGACTTTCGTTTTTGTCCGCTTGAAAAAAAAGTCGAAATAATCCTCGAAACATTTCCGGACTCAATCTTGTTTTTTTTCATCGACAGCAACGTCGGCGTGAATTGGGAGCAGTACATTGCGAAGCTTCAAAGCGAACGCGGCGGCGAAGACATAATGATCGGCGTTCTTTATATGAAACGCCAAAACGAAGCCGAACGACTTGCTCTCGAAAAATATTATCTTTTCGACGTGGGAATTCAATGCGGCTGCATCGCGATGGAATTCCAAAAGGCAAAAAATTTCGCTTTGATCGACCGCGTTATGTTTGCGAACCAAGCATGCGGCAGGCGAAAAAACATTCGCGCGTTTGGCGATTCTATGAGCAAGGCGAATTTCGAATACGAGCGCGCCTTGATAAACGGCATGGTTTGCGACATAAGCTTGAGCCATTTTTCGTTTCTTCCCGACCCGACAAAAACTTATCCGGCAATTCCAATCAACACGAAGATAAAAGATTTTTTCATCGCGTTCAAGGGAATGCATTTTAAAGTGAATGTGAGCCTTGCGATAAGGCGAGAAATCAATGGGCGCATTTTGCATATTTTTCTGTTTGAAAAACACAACGGCACTCCGGGGCTTGACGACCATATCGCCGGGCAATTGAGCCAGAAAATTTACAAGACCATTTCCGACAAAATAAAAATGCTTTTGCGCGAAAAATTTGACGACTACGCGCGGAATGCAAAATTGGGTAAATGAAGCCCGCGGATGTTCAGGAGAAAAGGATGATTGCAAAAGAAAGACATACCCGGCTATGCACTGCAAGCACATGCTTTTCGCCGCTTTTCATTGGTAGAATCTCCTCCGTATGTACGTGGGGGGGGGTATGAGAGTTTAGGTAATTTGTCGCAGCCCTTTCATGGCTGCTTACCGAGTTTTCCTACGGAAAACTCGCTCTTATTCCATTCGTATTTGCGCTCATGTTGCTTCGCACGGAGTTTTTTTGCCCCTCAAGAGTTCTTTCGTTGCTTTTCCGGCGCGAATTCGGCGTTCGGGAGCATTCACAAGACCCGCAAAATCACAATTGATGACCTCACAGCAACCAACAAAGTACCGTCCGAAGTCTCCGACGGCTTCACCGCGTTCGACGAGGCACTGGAACTGGTGGAAATTTGTCCACAGCAAGTGACACGGACGCAAACACAGCCTGAAATTTCTTGCCAGCAACTGGCGAGAACGCAAACACAGGGTGAAATTCGTTGCCAGCGACCGCTGTGGACACAAAAGCAGCCTGAAATTTCTTGCCAGCAAACGCTGTGGATGCAAACGCAGGGTGAAATTCCTTGCCAGCGACTGACGCGGACGCAAAAGCAGCCTGAAATTGTCGCAGCGCGGTGCGCTGCTTACCGAGTTTTCCTACGGAAAACTCGCGAGGGGAGTTGGGAAAGCACAAAAACTGCGATTTTTATTCGCTTCGCATACAACCGTCGCAGAGGGCGACGGAAAAAAATAGATATAAGGAGCATAGCATGAAAGAGATTCAAGCATTTGCGTTGTCGCACACGAATAACGGGGCGCATTTTCTGTTCGTCTCGAACATGGCGGAACGCGCGGAAAAAGACAAGACGGTGGCGGAAAAATGCGCGGCGCAGGTGAAGGGCTTGCGCGAGGCAGTGAAAGCGGAGGACGAGAACTTGCAAATCAGCGCGAAAAGTCTCACCACCGACAAAATCGCCGAAGCCGACCGCCTGCGCGACCAGCTTTATGCAGGTTACAAGAAAGCCGTGGGCGGCTATGCGAACTTCCCTGTGGAAAGCATGGCAGAGGCGGCGAAAGTGCTTAATCAGCACATCAAGGACTACAAAATCGACGTGCAGGCGCAGTTGGACAAAGAGACCGGTTTGCTCGTGAACTTTGTTCAGGACTTGGAGGGAAAGTTTGCGGAACAAGTGAAGGCACTTTCCCTTACGGCGTTCGTGGAAAAACTAAAGGCGGCGAACGAAAATGTGCGCGAACTCACAGGACAGCGCACGGACGAACGTTCGGCAAAGACTGCGGGCGCATTGAAAGCGGCGCGGAACGCGAGCGACGAGGCGTATCGCATGCTCGTGCTCCACGTGAACGCGCACGCCCTGCTCGAGGGCGAGGCGGATTACGCCGCGTTCATCGACTATGCGAATACGGAAATTGAGCATTTTCGGAAGGAAGTCTTGGGCGGGTCGAAGAAAAAGGCGGCTTCTGCGGAATAAGACGCAGCGCATTGCGCTGCGACAAAAAATAAATTGTCCGCAAAGGGCAAAAGGAGTTTTTATGAAGAAGAAATGGATTACCGCGCTTGCGGCAATGGTGCTTGCGATGGCGGCGTTGGCGGCAAAACCGGAATTCCCTTCATACCTTATTATGGACGGAACGACGGTGACAGGGTATACTGGCAAAGTTCCCGCAGACCTTGTGATTCCCGAGGGCGTGGAGAAAATCGGTAGTAGTGTGTTCCATGGCTGTGACTCGCTTGATAGTGTTACGATTCCTGGCAGTGTAAAGACAATTGGTAGGTATGCGTTCCCAAACTGCATATATCTTGAGCGTATTACGATAGGCGACGGTGTGCAGACAATCGATGAAGGGGCGTTCTCTGGTTGCACGTCGCTTGCCAGTGTGACGATTCCTGGTAGCGTTCAGA
>CAMWWZ010000003.1 GCA_947178095.1 uncultured Treponema sp.
TTTAAAGGAGGTGCTTTATGAAAAGCATCAAAAAATTTCTCTTTATCATGGTGGCGCTTGCCGCCACTTTGGCATTCTTCTCTTGCAGCAACGGCGATGATGACGGTGATGATGGAGTCGTAGCCGTATACAAAAGCAACGACGTTGGAGTAATTCTTAAAATTACATGCTTTGACAATGGTACATGGGAAATGATAGAGGACGCATCTGGCGCAGAACCTGAAATGTGGGGAACATACGAAGGAAATCCTTCAAGCGATGGTGATGTCAAAATTACGGCAACGGATGATTACAGAGGAAAACTTGAAGAACCTATTGTTGCCACATTGTCCATAAAAAATGGAAGTTTTGAGTTTGATGGAGCAACATTTAAACTTCAATAGCCATCAATTTCTTTAAAAAAAGGCGCGGTCTTTCCGCGCCTTTTTTGCGCTTCTTTCTAAAAACGCTGGCCTTCAAAAATTCATTGCGGAACGAAAATTTTCGTTTCCGCCGACGCTTCAGAAGAAACTTGACAAGCAAAAAAATGCATTATAAAATATTCATGAGTGCTTTTATGCCGCTTTTGGAAATCACGAATCTTTGCAAATCTTATCCTCAATTCAAATTGGACAACGTAAGTTTTTTCTTGGAAAAAGGAAAAATAATGGGCTTCATCGGCAGAAGCGGCGCGGGCAAATCCACGACGATAAAATCCATGTTGCGCCTTGTCCATCCGGAAAGCGGCAAGGTCGTAATAAACGGCTTCGACATTTCAAAAAACGAAGATGAAGTGAAAAATTCGCTTGGCTACATAATTGGCGCGCAATGTTTTTACGAGATGAAAAAAATCTCGACAATCACAAAAGTCACAAAAAAATTTTTCGCGAATTGGAGCGATTCCACATATTCTTCGCTGACAAAAAAATTCGCCATCGACGAAAGCAAGCGCATAAAAGATTTGTCGGCCGGAATGAAAATAAAATATCAAATCGCGCTTGCGATGAGCCACGATGCTCGCCTTTTGATTTTCGACGAGCCGACTTCTTCGCTTGATCCTGTTTCTCGCGACGAACTTATGTCGCTTTTCAAAGAATATGTTTCCGACGGCGAGCGCGGAATTTTGTTTTCCACGCACATCACGAACGATTTGGAAAAATGCGCCGATTTTATAACTTACATAAAAAATGGAAAAATCATCGAAAGCTGCGCGATTGAGCATTTTCACGAAAAATATTCGAACATTGGAATTTCATCTCCAACTCTCGACGACATAATCGTCCATTTGGAGAAAAAATGAAAAACGCCAAGAATCTTCTTCAAAAAGAAATTTGCCTTTGCCTTTCGCCGATAAATTATATTTTCCTCGCTTTCGTGAGCATGCTGTGCATTCCGAATTATCCGCGCTACATTCCTTTTTTTTATATTACACTGAATATTTTTTTCATTTTCAACAATGCGCAAATCAACAAAGATTTGCTTTACTCGCAAATTTTGCCCATCGCAAAAAAAGACATTGTAAAGGCTCGATGCCTGCTCGTGCTTTTTTTGGAAATCGCGGAATTCGCAATCAGCATTCCGTTTGCAATAATCGGCGCAAAAATCATCGCGATGCCAAATGCTGCCGGCATAAATGCGAACTTCGCATTTTACGGAATGGCGATGATTCCGCTGACGCTTTGGCACATCGTATTTTTCGCAGCGTTTTACAAAAAGGCAGAACGCCCGACCCTTCCTTTTTTGCTAGCGAGCATCGTTTTTTTTGCGGCGTACATTTTTTTGGACACGATGGTTTTGCTCGGCAGGAATTCGCAAGTTCCCATCATTATGAAACTTGATTCGCTTGATGCAAAAAATTTTCCCGCGCAAATGCCAATTCTTTTCGCAGGAATTTTGTTCTATGTTTTAGGCTGGATTTTCACTTACAAAATTTCCGCAAAAAGATTTGAAAAAGTGGATTTGTAATTTACAAAAAGAACGCGAGTTTTTTTTCGAAGCCCCTTACGGAAGCGAAGCGGTGCAGACGCTAGCACCAGCGGAAGCGAAATTTTTAGTGCTAGCATTCTTCAAAACCGCAGCCTAGCCCATTCATCGCGTCGTAAAAATTCGGGAATGAAACTGCGGCGCATTCGGCATTGTTCACGATGATTTTTTCGTGCGCGGGCAAAGCCAATCCCATGCAAGCGGCCGCCATCGCGACTCTATGGTCGTCGTAACTTTCCACTGTTCCGCCGTGCAAATTAAATTTCGGATTCGCAGAGCCGTCGGCATTGAGCGGACTTTTTCCGTGCACCGCCAAAAAATCGCGCCCGCGCTCGTCCACGCCGTCTTCCAAATCTGCGCCGAGTTTTTGCAATTCGTCTTTCAAAACTTTTATCCTGTCCGTTTCCTTGCGCCGGCAAACCGAAGCGTCCTCGAAAATCACAGTTCCTTCCGCAAAACACGCCGCCACAGCGAGCGCGCAAATCGCATCGGGAAAATCCGAAATCGCAACGCGCAGAATTTTTTCCGGAAGATTTTCCGTGGAAAGCCTTCCGCGATTTTTCAATTTTGAAAATTTTCCGCCGCGAACGATGAGCGAAGAATGCGATTTGTCCTCTTCGATGTCCGCGCCGAGCGATTTCAAAACATCGACAATTTTGTCGTCGCCTTGGCTTCCCGAAAAATCCACATTTTCGATTTTGATTTCGCTGTTCGTCAAAATTGCGGCGATGAGCGGAAACGCCACTCCTTCCCAATCGCTTGGAATGACGCAATCGTGCGCGAGCAATTCTGTGGGAGGAGTAACTGAAATCTGCTTGAAGTCGCTCGACATTTCCACTTTCACGCCGAAAGATTCAAGCCAAATTTTTGTCATCGTCAAATACGGAGTTTCTTTCGGATCGCTCAATTTAATTCGAAGCGTGTCTTTCATCCGCAACGCCGCGAGCATCATTCCCGTGATGTACTGGCTTGAAATCGAGCCTTCCGTGCGAACAATTTTTTTTCCGTCGGCAGGACCTTTTATAATGAGGGGGCAACATTTGCTTTGCGGAATCGCGCATTCCGCCGCCGCGCCCATTTGCCGAATCACATCCACAACGTGAAAAACTGGTCTTCGCCGAATGCTTTGGTCGCCGGTGAAAATGCTCCAGCCTTCAAACGTGGCGCACACGGGCGAAAGAAAATATAAAAGCGAACCGGAATTTCCGACGTTCACGACATCGCTCGGAAGATGCGCATTTTTTCCCGCGCCAAAAACGAGCCATTTTTGCGGCGAAGTGAATTCGATTTTCGCGCCTATAAGCGGAACGGCTTCGGCCGCGCTCAAACAATCCGCGCTGCCGAGAGGATTTAAAATCTGCGACGTGCCTTCCGCCAAAGCGGACAAAATGAGCGCGCGAATCGTGTGGCTTTTTGAGCCGGGAACTGTTATGCTGCCCGAAAGTTCGTGCGGGCCAGAAGAAATTCTCATAGCGAAATTATAGCGGATTTTTAAAACAAAGTAAAGGAAACTTCTAGCGCATTCCAACAACAGTCGTCAACTTCAACACAAATCCGCGAATAAATTTGCACATTTTTTTGGCCACAACTATTGACAAATTTTTTTTTGTATGTTTGTATAGTGATTTTATATTCCACGGCAGTGTGAAAGTGAATCACTATTTTATTTAAAGGAGGTGCTTTATGAAAAGCATCAAAAAATTTCTCTTTATCATGGTGGCTCTTGCCACTGCTTTGGCGTTCGTCTCTTGCAGCAACAGCAGTGATGATGGTGGCAGCAACAACAGTAATAGCAACAGCAATAATAGTAGTAACAACAATGCTGACAACAACAATAGCAGTAATAACAACGGTGGCGGCAATAACAATACCGTTGCCAAACCGTCTGTCGTTGCTACGTATGAATCAGATAAGTATGGCGATACATTGATATTCTATAGTGATGATACATGGGAACTAATTACAACGGTAATGGGTAAGGATGTTGTTGATTGTTCAGGAACAACAGATTGGGGGAATCCTGCCAAAAATGGTTATCTCACCCTTACGAAAAAAAAGCAATTAGATTATGAGGCTGGAAAACTGAAAGACCTTTCCCTCGCAGATCAAGAAACATATGAAGACATATCAATTAATGCTGGAAAGATGTATTTTTGGAATACATCTTTCACCCGTCAATAAACTCATATTCCTTTAAAAAAAGGCGCGGCTCGTCCGCGCTTTTTTTTCGTCTTGCGTTAAAAAGTTTTCAAAAAAGCCTACCTTATATGATGACACCTCGAAAAACTTGCCTTTGGCAATTTTTTCGAATGTGCCGACGAGTTTTAAGTCGCTATGATAGCGCGACTTAAAACATCGCATTTTTAAAGTTACCTCTAAAAACTGAAGTTTTTAGAGATTTCCATGTGAGGTGAAAATGAAAACAAAAATCAAAACTTTTGCGATGATGCTCGCGCTTGCAACTTGCGCGGCTTTTTTGGCTTTGTGCTTTGCGACGCTTTTCGGCGGTTGCGCGGGCGCAAGGGAGGGGAAACGCGCTTCGCTGAAAATCGTCAATTGGAACGCGCAGACTTTTTTCGACGCTAACAACGACGGCATTGAATATTCCAATTTTCAAAAGTCGAAAAAATGGGGCGAAGCAGCGTACAAGGAGCGGCTCAAAAAACTTTGCCGCGCAATCAAAGTTCTCGACGGCGATGTCGTGATTCTCGAGGAAATCGAAAACGAAGGAATTCTGCACGACATTTCAAACGCGCTCGCTGGCGAAAATTGGAATCCGAAAAAAGTTTATCGTTACGGATGTTTTTCCAAAAAGAAAAATTCTTCGATTGGCTGCGCCGTGATTTCTCGCCACGAACTCTGCGGATTTAAAATTCATTCGCTCGATGTTCGTGCGGAAAATTCGCGCGCGCCTTCGATGCGTCCGCTTATGGAAGTGGATTTGCTCATCGCGAAAAATAAATTTTCCAGCGGCAAAAAATCGCGCGCGCTGAAAATTTTCGTGAATCATTGGAAGTCGAAATCGGGCGGCGAAGAAGAATCGAAAATTTGGCGACAATGGCAAGAAGGACTTTTGGCGCAAAAAATTTCTGACGCGCGAAACGATGCCACTTTGCCCGCGATAATTTGCGCCGGAGATTTTAATCAAGATATAAGCGAATTTAATTTTATCGATATTGACGCGATTGAAGCGGAAGATTTTTACAACACGCCGAATATCGAATTTGCGATGCTTTTTTCGAGCGAAAAAATTTTTGTGTATTCGCCGTGGCCAGAATTTTCAGGCGAAGAAGGTAGCTATTTTTTCCGCGACAAATGGGAGAGAATCGATCATTTTTTTGCTTGCGGGCAAATCGCGCTCAAAGAATTTTCGCCGCAAACTTCCGGCGCGTGGGCGTATGAAGACGGCAGACCGAAGCCGTTTAAAATTTATTCGCTCAATGGATATTCCGACCATTTGCCAATTTCGTGCGTCGTGGAATTTTAAAAAATGCCCGAACCTCCGCTCGGTTGTACAAAAAATAATTAAAATCAGCAACTAATTAAGCGTTGCTGATTTTAATGTCGAGTTTCTTTCAGAAACTCGCTTATATACTGCCGTTTTTCATTTAATTGCAAAACGGCGTTTTCAACAACTCAAAAATTGAAACTTTTGAGTTGTTGAAAATTAATGAACTCTACGCTATAATGAAAGCATTCTTGCAAGGGCTTTCGGTTATCCGTTTGTCGCGGTCGCTTTAAGGCTGGCGGCCGCCTTCCGTTCGGGGGCTTGGCAGCTTAAAGGAGATTCATTTTATGGAGAAGTTCTTCAAACTCAAAGAGAACGGAACTACAGTTGGACGCGAGGTTGTGGGCGGCGTAACTACATTCCTCGCGATGGTCTACATTCTCGCCGTAAATCCGGGAATCCTCGGACAATGCGGAAACGGAATGACGTTCGAGGCGGTTTTCACTGCCACGGCAATCGCTTCGGGAATCGCGACGCTTGTGATGGCGTTCATAGCAAATCTTCCCGTGGCTCTCGCGCCGGGACTTGGACTCAATGCCTTCTTCACTTTTTCCGTCGTGTTCGGAATGGGATGCTCTTGGCAATTCGCGCTCACGGCGGTTTTCGTGGAAGGCATCATTTTCATTTTGCTTTCGCTTTTCGGCGTGCGCGAAGCGATAATCAAATCGATTCCGACATCGCTCAAAAAAGCGGTCGCAGCTGGAATCGGACTTTTCATCACGATCATCGGTTTGGCAAACGCTGGCATCATTTCCACGCAGACAGGAACGCTCATCGGCTTCGTCAATTTTACGGCGGAAAACAAAGCGGCGATTGTCGCAATCATCGGACTCATTCTCACGATCGTGCTTTACGTGATGAAAGTTCCCGGCTCAATTTTAATTGCGATCATAATCACAACGATTGTAGGAATTCCATTCGGCGTGACAAGCGTTCCGCCAAACTGGAAACCATTTTCCGCTCCGTCCGCGCCGCTGTTTTTCCAATTCGCGTTCGGCGAAGCATTTTCTTCAAGCGCAATGATTTTGAAATTCATCGTCGTGCTTTTCACATTTTTGTTCACTGACATTTTCGACACAATCGGAACTTTGCTCGGCGTGGCTGAACAAGGCAATCTCAAAGACGAAAGCGGCAACATGAAAAATGTCAAAGGCGCGTTGCTCGCCGATTCAGTTGGAACAGTCGTTGGCGCGTGTCTCGGAACTTCCACGGTAACTTCATTTGTCGAATCAACTTCCGGCGTGGCGGCAGGCGCACGCACAGGCCTTGCCTCGGTTGTAACCGGCGTTTTGTTCCTGCTCTCGCTTTTCCTCACTCCGCTTTTCGCGCTCATTCCTGCGGCGGCCACAGCTCCGGCTTTGATTTTCGTCGGATTTTTGATGATGAAATCTGTCACGGAAATTGACTTCGGCGACCCGACGGAAGGAATCCCCGCGTTCATCACAATCATGGTGATGCCGTTCTCATACTCGATTTCAAAAGGAATCGCATGGGGAATGATTTCCTACGTCATCACAAAATGCGCCGGAAAAAAGTCAAAAGACATTACAATTGTAACTTGGATTTTGGCGGCAGTTTTCGTGGCGGACATGATTTTCGAAGCGGTAAAATAATTTTTTTTGCAGGGAGGGATACCCCCCCTGCGCCCGCATTTTGTTGCGAAATGATTTTTTCAAGCAATGAACGAATCTGAAAATTCCTTCATTGCTTGAATTTAAGGTTTTATGAAAAGAAGAATTCTGTTACCGCTTTTTTTATCCTGCAGCATCGCTATGGGATATTCACAAGAAACGAGATTCTCAAACATTGATTTTCAAATTGACTATACGGAAGGTTTTATCAAGACAGCTAATACATATTATGCGTTAAATGAAACTGAAGTTATAGATGGCAGCTGGAAAAAAACTGGTAAAAAAATCAAAAAAGGCGAGACTGCCACCGTAGAGGGAGTTATTTATACAATCGACGATTATATATTTGCTGGCTATAAAGGAAATTGGATTTCGGCAGATGACGTGGCAATAAAAGAATCCGACATATTGCCCAATTACCTGTTAAGAAAAAACAAAAGCAATGAAATTATATGGATTGCCGATTGGTATAAAGATGTAATAAATCTGTCGCGAAAAGAGGCAATACGCTTTATAAACAAAAAACTCCCGGTAACAGAAGATTTGTATTTTGCCGATTCGGACACCTATTGGTATGAGGACTACGCTTCTTATCCATTCGGAATTGACTTTACAAATGTGCTTCTAAATATAAGGTTTTTAGGTCGTGATGGCTATAATTTTCTCATAAAAAGAATTGAAAAGAAAAATCAAGATTATATCATCACATGCTTTCCCACTGAAATATATGACTGGTCTGACATTTCCGCAAAATGCACGGATCTTGAAAATTTTCCCAATCCAACCAAGACTTTTTCATTGAGGATTTCGCCTTTAAAAGATTCTATAAAAGTCTATAATTTTGAAACCAAAAAATTGATTGTGTCTTTAATTCCTGTCACTGATAAATGGGTCGATTTGTTTCAAGATTTTCTTAAAACAGGGAAGAAAGGAAATGAGGAGAAAAGATAAATGAAAAGACAAATTATACTATTTTTGTTGGCTTTGTGCAGTGCCGCGGTTTCGCATGCAAAGCCAATATTTTTGAGTCCAGAGACAATAACCTATAAGGTCAGGGAAGACACTTTTTATAGCGACGGAGGCTTTGAGGAGCCGTACAAACCGATTAAAAAAGATTCCGTAATAGTATGGACCTCGGAAAGATCCGTTGGGCCAATATATAGCGTAGAAACGCATTATTACGTAAAGTATGCGATTGACGCATTTTACAATGAAAAACCGATGTGGATGTATACAGACGCATTGCAGGTAGTTGATTCGGAGTTGTTGACGCAAGAAAACTCATTGATACGAATTATCCCTGAATATTATCTGGAAGTTTTGTCCAAAAAGAATTTGGCAATGATTTTCGAGAAGCAACCATTGTGGCTAAAAACACTGGAAGAGTGCAAGAGTGGTAAGTACGGGCCTGATTCCCTTGAAGATTTTTTTCATCCGGAAGATTATTTATTGTCGAATACGATAGTGTCATTCAGCCAGCATAATTTTTACATGGTCAAAAACATTGAAACGATTGACGATTGCAAGATGCTTACTTTACTGCGTTATAGAGACAGCCTCGACGAAGCCATGAACGAAGACGTGTATTCTGACATATATAAAAAATATCAAAAAGACGCATACATAAAGTTATTTGTTCAATTTGACGGAGACTATGTGGATTTATGGATTAATTCAAAAGATAATTTTATGGGGAGATATATCATTGCTCCTGACGTTTTATGTGAGCAGATACATGAATTCATGGCGACTAAAGACATAGATCTTTCCAAAGTAACATGGCCGCGCTACGCGGACGGCAGTTGCGACTACGATGACAAGATAGAACTGCCTTTGATTCGTTTTTCGGAAAACAATAAGGCGGGCAATGCGACAACAAGCGCAAGCGAAAATCAGGGCATGGAAGAGTCTAAAACGGCATCTGCCACAGAATTATTGGAAGAAGAGGAAAAAATCAATCTTCCGGATTCGGACGAGACAAAAGACGAAATCAAAACGGATTCCGCTGTAAAGACAGACATAAAAAAAGAAGAGAACGATTTTGCCTTTCCCTTTATTCGAGTTAGTCTCGGAATCATCATTGTGATTGCATTGCTTTCAATCATCCTTGCGATTGCAAAGAAAAAGAAAGCCGGCAATGAATAATAGGAAATAGCGGCGAAGAAGGCTTGGCTTGGACTGAAAAATTTAATAATATTCGAGGGACAGTTAGAAAACATCCGCTAAAACAATAGGGAGAAATATCCATGAAAAAAGCAATTGGTAAGATTTTTGCGCTTTTTTTATTCTTCAACATTTATGGAATAAATTATAAGACACTTAAAAGTACAAAACTTTATGAAAGTGACGGCACGTTCAATTATTACGCTCGCGATATTGACAAGAATGAGACGGTGAAAATTTCCAAAGCGCAAATCTATTATGGCGTTTCGGATTGGAAATATTCGGTCGAAATCTTATACCATGACACCCATTATTTTACCAATGTTGAGAATTTGGTGCCTGAAAACGCCCAAAATATTTTGTCTGACAATATATCTCTAATTCATTCAGAGGATGCCGAATGGCTTTCATCCTATTATTTTGATATGCTGAAAGAACAAAACCTAGATGTCATCAAATCAAAACAACAAAATGGTTTCAGGGAGTATCAAGATCGGAAAACTGAATTTGATTATGAATGGTATTATACTTTAAGCTTCCTTAGACCAACATATTTTTTTAATTCAGTCGTTACCATTTCATTGTTGTTTGACAATTGCAGTTTCCTTGTCAAAAATATTAGCAAGAAAAATTCTGATTATTTAATAGAGGCGGAAGTGTATGATTGGTTTATGCCAGATGCAACAAATTCCTATTCAACGGGAGATTATGTCCTGCTGAAAGTATCGGCAGACGGTGATTATTTGAATCTTTTTTGCGACGGTCAACTACTAGGTCAATTCGTGAAAACAAACAATGAAACAAAAACGGAGATAAAGTCACTGATGCGTGACAACACTTGCGACCTCTCCAAAATAACTTGGCCGCGCCACGCGGATGGCAGCTGCGATTATGACGCGAACAGCAATTTTAATTGGATAACCAATAGAATCAATCCGATGGGAGGAAAATAAAGAAATGAAAAAAAGAATTAGAAAAATATTCATAAGCATGCTTTTTATATATGCAGGCTTCTGCTTTGCGGAGCCGATAGTCTATACTTCTACAGATGAAGTCCAGTTGCTAAACGGAAACTATGAACCTGCGTTGCTGCTTGACAAAAATGTTTCTGTGTATGCGAGAAATGTTTATGGAGCAGATGTGGGGAAGTCACCAGAAGGAGAACTTTTGTGTAGAATTGTATACAATGGAATCAACTACGTTGCGGATGCGTCAAAATTTGTTCCCAAAGAGACGAAATGTGTTTTCGATGAGGACATAATATCCTCTGCCCTTAAGAATGAAAAGAAAGCATTGATTTCGAAAAACTATGTGGATCTGCTTTTCAGTCAGGACAGGGATTCTGTCAGCAAAATTGAGCCATATGGATACGAGCAATACAATGCATATAAAACAGAATTTGATTATGAATGGTTCTTGGAGGTGCATGAGTTTAATCCCAGTTACATATTCAATGTTGTAATAGGACTTCATACTATTTTTGGATACTATTCTTTTTATGTTCTTGACATTGAAAAAGAGGCAGACGGATACAAAATAAGTGCCGTGATAGAGAAGTATTGGGATGCAACAACGATTCCCCAGCAAGTCTCGGTGAAAAAACAGACGTTGACGCTAACGGTTGACGGAGATTATCTGACAATTCGTTCAGATGAAAAGACATACGGCACTTTTGTAATAGTGTCGGAGACCCTTTTATCGCAAGGAACCAGCCTTTTGCAGAACAATACTTGCGACCTATCCAAGGTAACATGGCCGCGCCATGCAGACGGCACGTGCGACTACGAGGACGGCGGAAAATCAGCCGCGGAATCCTCCGTCCGAAAGCCCGCGCCCGCCACGGAACACGCAGAGCCTGCGGAAGAAGCTGCGCTCCCCGAAGCCGCCGAAAGCGAGAACTCAAACGAAGAAGCGGAATCGGCGGACGCGGACGCAAAGCAAAATGCCGCCCTGCCAATCCTGCCGATTGTGGTGGGCGGCGCGGCTTTGGTTATCCAGCTCGCCGTTATCCTGTTTGCGGCAAAGAAAAAGAAGTACGAGAAAAAATAAAATGCACGACACGAGACCGAGCGTTTTTTACGGACGCGCATAAATCCTTCCGCGTCCGCGCCCAGTGAGTGAGAACATCTCCAACGCGCACGCACTTTAGTCCCTGCCAGGGACGTGCGCATGGTCCGTGGCAGGGACTAAACGCAGAATCGTCCCCGCTAGGGACAAAACATTGCTTTTTCAAGCCCGTGCCGAATTTATTTGCGGAAATACGTAAAAATATTTGCGGAAAAACGTGTGCATATTTCCCGAAATACACGTACGTATTTGCGGAAATACGTTTGCGTTTTTGCGGAAATAAATTCAAAAACGGCGGAAATGCAGGTTCTGGCGGAGCGTCAATGAACTCGTCGAGCGTAGCGAACGCTGTCGGCGAAACTTCTCTTGCGCGCTGTTGACGAACGCAACGATATGTGATTAACTAAAATAATGCATTGTTAATAATATTGATAACGGGGTTTATATTATTTGGAGATGCTTTATGAAGAAAATTTTTATTTTGATGGCAATGATTCTTCAGATGCTCTGCGCTTTTGCAGATGAGATGCTGATAAGAAAGGCAATAGAGGACATGCACAGTTCAGTATTGGTCGAAAAGCCGTGGCTATCCGCCCGGAGTTCTGCCTTGTTGGAAAACGCTTACAAGCCTGATGAATTTGAGTGGGTCAACTTGAGCGATAATGACGTAGCAACTTGTTGGTGTGAAGGAGTAAGAGGTCCTGGCATAAATGAATATGTATTGATGTCAATCGACCATGAAAATGGTTTAAGTTTCGATTATGGAAGAGCGCAACGGTTTAAAAATATAAAGTGCCATTTGGAAATTAACAATGGCTTTTGCAAGAGTCAGGATTTGTTTGTAAAAAACAACAGGGTAAAGACGTGCAGAATTGAAATTTATGACACGCCGGAAGTATATGGTCAATACGAAATTTTTGTCCGCGCCGATCCTGTAAAGATTTATGATTCTGTTCTTGAATTGGCGGATACCAGCGAGACTCAGGAATTTGAATTTTTTATAACATTGAGAGAAGACAATATTTATGACATGCCGTTAGTATTAATGAAGCTTACCATTCTCGATGTCTATCCCGGCACGGATTATGACGACACTTGTATCAGCGAGATAAAAGTCTACGGCGAGTATGCGGAATAGGGGGCAGGATGGCGCGATCCTTGCAGTCCTGCTCGCCGTGGTTATTCTTGCGGTCAAAAGGAAGGGAAAAATGAGGATAAGAATCTTGTTTTGCTTTTTAATGTTCGTAATATTTGATGTCTTCGCACAAGAAGAATTGTATAATTCGTATACCGATTACCGCAAGACATTCCTTGTCGAAGTGGAATATGAGAATTTCGAGGACTGCGAAATTGAAATATGGGAAACTTTGGATGAATGTCGAAGAACGCCCATAGAAAAGGGAAGGCATTTTAACAACAAGTTTGACAGAGAGTTTTCCGGTTTTTATAGTTTGGGGGTTGATACGGGAGGCGGCATCTCATCTGACTATCTGAAGATTGTTGGTTCGGAACAATTGCCTGATTACACATTGTACAAGAACAGCAAAGGAAACGATAATCCAAGGTGGATTCCAATTTGGTATTTTGAGGCATTGGAAAAAGAGGACAGGGACATCATAGTATTGAACGAGCCAAAAAGAACAGAGTGGGATGCAGACGCGGTAGTTTCCCAATGGTATTATGACATACCACAGCTTCTTTCAATAGTTCTTTCCAACTGTGGGTTTATGGTTCATTCGCCGTTGCTTGTGCAGAATACAGGATTCCTAATCAGCAAGATTAACGATGCTGGAAACGGAAAATATGAGATTGCCGCATATCCTTCAACTACGGACTCAGATGACCAAAACGAATGGAAAACTGGCAGTGAAAATTTTCCCCATCTGACTTCCGGAGAACCAGTCTCTTTTATTTTTGAAATAAACGGCAAGGAAATGAAGATATACAACGGAGAGACAGGGAAGCTTTGCCTCGACCTAATTCAAATGCCAGCGAAATGGGTTGCGCTCTATGAGGATTTCATAAGAACGAATACAATTCCAGCGGGACTGTATTTGCCGGAGGAATATTTGAAGCGAAATAATGGAGGCTCGCTTGGAGACGATGATTTTGCTATAGGATATGTTGAGTTGGCAGCAAGCGAAAATCAGAGAGTGGAAGAATCTGAAACAGCGACCGTAACTGAACGCGCAGAATTCGCAGAGGAAGCCGCGCTCCCCGAATCCGCTGAAAGCGAAAGGGCGAACAAAGAAGCAGACGCAAAGGAATCCTCTGCCCTGCCAATCTTGCCGATTGCGGCTGGCGGCGCAGTTTTGGCAGTCTTGCTCGCCGTGATTATTCTTGCGGTAAAAAAAGGAAAGCCAAAAAATCGCGCTTAAAATCCGCCAGCACAATTTTTTGCGCGGCTCATTTCGGAAAATAAAATTTCATCGTTTCTTCGCCGAGCTTTTCCGCGCCCAAACGCTTCGCAATCAACTTGCAAACTTGGCGGCTCAAAAACCATGCAAGCACAATCGCCGCGAACATCACAATCGACAAAAAAGTCGTTTCGGAATTTCCGCCGCCGTGAAGAACGCATTCATAAAAATATTTCGCCGCAATCAAAAGCACAGGAACGAGCACGCATCCGAACGCGAACAGCAACGCCGCGCCGCCCAATTGCAAAAAAATCACGTTGCGTTTTTGCTGCCGCACCGTGGGAGCTTTTTTCTCCGCCTTGTTCGGCGCGTCAATTTTTTTCAATTCTTCTTCAGTCATATTCGCCCAAATCCTAATTAAATTTCGCGACAAAAATTCGCCGCGAAATTCAAAACTATTTTTTCGACTTCGCTTCTTCCGAATTTTTTATCGTGAGGAAAAACGAAATTATCAAAATTATTCCGCAGACAACGATGCAAGCATCCGCCACATTAAAAGTGGGCCAGCGTTCCAAACCGAATATTCCGAAAAATTTCACGTCAACAAAATCCACCACGCCTTGCGGCCTGAAAATCCTGTCGATGATGTTTCCAACGCCGCCGCCGACAATTCCGCAAATGCACCATCTTTGCAACGAATTGAATTCATCGTTGCGAAAATAAATCGCCACCACGAACGCAATCACCACAAGCGGCACGAGCGAAAACAAAATCGCACGCGCGTTTTGCGAAAGCGACGCGCCCAAACTGAATGCCACGCCTTTGTTCGCCACATGAATTATTCTAAGCAAATCGCCGCCGAAAGAATATCCAACGCTGAACGGCGGAATGTTTTTCACAATCCAAAGTTTTGTGATTTGATCAAGCAAAATCACCGCCAGCGCGAGCGAAAACGGAATCAATTTTTTTTTCATTTTTTCTCCAAAATAAAAATACCTCGACGCTATTCGCAAAGAAATTTCCAGCGGAGCGTCGGGGTATAAAACACTCCGCACGAATTATTCCGCAAAAATCGCGTTGGAAGGAATTTCCACGGTGACGCTTTTCACTTTGCCTTCGCGCGAGAAAATGTCCGCGCTCAATTCGGCAGGAATTTCCGCGCCGAATGTTGCAGAATCCACCGTGACTTTTATCGCGGAAATCGAGCCGTCCAATTTGTACACAAACGGAATTTTGAAGCGCGTGAAAGAAAGCGTTCCATCTGCGCCAAATTCTTTTTTCAAAAGCAAAGCGGGATTGAAACGAAGACAGCCGTTTTCGATTTCCATTCCGAGTTCGCCCCAGCGCGTTATCACTTCTTCTTTTACCTGCCCCGTCATTCCGGGCTGCTTCGCGCCTTGCAAATACGGAGTGTGCGAATACGGATCGATCGGGAACGCGCCGTAAATTTCGGGAGTTTTGTTGAACGAAAGTCCAGCGCGAATTTTGTAATAATGCGCGCCCAATTTTTTCGCGCCTTGCTCATTTTTTGCCGCCAAAGCTTTTTGAAAATTTTCCTGAACTGCCAACAAAAGTTTTGAAACCATGTGCCAATAAATCGAGCCAATTCCTTCGTAAGCATAGAACGTGCCGCTTCGTCCCGTGAACGATTTGTGATTGAAAGTCTTTTCGTAAAGCGACAAGATTTCGCCTTTTTCTTCGGAAGAAATTTGCGGATAATTTTTTTCGATCGCATTTTCCAAAACTTCCGCATTCCTGAAATCAGGATTGAAATGCGCCTTGCCGTTTTCAAGCGAATCGTTGTAAACGAGCGAAGCCGCGTCCGGCAAAATGTAGCCGCGTTCCAATTCCGCTTTCAGCGTCGCGATTTTTTGCGCGGCGGATTTTTCCAAAACATTTTTGTTTTCAAAGCGCGGCAATTCTTTCGAAGGATAAAGCATGTAAGAATTTTGGCGCGGCTCGTACATTCGGCTTTTTGCCAAGGAATCGCACAACGCGCAAACTTCCTCCGCGTCCAGCAAGCCGCTCGAAAGAACTGCCACTTGGCCTTCGAGCATTTCCTCGAGGTTCAAGACTTCCATCGCGCGCTCGCCAATTTCGAGCGTGTTGTACGAATGATAAAGTCCGTCGGAACGCTTGTTCATTTTGATTGAATGTTCCGCATGCTTGATGAAAGCGTCGAGCGCGGAAATGATTTCCGCTTTGGAAATTTTTTCGCCTTGCAAAAGCGATTCAGGATTTTCATAGAAAGCGAAGCGTTCGGCTTCAAACGCCTTTTCGCATTTTTCAACGAAAATTTTTCGCTCGCTTCCCGAATCAAGATTTTTGGGATTCGCGCTTTTGTAGATTTCCGAAATTTCTTCGAGGAATTTTTTAAGCGGCGCGGAAAGAACGAAATTTTCCTCGCTTGATTTTTCGAACAAATCTTTTACGAAAACAATGAAGCGGCGCAAATAGCAAAGCGTCACCACGCTCAAGCCGTAGCCCGCGAGCGCGTTGTTCGCGTCGTTCCATTCGGGACGCTGCGTGTTCATCCAAATTCCGCCGGCCGGAACAAAGTTCGCAATTTTCGTCAAAATCAATTGCAAGATTTTTTCCGTCATCGTAACCAAATACGGCTCGCCGTTTTTTCCGAAAAGTTTCGCGTCGCTTCCAAAGCGTTCGACTTCCGCAGAAATTTTTTCATTCAGTTCGATGTCAAACAAAATTGTGTCGCGCGGATTTTTTTGGATTTGCGAATATGCCTTGATGTGATAAGGAACATTCGCCACGGTGAAAATTGCGGAATTCAAAAATTCATCCAACGCGGCAGGATTGATTTTTTCTTCCAGTTCGAGAAGCTTGCTCAGATAAATTATTTGGTGGTCATTCCAATATCCGATGTTCGCCCAAGGATTGTCCGGCTCGGGAATTTCCCAGTCGATTCCGGCGCGCGTTATCCTGTACGGATTGAAGCCATCGGCTGTGGTGGCGTTCAAGAATTTCGCAATCATTCCGCTCGTGTACGCAGGATAGCTCATCGCCAACGCTTCCCAGTTTTGGAAAATGTCGCGCCAGTTTCCTTCGTAATTCAAAATCGGATTTCCGTGCGAGTCTTTCAAATTGATTGAAAACTTGTTCCAAGGGCGGCTCGGATCGCCGTGCCTTCGCGAAAACGAAAGCGGCAAATATTCAAGGTAAAGCCGATAAAGTTGCGCGTCGTGTTTGGCTTTGACGATTTTTCCAAGCTCCGCATAATTTACGGTTTCGCCCAAATTCAAAGATTTCGCGCAAGCGGCTTTTGCCTTGTTTCGAGTTTCCACAAAACCGATAAAATCGTCGGAGCGCACCAAATTGTTTTCCGCAAAAACTCCGCCGCGCATTATGTTGAACATCACGTTTGCTTCATGATGCATGCACGCGATTTCGTCCGCCGTGTTCTGCAAGCCGTCCGCTTCGCCGATATATTTTTCCAGCAATTTTTTTCCTTGCTCAATGTCATTGAGCAAGGATTTTTCCAAAGCGGCGCGGTCGGTGAGTTCTTTTTTGAGAAGCGCGATTTTGGAATTTTCCAAATGCGTGTCGAAAACTTGTTCCCATTTTTCTTGTGCGCCGTCTGCCAATTCCAAGTCAAAACTGATGAAGCACGAAGCGCGTTTTCCTTTGAGAACATCAATTTGCTCGAGCGGAATTTCACGCGCGAAAAATTCGGGCGTTTGAGGGTCAAGATAAACCGGACATTTTTTGCTAAACCAACAAGTGTTCGACCAAAGAGCTTCGCTCGGTTCTGCGCGGTCGGTTAAAACGGAAGAAAGCGAAAAAAGCGCGAGGCCGGAATCTTTTTCCAAATCGGATTTTTTGTAAGCGTCAAGCAAAATTGAATTTGTCGCCTGCAATTGCATTGTTCCGCAAGCGGGCACGATGTTTTGCGCGCCGTCCAAGATTTGAACTTTTGCAGATTTTGAAGCGTGATTTTTTATCGAAGAAATTTTCACCAAGCCGTATTTGTCGCTGGAAGTCCATTCCGTGCGCCAAATCAAATCAAGTTCCGTGTTCACTTCTTCGAGGATGATGTGCGAGCCGCTGGAATTTTTGTAAATGTTGCGCTCGACCTTCCATTGCGTGTTCGAGTCGAACGGCTTCCACAAAAAAGTTCCGTCCGCCGAAAAAATTTTCACCGCCGAAAGATTTCCGCTGCACGCGCCCATGTCCAAAATTTTGTCCGCCGTCAAATACGGAAAAATCGCATGCTCGGAATTTTTCCGTCCCGCGCTCAACGCGCCGTTCGACCAAATGAAATTCCAAACATCGGAAGAACTTGTGATTGTCATGAAAAAAGGCTCGATTGCGTTTGCGTTCGAGATTTTGTACCAAGTCTCGCCGTCGAAATTTACGACTTCACCGAAAGATTTTTGCGGCAAAAGGCTCATGGCGAATTGAGTTGTGCGCGGATTGGCGTGCATTTTTTTCTCCTGTTTTGTCGCCCGCATAAGGCGATTTGAAATTATTCCGTAATTTTCAACAACGAAAAAAGTTCGCTGGAAACTTCGCCTTTGGCTCGTTGCGAGAACAACTTTCGAATTGCTGAAAACGCGATTTTGCAACGGAGTGAAAAATCGCAATACAATAAGCGAGTTTCTGAAGAAACTCGGCATTAAAATCAGCAACGCATAATTAGTTGCTGATTTTAATTGTAATTTTTAAATGATAAAATAGAATTGCATTCTTGTCAATTGAAAAATGATTGTGTTATCAACAACAAAAGAAAAAGTGATTAAAATCGCAAGACCGCCCACACCTCGCTTTTGAGGTAGCGGGCGACCGACGATGATAGCGCAAGGTGATTGTTTAAAAGCAATCGATTCTAATATGATTTAGATTTCCATCATCTATTCGTTAAGATACCATTGTTCTGGATATACAACTTGACCTGAATCATATTCACTGTCGCTGACGGTGTACTTTATAGCATAAGTGCCGATGCCTTCTTCCCAACGCCAATCATATGCTGCAGCAGTTATCGTGACTGTGCCTGAACTTGGTGCTATGAATGTGTAGGGCTTTGTGTAAATGCTACTTGCATCGTTATAATTGTTGCAGATTACACTTCCACCGTTATAGAATATTTTCAAGCCCACATTAGCGGTTTTTGAGGTAATTCCACTACCTGCGTCTATGTCATCCAAATAAATATTATATTCCGTCCCTGCAATTACAGGAATATGATATTTATTCGTTTGTCCTTTTGTAATTATATCATCTTCATACCATGCACCTTTTGATAATGTAATATATTCAGGGCGAGAAGTGTATTTTACGGCATAAGTGCCGATGCCTTCTTCCCAACGCCAATCATATGCTGCAGCAGTTATCGTGATTGTGTCTGAACTTGATGCTATGAATGTGTAGGGTTTCATGTAAATGTTACTTGCATCGTCATAACTGCTACAAATTACAGTACCATCACTGTGGGATATTTTTAAACCTACATTAGCGGTTTTTGTAGTTATTCCGCTACCTGCGTCCGTGTCGTTCAAGTAAATGAAATAGCGTGTTTTTTCATCAGCATAAAAAGTATATTTATTTGTCTGACCTTTGGCAATGATGCTGTCATCATTCCAGCTTTCTTTTGTGAGTGTGTCATATTCAGGTCGTGAAGTGTACTTTATAGCGTAAGTGCCAGTACCCTTCTCCCAACCCCAAGCATATGCTGCAACAGTTATAGTGACTGTGCCTGTGCTTGACGCACTGAATGTAAGTGGTTTCGTATAAAGCCAACTTACATAACTATCGCGAATCACTGTGCCATCTTCATGTGATATTTTCAATCCCGCATTGGCGGTCTTTGTTCTGTCGCCCTCCTCAGAATCATTCAGCCAAATAAAATACCGCGCTCCTTTGGTTACATCGACAGTATACTTTTTTATCTGCCCCTCTTTGCTAATCTTGCCGTCCGTCCACACGTTTGCAACAAGCCGCGTTGCGCTGGAGCCGCTACCGACTCCGCTTTCGCCTTCATCTTCCGCATTCTGGTTACAACCTGCAAGAGCCAAAACCATCGCAAACGCAAACAGCGCCAACGGCTTACCAAATCTTCTAATCTTCATAATAACCTCCATGAGTTGCGCGCAAGGTCAAAGGTTTGCGCGGCAACATCGAATTTGCGTGAATTATACATTTAAATTAGATGTGTGTCAAGAAATATGGCTATTTCAAATACTTTTTTTAGATGTACTATGGATTAAAAACACTGTCATACTGTGCATATGGGGAACATACGACAAACTTTCATCGGGAATCTAAAGCACTATAGAAAAGAAAAAGGTTTAAGACAGCTAGACCTTGCGCTTGCAATCGGCAAAAGCTCGAACTACATAAATAGCGTGGAGAACGGCAAATATTTTCCGTCGCCGGAGACCATAGAACAGATTGCCGACGTGCTAGAAATTGAGCCGATCCAATTTTTTGAAGGCGGCGCAGAAAAAGACGGCGCAATCCGCCCCGAAGAACTCGAAAAGAGAATCCAAAAAGTCGTCTCTGATGGAATTGCGCGTGTGTTTTCTGATTTTTCACATATCAGGAAATAATTTGCTTTCTTTTTTCCGATACAGCATCAATTTAATCGGTAAATCTTCCTTGTTTTTTCCAACCACATTTCGCCTCTCCCCGCCAACGAGTAATTTTATGTGGCAGTATGATATGGAAAAGCAATTTCCGCGCTCGCCAAAATATTGTCCCGCCATAAATCCACTAATTCTTTTGGTTCAAGCGGAACAGCATTTTTCCCATAAGACAAAATCATATGCAAAAATGGCAACAACTCCGTTCCAACAAAAGAAAGGATTACGGCATCATCGCCAGATTTTTCTATTTTTTGTTTCTCGCCCCAAATACCACGTTTTATGTAAGGCACAGCCCAACCTGAAAACTTCGCCTTAAAATGACATTCCTTTTCGCCAATGAACGCGCCAAACATTCCTTTTGTGTGCTTGCGAAAGTCAAAGTCTTTTGGCATAGTAAAATCTTTTGAAACAATTCTTACTCCGCGAATCAAATCCAACAAAAATAGACGCCTTTGTTTTGTGCCAATATCAAAGCCCCACAAATACCATCGCCCTCGCGAATTGACGACCTGCCAAGGATTAAAATCAATTTTCACCCAACGCTTGCCCTTTTGCCAATTATATTCAAATTCAATTTGGCGGTTCACTTTCATAGCTTGGCTAATAATCCGCCAAGTTTCGTTTTCAACATTGAACTCTCCTTCATTCAAAAAAACATAGCGATTTTCAATCCAATCTATTTTTGCATCTTCGTGCGGATTCTTGTCATTTGAAAATTCACGTTCGTTTGGATTTCGCAAAGTATTATTCCGAATAAAATTCAAAATTGAATTGGCACCTTCATAGAGTGGCGTTCCATTCAACTTGTTTGCCATATTTCGCATAAGCGTAATGGCAAAAAGTTCTTGTTCAGTAGTAAACAACGAAGGCAGGCGAAATGCTTTTTCAGAATAACAGTAGCCGCCTTTCTCCTTGTCAAACACAACTGGAGCATGCAATTGATCACGCATAAATTCAATAGTGCGGAAAATTGTAGTACGAGACGCACCTACTTCCTCGTCGTTTATGAGTTCTCGAATCGAAGGATATCTTTCCGCAGAAAACAATTCGTCAAGCCGCAAGATGCGACGATAAATGACTAGGGAATTCTTGTCAGCAGAAGTAGACATAGAATTAGTCCTGCAATGTTTTTTCTAAAATTTTTATCATTTCTTTGGAGCGATTCTTTATAATAGGCGTCACCGTTTCAATATAAAGTTTTGCAAATTCTTTATAAGAATCTACACTTGTTGAACCCCAATAGGCTAATTTTTTTTCGAAAATTACATTCAATTTTCTTGTATCACCATCTTTAAAATAACCTCTTAAAAAATTTCTATTTACAAATTTTTCAAAAGTGTTGATTTCATCAAAATAAAATTTATTTTCATCATATAGAGTTTGTAAATATTCCTTCTTTGTTTTTCCTTTCGATTCTGGAAAACACTTTCTAAATTCATCTAAAAATAAATCATAATAATCTCTAAAGACCTTTCCTCGATAACAATTAAGTGAATCTTTTTTCCCTTTGGGAATTTTATTAGGCAAAATTGAAAAATTGCCAATAGTCAAATATATTTTCTTGAAACCATTAACCAAATCGGCAAACTCTTTATCCTTAACTTCTATTTCTTCATTTGTTTCATTTGTCCACCAAATATTTTTATCAAATAATGTATTAAAGGTATTTAAAGTATCTCCCCTATATTTTAATCCTGTTCCAATATTTTCAAACGAGCAATCAGGCAATTTATATTCACCATTATTATCATTGCCCCAAATTAAAACATAAATTGCTTTTGCTAATTCAGAGTCATCAGGATCATATTTCCAAATAAATTCTGGATACTTTGGTCTATTCACTAAACCATATTTATTATCTTTATTTCGATAAAAAAGACAAAAATCGAAAGTTTCCAATTTTTTTAAATCGCCGTCCAAACAAGATTGTTTAAATTCAGATACCAATTTTTTACAATAATTAAAATCTTTATAATTTTCCATAATTACATTATATCATACATTCTAAATTTTGTATATTTTTTACTTACCCATTGCAATTTGTATTTGTGAAAATTCATGATCCGTTAATTGAGACAAAAGCGTATAACTCATACTAAGTTTTAATATATTCATCGCCTCTTCTTCAACATCAACGTTGTTTCCATTCGCTTTTGCTGTAGATTCCCAATCTGTGACACGTCTTGGTTTTATTGTCTGCCAATCAATCTTGTTTTCATTTTGAAAATGACGAGAATTAGTTGCTTTCATGTTTATGCTTGATATTTTTTTATCACTTTCCAACGCTTTTTTTAACTCACTTTCAAAATTGACCTTTTGCTTTTTGAAATTTGGGACTTCGACATTCGCCAAATTATTGGCAGAAACTTCATACCGCAAAGAAGCAACATCCATTGCTCGTTGCAAAAGACCAGTTGTTTTTGTAAAAGTATTCATTGCATTCCTCCAAAAAAATATCTGCAAATAAGCCAAATTTTATAGCGACGTATGTGAGATTTCCTGCCAAGCATTGCAAATTCTACTGACAATATTTTGTGCCAATGATAAAGACATTTGCGCTTTTTCCATAGAAATCGTCACATCATGTGTATCAATAGAATCCGGATCTATTATCAATTTTTGGACATTTTCTGAAACTTCAAGTTGTTGCTTGTTCATGTTGTTAAGCGCATCAAAAATGGAATTTTCTTTTTCGATTTCTGTTTCTAGCATTTCTTCAAAAGATACGGATTTTTCCATCCGCACCTTTTGCATATCGTCATGTTTTGCACGATTGAATTTTTGCAACACTTTGTATATTGAATAATTACCATATCTTTCCAATGCTTTCATAATATCCTCCCCTAATTTTCAACAACGAACGAATCTTCAGATTCGGGAGTTGCTGAAAAACGCGATTTTACATCGAAGTGAAAAATCGCAGTGAATAAGCGAGTTTTCGCAAGAAAACTCGAAGTTAAAATTCGCACAGCATTTTTGTGCGGATTTTAAACGTCCCATATTTATATTAAGATTATGCATCAATTCGGTTTCATAGAACGGGACTGGTTAAAAAAATTAGATTTTTTTATCAAAAATTTATTATGCAATTGATTTTAAAATTATAAAATTCCTGTTCCACCAAAGCATAGAGTGACAACAAAACCGCATTTCGCCTCTCCCCGCCAATTTTAACCGACCTTGACAAAAGCCCCAAAATGTGCTATAGTCTCCCGCATGGCAGATTATCCTGTTTTTGATCCCGCGCCAGAGGGAACGCCGCCTGCCGGTTTTGTTCATCTCCATGTTCATTCAGACTATTCACTTTTGGACAGTTGCGCCACGCTCGAAAAATTGGTGGAAAAAGCGAAGCGTCTCAATATGCCCGCGCTCGCGCTCACCGATCACGGAAATATGTTCGGCGCGCTCAACTTTGAAATTCTCTGCCACAAAAATGGAATCAATCCGATCATCGGCGAGGAATTTTATGTGGCTTATGGAAGCCACACCGAAAAAAACGACGTTCCTTTCGCCAAAGCCAACGGCCGCCACGCGCATTATTTTCACTTGATTTTGCTTTGCGAAAATCAAAAGGGCTACGAAAATATTTCATGGCTTTCGAGCCGCGCATTCTGCGACGAAAACGCGCTTTATCACGGCAAGCCTCGAATCGACTTTGAACTTCTCAAGCAATATCACGAAGGACTGATTTGCCTTTCCGCCTGCATTCAAGGCGAAATCCCGCAATATCTTTTGAACGGCAAAACCGAAGAAGCCTACAGAATCGCGCGTGAATACAAGGAACTTTTCGGGCCGGATCATTATTACATCGAATTGCAAAATCACGGAATCAGCGAGCAAAAAATCGTCGCGGAAAAATTGATAAAGCTTGCGCGCGACTTGGACATTCCGATGGTCGTCACGAACGACATTCATTATGTCGAGCGCGAGGACGCCGAGGCGCAGGACGCGCTTCGCTGCATCGGCTTTAAAAATTTGCTCAAAGAGCCTCACCCGAAAATGGGCGGCGATCGGGATTTGGATTCTTGGTATTTTAAAACCGAAGAAGAAATGCGCGCGATTTTTCCGCAAGTTCCCGAAGCCTACGACAACACAATCAAAATCGCAAACATGTGCCATCTCACAATCCGTCAATATGACACGAAAGAATTGAAGGATTGTCTTCCGCGATTTGAGCTGCCCGCCGAATTCCGAACGCACGGCGAAAATTATCAGGCAGACCAAAACGACTATCTGCGCCACATTGTCGAAGAAGGCTTGAAAAAACGCTACGACGAAATCACGCCGGAAATTCGCGAACGCGCGGAATACGAAATGAACACGATTTTTTCGATGGGATTTTCGGGCTACTTTTTGATTGTTTGGGAATTCATAAATTGGTCGAAATCCACTTTTGACGATTTGCACAAAAAGCCCAAGCCCTACATTCCAATCGGACCGGGGCGCGGCTCGGGAGCGGGGAGCCTCGTTGCCTACGCGATGACAATCACGGACATTGATCCGTTTCGCTATGGCTTGATTTTCGAACGCTTCTTGAATCCGGAGCGAGTTTCCATGCCGGATTTCGACGTGGATATGGACTACGGCTATCGCCAAGACATCATTCAGCACACGCGCGATCTTTACGGCGATGAATGCGTCGGGCACATAGTGACATTCGGAACGCTCAAGCCAAAAAACGTAATCGCGGACGTGGGGCGAGTTTTGGACATTCCGCTTTCCGAAGTGAACATTCTCAAAAAAGCCATTCCAGAATTCGCGCCGAAATTCAAATTGAAAAATGCGTTCACTCCGCCCGATGCCGAACATCCCGAATACGGCGGACTCATTCAGTACAAAGACGACGAGCGTTACAAAAAGCTTTTTGAGCTGGCGTTCAAACTCGAAGGCATCAAGCGCAACACTGGACTTCATGCTTCGGGAATGGTGATTGGATTAACGCCGCTTCCGAATTGGGCGCCGGTTTTCAGAGATCCAAAAACTGGCGAAGTCGGCGTGCAATATACGATGGACATCATCGAGCCGTGCGGCCTTGTGAAATTCGACTACCTCGGATTGAAAACGCTTTCGCTCATTCGCTACGCCGAAGACATCATCAACAAGCACAAAAAGCCGGGCGAGCCGGATTTGATCACGGCGAACGTCAGCGAAACCGACAAGGAAACTTTCGAAATGTTCTGCCGGGGCGACACGATCGCCGTGTTCCAATTTGAAAGCACCGGAATGCAAAAATATATGAAGCGACTCAAGCCCACTTGCATCGAAGATTTAGTCGCAATGAACGCGCTTTATCGCCCGGGTCCAATGCAATTCATCGACACTTTCATCGAAGGAAAAAACAATCCTTCAAGCGTGCATTATCCCGACCCCTCCCTTGAAGATTTGCTCAAGGAAACTTACGGCGTAATGGTCTATCAGGAACAAGTAATGAAAGTGGCGCAAATCATAGCGGGCTTTTCGCTCGGCGGCGCGGACATGCTTCGTCGCGCGATGGGAAAGAAAAAGCTCAACGTCCTGATGGAAAAGAAAAAAGAATTCGAAGAAGGCGCGCAAAAAAACGGACACAGCATCGAACACGCCGATGAGATTTTCGACATAATGATCCCTTTCGCGGGCTACGGATTCAACAAGTCGCACGCCGCAGCCTACTCCGTTTTGGCTTACAGGACGGCTTGGCTCAAATGCCACTACCCCGCCGAATTCATGGCGGCAAACATGACCAACGAAATCAACTCGGCGGACAAGCTTCCGCTTTACATCGAAGAAGCCCGAAAAATGGGAATTCCTGTTGACGCGCCGGACATAAATCGTTCCGACTCAGTTTTCGACGTAATCGACGGGCATATAATTTTCGGACTGACGGGAATCAAAGGAATGGGCGAAGCCGCCTCCGCCATAATTGTCCGCGAGCGCGAAGAAAACGGCACGTACAAATCTTTTATGGATTTTTTGCAGCGAATCGATTTGCGCACGGTGACAAAAAAGCCGCTTGAAGTTTTGATAAAAACCGGCGCGTTCGACCATCTCGACAAAAACCGCCCGACGCTTTTGCAAAATCTCGAAAGAGCCATGGCGTATGTTGAATCGATAAATCAAAGCAAGCAAAACGGACAAAACAGTTTGTTCGAAGAAGCGGGCGAAAAAGAATTCGTGGATTTCGTTTTTGAGGAAGTGGAAGATTTTCCGCGAATGGAAAAATTAAATCAGGAAATGGAATGCATCGGAATTTACGTTTCGGGACATCCGCTCGACGACTACAGAAAAATCATCACGAACTGCGCCACGATTTCAAGCGAAAATATTGAGCGCGAATCAAAAAACGCCGCCGCAGAATCCGCCGCGATTCCCGAAAGCGAAAAATGGCGCACGCGAAATTCCGGCAAGCAATACACGGCAATCGGAATGCTCACGGAATTGCGCAGCATTCGCACGAAAAAAGGCGACGAAATGGCTTTCGCAAAATTGCAGGATTTCACAGGATTTTTGAGCATAACTTTTTTTCCGAAAACTTGGGGCGTGCTTCGTTCGCAAATAAAAGATGGCGACGTGGTTGCGCTCAAAGGCAAGCTCGATGTCTCGCGCGACGAGCCTTCATTTTTGGTGGACGAAAATTTGGAATTGAATTCTCTCAAGGAACGCTCGATTCAAGAAGTGCACATTCAATTGAAACGCAACGCGCAAGACGAATTGAAGCTCCGAAATTTGCGCGATTTTTTGGTTGCCAAAGAAGGCCAATGTTCAGTATATTTTCATATAGACACGGAACAAGGTCCGTACATCGTAAGAGCCGCGTCGCAACTTCGCGTTCCATGCGCACAAGATTTTATCGAAGATTTGGGCGAACAGGAAGAAGTGCAAGAAGTTTGGCTCTCATAATTTTCAACGATGAAAAAAGTTTCAACTTTTTTCATCGTTGAAAAAGCGATTTTGTAACGGAGTGAAAAATCGCAATGGATAAACGAGTTTCTGAAAGAAACTCGAAGTTAAAGTTTGCGGCACTATTTTGACGCAAACTTTAAACGTTAGCGTGATTCGCGTAATTTTTTGAAAAAACAGGGGAAAGAAAAATGTATCATTTGTTCAATATATTGACGGATGTAATTGTAATTTATATGCTGCTTTGCGTAATTAGAGTATTTCTCACTTGGATTCCCGGGCTTTCGCATTCGCCGTTCGGAAGATTTTTGTCAGCTATATGCGATCCATTTTTGAATTTATTTTCGAGAATCCGATGGCTTCATTTTGGCGCAATCGATTTTTCACCAATAGTTGCAATTGTATCTCTTTCAACTCTATCATCATTTATCTTTTTGCTTTTGCAAGGTGTACCATTTTCACTCGCTTTAATTCTCATTGAAATAATTAGATCGGTATGGGCGATTATATCATATATAATTTTCTTTTTTATAATTATAGTCGCGGCTCGCCTGATTGTCGCCTTGGTTGGCGGCGACAAAAATTCGTCGCTTTGGAATCAAATCGATTCTTCGCTCAGCCCGCTCGTTTATGCAATCACAAAACCATTTTCGGGCGGAAGACCGGTGGCGTACAGAAATGCGCTTGTGTTCGTGCTCGTCTTGCTGATAGCCTTGAACTTCGGCGGCAAAATCGCAGTGAGCTGGCTTATCGATATGTGCCACCGCATTCCATTCTGATTTTTTAAAATGAAACTCGCCGAAATCAAAACTCCAATTTCCACGCTCGCAGGAATCGGACCTGAAACGGCGCGGCTATTTTCAAATCTCAATGTTTTTACCGTGGCGGACTTGCTGCAATTTTTTCCGCGCGACTACAAAGATCGCACGAAAATCGTTCCGCTGAATTTATTCGAAACTGTGAAAGAAATTCACACCGTGGCGCAAGTTGTGGCGCACGAATGGTTCGGCTACGGAAAAATGAAAAATCTAAAAATCCTGATTCGCGACAAAAGCGCGTCCGCCGAATTGATTTGCTTTAACCGTCCTTTTTTGCAAAAAACTTTTCCAGTCGGAAGCATCATAATCGTGAGCGGAAGTTTTTTCATAAAGTACAATTCATTGCAAAGCTCAAGTTTTGAAGCGGAAAAACTTTCGGATTCTGGCGAACTTTCCGATTTCGATGACATACCCATACCGGGTATGGGTATAGTTCCAGTCTATCCGCTTGCTCAAGGGCTTTCGCAAAAAAAAGTTTTCAAGGCGGTGCAATCGGCTCTTTCGCAATATTCGCACGGAATCGACAATGATTTGAGCGACGAAATAATCGCCAAGCGCAATCTACTTTCCAAACAAGAAGCCATAAAAAAAATTCACGCGCCGCAAAATTTGGACGACATAGAATCCGCGCGGCGGACTTTGGTTTACGAAGAACTTTTCAAATTGCAAAAGACAGTATTTTTGCGCGCTTATGAACACAAAGGCGCACTTCCCGCAATGGACATCGCGCAAGAAGATTCCGAAAAACAAAATGCTGACAAAAATGTTTCCGAAAACAAAATTGATTTTTCGCCAAAGCAAGCCGCGCTTTTGGAAATGCTTCCGTTCGCGCTCACGCAAGATCAAATGAACGTAATTTTGCAAATGAATCGCGACATCGACAAAGGCTACGGTGAACGAGCGCGAATTCTTAAAAACGAAAATCCTGTAAAAAAGCCGCCTTTTACAATGCAGCGACTTTTGCAAGGCGACGTTGGTTCGGGAAAAACTTTGGTCGCGCTTTTCGCATGCCTTCGCGTAATCGACTGGGGCGGACAATGCGCGTTCATGGCACCCACGGAAATTCTTGCAAAGCAGCACGCCGAAAATTCCGCAAGGCTTTTGGAACGCATCGGCGTGCGAAGCGCATTTTTGAGCGGCAATCTCAAGGCGGCCGGGCGCAATCCACTTTTGAAAGCTTTGAAAAATGGCGACATTGACATGCTCGTTGGAACGCACGCGCTTTTTTCCGCCAGCACCGTCTACAAGGATTTGCAGCTCGCCGTGATAGACGAGCAGCATCGATTCGGAGTTTTGCAAAGGCAGGCAATCATAGAAAAAGGCCGCTCGCTAGTTTCAAGCGATTCGGCTTCGGAGAAAAAAATTTTCGCCGCCCCGCATCTTCTTATGATGAGCGCAACTCCCATTCCGCAAACGCTCGCTCTCACTGTTTATGGCGATCTCGACGTGAGCACGATAAAAACCATGCCCGCAGGAAGAAAGCCCATCACGACTTATCTTGTGGCGGAAGGGCACGAGCAAAACGCCTGCAACGCCGTCCACGCGGAATTGGCAAAAGGCAGACAAGCGTATTTCGTCTATCCTGCGATCGAAGAGAATTTCGATTTTAGCGAAGACGGAGGAAATAATTCAAGTGGAATAAAATCCGCCGAAGCCGCGTTCAAAAATCTTTCGCAAAATATTTTTCCGCAATACAAATGCGCGTTGCTTCATTCAAAAATTCCCGAAGACGAGCAGTCAAAAATCTTGGATGAATTCCGTCAAAACAAAATTCAAATTCTCGCCGCGACAACTGTCGTCGAAGTGGGCGTGGACGTTCCCAACGCGACATGCATGGTCATCGAGCAAGCCGACCGTTTCGGGCTTTCGCAATTGCATCAATTGCGCGGGCGCGTGGGCCGAGGCGAAGCGCAATCATTTTGCTTTTTGATTTATCGAAAAGACATCACGGAAAACGGAATCGCGCGAATGAAAGTGCTTCGCCAAAGCACCGACGGATTTTTCATCGCCGAAGAAGATTTGAAACTTCGCGGCCCGGGGCAAATCACAGGAACAGCGCAATCAGGACAACTGGAACTCGGAATTGCAAATCTGAGCCGCGACAAAGACTTGCTCCTTCTCTCCCGCGCCGACGCTTATGCACAAGTCGCGAAAGCGACGGTTTAAATAATTTCCGCTCACCTTTAATTTTTCATTTTTTCAAAAGCGCGGCGAACGGATTGTAAGTTTCGCCATCCTCCGAATTCGCATTGCCCGAAAGATATTGCGCAGTGGCAAAATCTTGTTCGCGCGAAGATGCCAGCGCAAGCGAAATGCGCTTTTCCTGCGAATCCACGGATTTTACCACGACCGACATTTTCTCGCCGACCTTGAAAACTTTTCGCAAATTCGTTCCCTGCTTTTGGTTCAATTCCGAGACGTGGACAAGGCCATCGATTCCAGGCTCAAGATTTACGAACACGCCGAAATCCGCCACGCGCGAAATCGTGCCGTCAACCTTTGTGCCTTCATCGTACTTTGCGCCCGCCGCGTTCCAAGGATTTTCTTGCAAAGCCTTGAGACTGAGCGAAACGCGCTCGGCATTCCAATCCGCCTTGATTACTTGCACAGTGATTTCCTGCCCAACGCGCAAAACGCTTTCGATGTCTTGAACGCGCTCGTATGAAATTTCCGAAATCGGAAGCAACGCCTGAAATCCGCCGATATCCACGAACGCGCCGTAATCATGAAGCGCGGTGATTTTTCCAGTCACGCTTTGTCCAACTGCGATTCGCGCCTGCAAATCCAAAATTCCTTGCGCGCGCTGCTCTTGCAAAATCGCGCGGTTTGAAACGACAATATTTTTGCCTTCGTTTTTATATTCCTGAATTTTAAAAACCAAATGCCTTCCCACAAAATTTTCTTCTGCCGAATTTTCCAAAGAAGAATTTCTTTTGCCGCCCATTTGCGAATACGGACAAAAAGCGCGCGTCGTTCCAATTTTGATTTCGTAGCCGCCTTTGATTTCCTTTTCGACAACGCCTTCTACAGGAATGCCCGAGTTGAACGCATTTTCAATCATGGATTTGTCCGCGTTCTGCCCGCTGATTTTCGTGGTAAAACGCGCTTCGCCATTTTGCGTTCCCAAAAAGAACACTTTGATTTTATCGCCTTCTTTGGGAATGTTTTCATCGGAAAATTCCGCGCGATCCAAAACGCCTTCGCTCTTCGAATTCAAATCCAAAAAAATTGTCGTGTCGCTAACCGCCACAACTTGAGTTTCAATTTGTTCGCCAATTTCAAGTTTTTGCATGAGAAAAGAATAGCATTATTTTTGCGGAATTTCAAGCGGAATTTTTGCCGCAGTTTGTCGTTAAATGAAAACGTGCTTTTTTATTTTAATTTTTTCTTTACTTTTCTTGATGAATATGTTATTCTAAAAAAATGGAAAATTCACTTACAGCTTTTCAAACTTTTGTAGTAATCGCATTTCTCTTTTTCTTCGGAGGAGTATTGGGTTGGTTTATCGAATTGGTATTTCGCCGTTTTTTCGACAAAACGAATCCCGAGCATCTTTGGCTCAATCCCGGCTTTTTGACAGGACCTTGCTTGCCTGTCTACGGATTCGGCGCGGTCGCGCTATTCTCTTTGAGCCTCGTCGAAGTGTACATTTCAGTTTTCGAATCGTACGGAATCAAATGGTACATTTTGATGTTCATAGTCATGGCATTGATTATGACGGCAATCGAATTCATCGCAGGAATAATTTTCATAAAAGGAATGCACATTCAACTTTGGGATTACAGCGAAGAGCCAGGAAACATAATGGGAATAATCTGCCCGAAGTTCACATTCTTTTGGGGAGTGCTGGCCGCGTTGTATTACTTCGTTTTGTTTCCGCCATTTTTGAAATTGGTGATTTGGTTTATAGAGCATCCATGGTTTTCATTCGCAGTGGGAGTCGCATTCGGCATATTCATAATCGACTGCGCTTTTTCAATGCACTTGGGAACGGTTTTGCGAAAACGCGCCAAAGAAATCGACAAAAAATCCGCGCTCAATTTGCGGCAGATTCACAGTTACATTCGGCACGATACAAAAATGTCGAAATTTTTCAGCTTGCACAGCGAACATTATCTCACGAGCAAAATCAACAGTTTCGAAGATTTTATGAAGCGCACGCCGATGAGCATAAACAAAGAATAATTTTTTCCGAAACCTTTTTCGAAAGTTCCGCGAGTTTTTTACAGACGAAAAAAATTTTATTTTCATTCGCCTGTAAAAAACTTAAACAGCATATTCCAACGCACGAATAATTATTTAAAATCTTCGCAGAAATTTCATTGCTATTTTTCAATTTCTATCCATTGCCAAAACGCCGTGTCTTCTTGTCCCATTCGCCAAAACGCCACATTGGAAAATCCTTGCGACTGATACATTCTGCAACGATGCACAAGCGAAGTCGCGTCTTCATAATATTGAATCACTTTTACCGTCGTTTCAAATTCAAAATATGGAATTCCGTCCTTGCGTTTTATTCTTTCCACTTTGTTTTCTGAAAGCCTCCGATTCGAACCATTGAATTGCCACGCGCCTGCTGGCCTGTCGCCCTCGGTTATCCAACTGCGTCCGTAGAAAGGAACGCCGATTATATATTTTTCTTGCGGCAAAATGCTGAGCGCGTATTCGCCTATGCGCTTGCACCAATCCATCGAAGCAGGCGAGCCGGGCGCGCTCGTAGCCCAATGTTCGTCGTAAGCCATAATCATAACTTTGTCGCAAATTTTCGCAAGCCGCTCGTAATCCTCAACATCGTCTTGCAATTTTTTTGTACGCGCATGGACGCAAACAGTGAGCTGCTTTGAGCCAAGCCCTTTTTTCAAAAGCCTGAGAAATTCCGCAAAATCCTCGCCGTCCAATTTTGGAACAAGTTCGTAATCAATTTGCAAGCCGTCAAAATCTTTGGAAGCGGAAATCAAATCTCGCACAAGCCTGTCGCGTTTTCCGAATCGCGCGTCAATAACAAAATGCGTGAGCGAGCGACTTTGGCACACCGCCACCAAATGAACGCGGCCATTGAAATTTTTTATCAAGTTGCGGGAGGGGGCGCGTTCGAGATTGCCATAGCAATCGACTTCCACGGCAAAAAGTCCGATGTCGGTCAACGGCGTGTCGCGATCCCATTCATTCAAACGCTCGGCAAGAACATAGCCCCAAATTTCTTTGAAGCGCACTTTTTCGCCTTCAATTTTATTCCAACGATAAGGATGCGTATACTGTTCAAGCAAAACTTTTTCGGGGTAGTCTTTCGGATTAAGAAAATATTTATCGTCCTCGGCAGGAATTTCCACATTTTTTTTTCCGCGCTCTTTTTTCACATTTTTTTTCGAACACGCGCTTTGCAAAAAGAAAGCCGCGACAATGCAAATCAGGAAAAAGACTTTGAAATTTTTTTTCATTTCATTCCTCGCTATTTTTCAAATTTATAATTCAATGATTTTATACATTGGATTTTCATTGGGAAGAAATTCCAAAATATTTTTTTCGCAAGCAAGCGCTTCGCTCGGATCGTGCGTCACGTGAAGCAAAGTCGTTGTACCGCTTTCGGCGATTGTTTCAAGCAAATTCAAAATCTTCTGGCGGAAATTTTCGTCAAGCCCGTGGCACGGCTCGTCCAAAATCAGGATTTCAGGCGACTTGACCGAAGCGCGCAAAATCAAAATCGCGCGTTGCTCGCCATAACTCAAATTGCTAAACTGCTCGTTTTCACGTCCGGAAAATCCGCCGAGCGCGAGCCACTTTTTCGCCGCCGCAATTTCCACATCGCTCGCCGCTTCGTACAGCCCGATCGAATCGTGAAAGCCCGAAACAATCACGCCGAGCAAATTTTGTCCGACCATTCGATATTCGACATGCAAACGATACGAAACAATTCCCAGCCGCTTTTTGATGTCCCAAATTGTTTCGCCCGAACCGCGCCGCGCGCCGAAAATTTTCACGTCGTTGCAAAAAACTTGCATATTGTCGCCGGTAATCAATTCCAAAAAAGTCGTCTTGCCCGAACCGTTCGGTCCGCGAATCAGCCAATGCTCGCCGCGCCGCAACGTCCAGCTCAAGTCGCGCAAAACACGATGTTCGCCCCAGCCAACATTCACGCCGCGCATTTCCACGAGAATTTTTTCTGCGGAAAATTTTTCGTCCGAAAAATTTTCGGCGACAAGATTTTGAACAGTCTGCTTGAATTCGATTTTATTTTTTTCGCGGAAATCGGAATTTTCTTTTTGGCGTTGCGAAAGAATTTCCTCGTATTCGCGGCGGCTTCCGCAAAATGAAATTGCATTTTTTGAAAATTCCAAAACGCAATTTATCGATTCGGGAATTTCATTGAAGCGTTCCATCGACAAAATTATTCGCGGAAACGCACCGCTTTCCTCGCCAGAATTTTTCAATTGTCGCGTGGCGATGCCGTCAAAAAAATCCAAAAGAATTTTTCGGCTTTGCGCGTCCAGCCCCGCAAATGGATCGCTCAAAATCAAAAGCTGCTTTTTTCTCAAAAGCGCGCGGCACAAATATGTCCTGCGGATTTCGCCGGTAGAAAGATATTTCAGCCCACGATCCAAAATATTTTCAATGCCGCAAAGTTTCACTTCGGGAAAATTTTCCAAGCGCGCGCCCGTTTCCGGAATTTCAAATTCGCCGTTTGTTTGCCGCCGAATTTTTTTGCCCAAAATTCCTTCGCATAAAAAAACGCGCGCAGTCCTTCCGTGATCCACGCCGCCTTCGACATATTCGCTTTCGTCGTTCGCGCGCTCTTCTTCAATCAGCGCGGCGGCTTTTTCCAGCGAAATGATTTCTGCGGAATTTTCAAAAGCATTCGAAAAAAACGCGCCGTCTTTGTTCGGGATAAATCGCGCGCCATCGCCCGCGAGCGCGTTCAAAAAATTCGCCTTGCCGCTTCCATTCGCGCCCACGACAAGCCACGCTTCTTTCGAGCGCATTTTCCACGAAACATTTTTCGAGCAAAGTTCCGCGCACGCTTTCGATTCTACATTCATTTATTGAAATAAAATTTTTTTGAAATTCTTGCTCGTTGCCCATAAAAAATTTATCGGCAAATTTTTTCATTAGTTTTCATTAAATTTATTCGAATTGCGAATTTTTATAAATTACAAATTTTCTCTTGAAGAAAAATTGCATTTTGACGATAATAATATCAAAGTTTTAGCCAAAATCGCTCTTGGTTTTTTATTAGGAGTTTTTATGAAAAAAATTTTATCTGCCATGATTCTTTTCGCAATCGGATTTTGCGTTTTCGCAATTGACAATTCGCCTTTTCTCCGCCCGCTGCCGTATGGCGAAGTGAAAAGTTACACGGAAACAAATTTCGAAATCACGACGAAATTCGGCGATTATTACAGAACGCCAAGAACAAAATTTTTTCATGAGCTGAACGACGAAGGTTTGGAAATTCGTTCCAGCGAATTCAACGCGACCGGTCAAATCGTCAACAGAATCGAATACACTTACAACGACGACGGAAATCTTTTTTCGCAAATTTGCTACGATGGCAAAGAAAATGTCATTTGGAAAATCGTCACTTCGTTCGATGAAAACGGAATCAAAGCGGAAGACTGCGAGTACGATGGCAAAGACAATTTGACTGGAAAGACAGTTTACAAAAACGAAAACTCAAATCCCGTGGAAGAAACTTATTACAATTCCAAAGGCGAATTGATTTGGAAAAACATTTACAAATATTCCGACGCGAATCAGCTTGAAGAAGCTTTTTCATATTTTGCGAACGGACGGCTCGACGTAAGATGCAAACACAAATATGACAAGTTTGGAAAACTTTTGGAAATAACTTCATTCGACGCGGCGGACAGAATTACCAGCAACGAAGTTTTTTCTTACAACGATGATGACACTATAAATGAATACGCAGTTTACGGCGCAGACGGAAAACGCCGAACGCGGATTTTTTACAAGTACGACGAAAACAAAAATTGCATAAAATCCATCACATATAACGTGACACAAAAATTCGGAACGGTCGTAAATGAAATGGTCGATCAATCCGATTTCGAATACGAATACAGATAATTTTTATTCTGAAAAATATTCTGCAAAAAGCGGCTGGGATTTTACGAATTCCTCGGCCGCAATTTCGTAGTCCGCCCAAGTGGAAACGAAAAGTTTTTGCGCGCCAGGAAAAAAAATCAAGTCGGTGGGAATTACATAATTGTAGTCGATTTGATTCTCGATGAAAAAATCGCGCACACTTTGAACTGTGTTCGCCAAAACATAAGCCAAATACGACGAGCACACGAATTCAAATTTTTTTTCATCCGCCGGCTCGACGTAGCCTTTTTTGGAAGGAATGCCGCCGAAATTTCTTGCTTGAACAGTTTTTTGATTTTTTCGTTTGAGTCCCCAAAGCCCAACCGGAAGATTTTTCGGAATCGAATATTTTACTTTTCCCTCGGCGTAGTCGCGTTCCAAAAATTCTTTCGTGGCTTCATATTCCTGCGCGGAAACTTTTATTGCGAGCGTCATTTGCAACGACTTGTATTTGTCGCACATTTTCATATACCTGTTTGTTTGCGGATTCAAGCACGATTCGAGCTTCAAATGTTGCGGCTTGTAGCGAGTGAGTCCGTAAAAATTGTCGTGCAAATCGAAGCCCATCGAAGTGTGGCTGACTTTTTCATCCGTCGGATCAATCGAAACTATCAGACCTTTCAAAATGTTCACGCCGCTCAACTTGTTTTTGTAATTCGGAAAATATAAGCGCAGGAAAATGAATTTTTCGCCTTGCTGAAATTTATCTTCAAAATCCGTATCGTAGATTTTAAAAACTTCGTCCTGCGCGTTTATTTCAAGGCCGTCGGGAAGAATCTGCGTTTGCTCATCGGCAAATTTCGTGGAGCGACATCCGCCGAGCGCAATGAGAAAAATCGTTGTAAGAACAATTAAAAAATTCTTCGCGTCCGCGCGGCGCGTTCCCTTAAAATTCATTTTTCAAGCATCGCCTAAATTTCAACTTCGCCGTCAAAGCATGATTGCGTTCCGCCCGAAAGGAAAACCGTTTCGCCGGTGTACTTTACAATCAAATTTCCGCCGCGCACTCTCACCGTGATGTTTTGGTTTATCGGGCAAAATCCGTTGAGAACCGACGCGATTGCCGCCGCGCATGCTCCTGTTCCGCAAGCGCAAGTTTCGCCGTTGCCGCGTTCCCATGTCCGCATCTTGAGTTCGTTCGGGCCTGCCACGCGCACGAATTCCGTGTTCGTGCGATTCGGAAACGCCGCGTGATTTTCAAAAAGCGGGCCGAGCGTTTCAAGCGACTCTTTGTCCACGAATTTGCTGAACACGACGCAATGCGGATTTCCAACGCCCACGCAAGTTACGTCGTACTGAATTCCGTCCACAAAAAGCGGCGCATTCAAAACGGCGCGTTTTGGCAAAAGCGAGGCGTTCTCTTTATTCATTTCGGAAATCGGCACATCGCTTTCTTCCAAAGTCGTGGGAAGCGTTTGGCTTGCGAAAGTCGGGCGACCCATATCAACAGTGACGGACGTAACTTTTCCATCCTGCTTGTAAAGCACCAAAGTTTTCACGCCGCTTTCCGTTTCAATCGTGATTGTTTCGGTGGCGTCGCTTTTTTTGCCGTGCTTTTCCTGAATGCCGTTGATGTTGTTGTCGTACAAATATTTTCCCACGCAGCGAATTGCGTTGCCCGCCATTTTTCCTTCCGTTCCGTCGAGATTGAAAAATCGCATTTTCGCGTCCGCCAAATCCGACGATTCAATCAAAACCAAACTGTCCGCGCCGATTCCGCCGCCGCGCCTGTCGCACAAACGCACGGCAAGCCCGGAAGGATTGTTCACCGCCTGCTCGATCGCGTTGATGACGATGAAATCATTTCCGGTGGAATCCATTTTCGTGAATTTGATTTTTTGCTTTTTCGTGCGCAAAGTGTTGATGTTCACAAGCTCGACATTTTCCGCCGAATATTTCGACTTGAGGCAATTCGCGAGCGCGTTTGCCGTGTCAAGCGAAGTGAGGCAAGGAATGTCGCGCTCAACGGCATGGCGGCGCATTTTCACCGAGTCGGCGCGCGGATCGCGGCCTTTCGCCGAAGTGGAAATTATGTAATCGACTTTTCCGGAATCCAGCAGATTCAAAATATTGTTTTCGGGATTTTCGCTGATTTTGTTGACGACTTCCACTTCCATTCCGAAATCGCGCAAAGTCTGCGCGTTGCCTTCTGTGGCGAAAAGTTTGAATCCCATGTCGTAGAATTTTCGCGCCAATTCCGGCAATTCGTAGCGATCGGTTTTTCGCACGCTGAACAAAACGCCGCCCGAACGCTTCATATTGTAGCCCGCGCCAATCAAGCCTTTGAACAAAGCTTCTTCCATCGTGTTGGCGATTCCCAAAACTTCGCCAGTGGATTTCATTTCAGGACCGAGATGCGTGTCCACGTCCATCAATTTTTCGAAACTGAACACAGGAACTTTCACCGCAAAATACGGCGGAATTTTGTAAAGCCCAGTTCCGTATCCCATGTCGCGGATTTTCTCGCCGAGCATCGCGCGCGTCGCCAATTCCACCATCGGAACGCCACTCACTTTGCTAATATATGGAACTGTTCGGCTTGAGCGCGGATTCACTTCAATTATGTAAAGTTCGTTGTTGTAAATCAAATATTGAATGTTCACCAAACCTTTCGTGCCGAGCTTGAGCGCAAGATCCTGCGACTGCTTTACGATTTTTTCGCGGAGCACGTCGTTCAAATTCCAACTTGGATAAACCGCAATCGAATCGCCCGAATGAATTCCCGTGCGCTCGATGTGTTCCATAATTCCGGGAATGAGCACGTCCTCGCCGTCGCAAATGCCGTCAACTTCCAGCTCGATTCCCATCATATATTGGTCAATCAAAATGGGATTTTCGATTCCGTGCGACAAAATGATTTTCATATATTCGCGAACGTCGTCGTCGTTGAAAGCGACGATCATATTTTGTCCGCCCAAAACATACGACGGCCGCAACAAAACAGGATAGCCCAATTTTGCAGTCGCGTCCAAAGCCTCGTCCAGCGTGAGGACGGTTAGACCTTTCGGCCGCTTTATCGCAAGCCTTTCACAAAGCTCGTCGAAACGCTCGCGGTCTTCCGCCAAGTCAATCGAATCCGCGCTCGTTCCCAAAATCCTGATTCCCTGCGAATCCAAGAATTTCGTCAATTTTATCGCGGTTTGTCCGCCGAACGCCACGACAACGCCGAGCGGCCTTTCCGTCGCGATCACGCCCATAACGTCTTCGGGAGTGAGCGGCTCGAAATAAAGCCTGTCCGCCGTGTCAAAATCCGTGGAAACGGTTTCGGGATTGTTGTTGATTATCGCAACTTCGTAGCCAAACTTTTTGAGCGACCAAACGCATTGAACCGAAGCGTAGTCGAATTCGATTCCTTGCCCAATACGAATCGGGCCTGAGCCGAGAACGACAATCGTGCCGCGCGGATTTGCCGAATCGTTTTTGCCGTGCAATTCTTTCAAAAATGCCGCCGCTTCGTTTTCTTCGCCAAAGCCACCGTAAAAATACGGAGTCTCCGCGTTGAACTCGCCCGCGCAAGTATCGACCATTTTGTAGGAATGCGGAACGTGCGCCACTTTGTCGGATTTTTTTCCAGCAGAATTTGCAGCAAGAATTTCACGCGCGGCATTTTCTTCGGCAAGATTTCCGCTCGTGCCCACGATTTTCTTTCCAGTCAAATTTTCGATAACCGCGTCGGGATAGCCGAGCCGCTTTGCCTCAAGATAAAATTCCTGCGTGAAATCGCGCGCGCCGTTTTTCACTGCGCAGAAATTTTCTTCCATTGCCACGAGCAGATTCAGTTTTTCCAAGAACCATTCGTCAATCATCGTGACTTGATGAATCTGCGCGACGGTCATAATCTTTCGCTTGAGAGCCTGGAAAATCGCGAAAAGCCTTTGGTCGGTGCACTCGCCCACGCGCTCGCGAATTTTGTCGTCGCTTTCCTGCGCGAACGCCGGCAAGTTTAGCGAAGCCACGCCGATTTCCGCGCCGCGAACCGCCTTCATCAAGGCTTCTTCGAACGTGCGTCCGATCGCCATAACTTCGCCCGTCGCTTTCATCTGCGTTCCCAATTTTCGCGCGGCGTAAACAAATTTGTCGAAAGGAAATTTCGGGAATTTGACGACGACATAATCCAAAACCGGCTCGAAGCAAGCCGCCGTTTTTTTCGTGACGAAATTCTGGATTTCATCGAGAGTGTAGCCAATCGCGATCAAAGCCGCCACTTTCGCAATCGGGTAGCCGGTGGCTTTGGAAGCCAGCGCGGAAGAACGCGAAACGCGCGGATTCACCTCGATCACGGCGTATTCGAAAGATTCGGGATTCAGCGCGAATTGGCAATTGCATCCGCCTTCGATTTTGAGCGCGGAAATTATGTTGAGAGCCGCCGTTCGCAGCATTTGATATTCTTTGTCGGAAAGCGTCACCGCTGGCGCGATTACAATCGAATCTCCAGTGTGCACGCCCACGGGATCGAAATTTTCCATCGAACAAACCGTGATCACATTTCCGGCAGAATCGCGCATCACTTCGAATTCGATTTCTTTCCAACCCGAAATGCACTTTTCCACGAGAATCTGATGAATGGGCGAACGATGCAAGCCGTTGTGCGCGATTTCGTTCAAGTCGGCTTCATTGTAGCAAATTCCGCCGCCCGTACCGCCAAGCGTGAACGCAGGCCGAATTATCGCGGGAAATCCGATTTCGTTCTTGACGAATTCTTCCGCGTCCTCATAATTCGTGACGACCTTCGAAGGAATGCAAGGCTCGCCAATCGAAAGCATCGTGTCTTTGAACATTTGGCGGTCTTCGGCTTTGTCGATCGTTTCGGGCACCGCGCCCAAAAGCCGCACGCCGTTCTTTTCCAAAAATCCGCTTTTCGCCAATTCCATTGAAAGCGTGAGGCCGGTCTGCCCGCCCAAAGTTGACAAAAGGGAATCGGGTTTTTCTTTCAGGATAATTCGCTCGATAACTTCGGGAATCAGCGGCTCGATGTAAATCGCGTCCGCCATTGAATGATCCGTCATCAGCGTGGCAGGATTTGAATTGACAAGGACAACTTCCAGCCCTTGTTCCTTGAGCGCCTTGCACGCCTGAGTTCCGGCGTAGTCGAATTCCGCCGCCTGACCAATCACAATCGGACCTGAGCCGATCACCATAACTTTGTGGATATTTTTATTTAAAGGCATACTAAAAGCATATTTTAGCAAATTTTCGCAAGTTTGACTAGAGGAAAAGAAGTCAAAAGCAAAAATTCATCTTGACGCGCGATTTTGACTTTATAGAAAAATTGCGATTTTAGCAAAAAAATAGCCGCCGTCTTGCGACAGCGGCTATCCTTGCAAACTTTGTCAGACTTTGAACTGGTCGATTTGGCTTGTGATTCGATAAATCGAGCCGGAAATCGAAGTGGCGATGTTCATAAGCGAATCGTCGCCTTCCTCGATTGTCTTTACACCCGCTTCAATCGTCTTGAGCGACGCGCGCACCATTTCCGAAGACGCATGCAATTTTTCAACGTCATCGACGATTTTGCCACGCGCGTTGTCCACGTCGTCCGCGGCATCTTTTACATGGCTTGCGGCATCGTTCATATAGCCGAGAGCCTCGCTGATTTGCTTTGAGCCTTCGGACTGTTCGTCCATCGAAAGCTTGATTTGGCTGACCAAACTTCCCGTGCCCTGAATCTTTTCCGAAACGCGCGTGAACATTTTGTCCGAAACATTCGACGCTTCCACGACGTTCGAAATGGAATTGAGAATCGTCGTCAATTGGTCGCCGATGTTCTTTGACTGCGTGGACGAATTCTCCGAAAGCTTTCTGATTTCGTCCGCAACGACAGCGAATCCTTTTCCAGCGTCGCCCGCGTGCGCAGCCTCAATCGCAGCGTTCATCGCAAGAAGGTTGGTTTGATTCGCGATTTGAGAAATGACATCGTTTGCCTCGTTGAGCATTTCCGACTGCTGCTCAATCTTTTGAATCAATTCGTTGACTGAACGCTGTCGCAAAATTCCGTTCTTAACATCGTCTTCAAGCACATTGAATTCTTCCGCCATCTTTTCGATTGAGCGCGAAACCGAGCCAACGTTTCCAATCATCTGAGTAACCGCGCTCGAAGCGTTCTGCATTCCCTCGCTTTGCGTCACCAAAAGTTCGCGCAACTGGCGCACAGAATCGGAAATTGTTTCCACGGAACTTGTCGTATCATTGATGATTGAATTTTGGTTTTCGATTTCAGTCTCGACGCCGCGAACATTTCCAATCATCTGATCGACGAACGCCGTATTTTCCTGCACCATCTTTCCGAGCCTGTCGCCGTAACTCAAAAGATCGCCTTCCGTTCCTTTGATTTCGCCGACGATTTTTTGAAGCTTGTCGCAGAACGCATCAAAATTAATGACAAGGAATCCGATTTCGTCGCGGATGAAAAGCTTGCATCGCTTTGTAAGATCCGCCTCGCCAGTCGCCATTTCCTTGAGCGAATCCGTAACGTTTTTGATGCGCCACATGAGCCAGCGAATGAACATAAAACTGAGGAGCGACAAGATAGTCGCCAATATAACCGCGAAAGGTCCGATTGTTCTTGACGCTATCACTATGACTTTTGAGATCGTTTCAATTGATTTCGCCACGAACAACATTCCAGTCACCGCGCCGTCATCGTCCGCCACTGGAATGTATACCGAGATATAATCCTTTCCGCCGATAGTGTTGTTTCCTTGGTATTTTTGTCCTTGGTTCAAAACTATATTTACAATAGAAGTATTTTGAATTCTCGTATTGACAAGTTTCTTTCCGTTTGCGTCAAGCAAAGTAGTGTCCACGCGCATATCGCCAAAGAATACCGTGCATTCCACGCCATAACTGTTATGCATTTGATCCACAAACAAACTGTTTGCCAAATTGTATCCCATGATAATCGCGCCCACGACCCTTCTGTCTTCGCCAAAAAGCGGCGCGGCACAAACCATGCCATAAGGGGAACTTCCGAAAGGTTCGTATGCGAAGCCCTTGTTTCCGCGAAGCGCGGCAGAAACGGCCTTGGAAGTGGAATAATTCAAAGAAAGCGTGCCATTCGTCCACAAACTGTTTCCAAGGGAATCCACAACGACATAGAAATCTTGATCCGTGTCGGAAACTCGCCTTTCCATCAAGTCGCGAAGCCTTGCATGGTCATTTTGGACAGCCGCAATGATGCCCTCGTCACGCGCGGCAATTGTCGAATAGCCTTCGATGCAACTTCTCCAATCATAAAGCGTATGCTCAACGCCTTTTACAGTTGAATCAAGCGAATCTCTTGAAATTTGCATGATTTCTCGCTTGAACACGTTGAGCGCGACGAGCGTCACCAAAATGCTCGTCAGCATTATAAAGCCTGCGATTATAAGCAAAAGCTTTGTCTGAATCTGCATGTCCTTTTTGTACGTTGTAGCAAAACGATCAAGTTCCTTTCTTTTTCCCATTGTAAAATCCCCTTGTTACAAAAATACCCCCCCCCACGAAAAAAGACTTTTCGCGCGGAGCTTTTATATATTTATTACCTACGCAACAGGTCGGTAAATTCCTTTGATGTAATTTGATAAATTTTCTTGTTGAGTTCCGGCTCAAGGCTGCTTTCTATGCCAGGCTCGTCGTCCGGCTTTTTGATGAACATGAAAACGGCAGTCGCAGTTCCACCCTTGATTCGCTTCATAATCAAAACGACATCCGACGAAAACTCATAGCCATTTACGCAGACATGCGCGCCGCGCACCTTGTCATAAATTTTCAAACCGCTCACGCTGTCGCCGTCAAGAAGGCAACAGATATGCGAAATGTTCACGTCGTCAAGCCGCGCATGGAACAAGGATTTGCCCGTGCCGAATGAAATGTAGCTCGACTCGTCGCACTTGGCGCGGATGTTATTGCGCCGTCCTTTCGCGCCTGATTTTTCAAGCACGGAAAGAATCGAATCAAAGTTTTCTTTTTCCTTGCCGCGCGAAAGCGCAATGCATCCCAATGACGGAGTGACGACGCTTTCGTATTCCGCTTCCACGTGTCGCACATGCTCCGGGCTCGTCGCCTCAAAGACAACTCCGAGGGCAATATCCGCATTGTTCAACTGCAATTGCCGCATAAAATGAAACCAGCCAATGCCCTGCACTTTCGAATCAATATTGAAGAACAATGCCGCATCAGGGAAATGTTCCGTAATAATCTTGATGTTTTCTGCCAACGGTCCATCGCCTAGGCTCAAGATATGCGTCTCAAAACCAAGCGTGCACAAGTCCTCCATGAAGGACATCGGGACAAGCGCATTGTCCGGCGTAATGAAGAACGCTTTCCGTCCGAAAATGTCTGTGTTTTTAATGCTCATTATTCCACCAACATAAAAAGTATGAAATCGCATCGCAAAAAACGATTGCCATTATAAACATATTATAACAGATATCTTCAACAAACACAAGAGAATTTTCATAATATAATGAAAAAATTTATGGCAGAATATCGCCCGTGCAAGGCGAAAAAGAGGCGCAGAACTGTCAGGCCGCGCTTTGTCCGCGCATATTTTTCGCGGACAAAATGCGGCGTTTGCATTATTTGCCGAAAGGCGTTTAGACTTTGAACTGGTCGATTTGGCTTGTGATTCTGTAAATCGAGCCTGAAATCGAAGTGGCGATGTTCATAAGCGAGTCGTCGCCTTCCTCGATTGTCTTTACGCCGCTTTCGATCGTCTTGAGTTCCGAACTCACCGCGTCCGCAGACTGATGCAGTTTTCCCATGTTCTCGACGATCTCGCCGCGCGCGTTGTCCACATCGTTCGAAGCGTCCTTTACCTTGCCGGCCGCGTCGTTCATATAGCCGAGAGCCTCGCTGATTTGCTTTGAGCCTTCCGACTGCTCGTCCATCGAAAGCTTGATTTGGCTGACCAAACTTCCCGTGCCCTGAATCTTTTCCGAAACGCGCGTGAACATTTTGTCCGAAACATCCGACGCTTCCACGACGCTCGAAATCGAATTGAGAATTGTCGTGAGCTGCGAGCCGATGTTTTTCGACTGCGTGGACGAATTATCCGAAAGCTTTCTGATTTCGTCCGCGACGACGGCGAATCCCTTTCCCGCGTCGCCCGCGTGCGCCGCCTCAATCGCGGCGTTCATCGCAAGGAGGCTCGTCTGGTCTGCAATCGAAGAAATCACGTCGTTCGCGTCGTTGAGCATCTTCGACTGCTGCTCGATTTTCTGAATCTGCTCGTTCACCTCGCGCTGCCTCAAGATTCCATTGTGCACGTCTTCCTGAAGCACGTTGAATTCCTGCGCCATCTTTTCGATCGAGCGCGAGACCGAGCCGATGTTCCCGATCATCTGCGTGACCGCGCTTGAGGCGTTCTGCATTCCCTCGTTCTGAGTCACGAGCAATTCGCGCAGTTGCCGCACCGCTTCCGAAATCTCGTTCACGGATTTGGAAGTGTATTCGAGCATGTCGTTCTGATTTCCCATTTCCGTTTCGACGCTTCGGATGTTGCCGATCATCTTGTCAACGAACGCAGTGTTTTCCTGCACCATCTTTCCGAGCCTGTCGCCGTAGCTCAAAAGGTCGCCTTCCGTTCCTTTCTGCGCCTTTATTATTTCCTGCAACTTTCCTACGAAAGCATTGAATCCTTTTACTACGTCGCCAATTTCGTCGTCGGCAGAAAGGTCGATACGCTGCGTCAAGTCCGCGTTTCCAGTCGCAATAGTGCTGATGGATTTTTTTACGGCGAGCAAAGGCTTCACTATGGCCTTCACGCTGAACAAAATCACGAACACGACTATTATTGCGACGACAACGAACATCGCAATAAGTCCGATCCTGAACTGATTCAACGCCTTGAAATAATAGCGATAAGGCGCGATCGCGCACACTGTCCAATCAGTTCCGTCAATCAAATCATAGGCGCAGACAAGATGCTCGTTGGAAAGCGGCTCGATGTAATCTTCCACGCCCGTTCTGCCGGCAATAATATTATTGATAAGAGTTCCGGTTTTGCTCAATTCTTCGATGCCTTTTTCGGACGCTTCCACATCCGTGCTCGCAACGACGGCTTTGGTCTTGTTGTCCAAAATAACGGGCGTTCTGCCTTCGCCCAAATTAATTCTTTCGATTAAATTTTGCATCGAATTTCCATTGATCACAAAAACCATCGCGCCGATTATCTTGTTTTGATTGCTGTAAACTGGCACGCTGTAATGTTGAAGAACGCTGTTCGTCACTTTGGAAAATGCGGGTATTGAAACATAACGCCTTCCCGCCATCGCTTCGGTAAAATAAGGACGAGACGCGAAATTTATCGTAACGCCTGAATCCGTAATGGCGTTGCCTTCGATATCGTAAAAAGCGAGGTTGTTATAAGTCTCTCCAAGGCGGCTCACCAAGCCAAGCAAAAAACGCTGCTTTTCTTCAAGAGTAAGATTTTCGCTTTTGAAGACATCCATATTGGCAAGCATTTGCAGCTGGCTGAAATGCTCTTGATTTATGGATTCCACCTGATGCGCAATGTCCTTTGCGATTGCCGTCAAACGCTCGTTCGTGCTGTTTGTAATTGACTTTGACGAAAAACTGTAAGAAAACACGCCCACAATCGCCATTGCGATAATGACGATGGCAAGGCTCATGGACGTTATTTTTACAGACAAAGAAATCCTGATTTTTCCCGATTTGCCCATAATCACTCCAAACCGTTTTGAGAATTTAAGTTATAACAAATCCAAAAAACCGCCGTGCCTTTGCAAATCTTTCTGATGATTTGTATCCTAAAACAATTTCAATTATACCACTGTTGTAAATGATAAACAATACTTTGTCGGGGAAAAATTGTTTTTTTCACGATTAAGCGAGCGAAAAAGCCATTATTATACAAAAAAGCGCGCATCTTCGGACGTGCGCTTTTGAGTTTCGGCTTTGCAAGCCTGATGACTTTGACAATTTTTAAAGGGCTGACGTTTTCCTAAAAGTGTTTGAATTGACGACTATTTAATAGTCGTCAATCTCAACTTTGGGTTTCTTTCAGAAACTCATTACTTTTCTGAAATCTTTGAGAAAGAGACTTCGTTTTTCATCTCTTGGTTCAAAGAAACATCGGCTACAAACGTCACTCGAACGGTCGATCGGTCGATGTTCGACGACGTAAGGTCTTCAGGCTTGTCAGAGCCGTCACCTTTAAAGGAAACTTTAAAAGTTCCGATGCCATCGAGTTTAACTTTGTGGCCACGGACAAGATATTTATGAAATATCTCAATAATTTCATAGATAGTCGCTCGGACATCGGTAGATGTCAACGACGTTGAGTGAGAGATTTCGTCTACGAAGTCGTTGAGACCGATTGTCTTCTCATATACGGGAAATGGAAAATATTTTCCAGTATCATCTTTGTTCATTGGATTTTTGAATAAATTTGCCTTATAAAACATTATAAATTCTCCTATTTTATTTTTGCAGCACCTCTAAAAACTCAAGTTGTTAGAGGTATCCTTATTAAACGTCAGCCATCTTTAAAAATGTCAAAGAACATCGAAAAAAGGACCAATATAAAACATACAAGCCCTTTAACAAACTTAACTCTAATTAATATATAAAAACTTTTTTTGCGCCAAAAAAATTTGCGGAATTATGTGGAAATTTAATGGCGAGGATTAAATTCCTATAGGGTTTCGGTTAAATTCCTATAGAGAATTCATCAAATTCCTATAGGGTTTTGAACAAATTCCCTATAGGATTTGGACGAAAACACTGTATGAATTTGCCCAAATCACTGTATGTTTTGGACGAATTCTCTAAAGGGAATTGAGCAAATCGCCAAAAGATCCCAAATCAAAGCATTAGGGGTAAGTCCAAGCCTGCTTTCTTATTGAAAAAAGTTTTGAAAAAATGTATCATGTTTTTTAGTAGCATTTTTTGTTGTCTTGTGTTATAATTAAAGTGTGCGGTAACAATCTGCGGGAATATCTTTAGAGAAAAAAGGAGGCTGCCATGGGTGAAATCAATGTCAAAGATTTGCAGAAAGAAATGAAATCTCTTGGAATCATCAGTATTGAAGCAGACGGAGACTTGTCGCCTTCCTTGCTGAAAGATGCCGTGGAAGCCGTAAAAGAAACCGCGCTTGATTTTACGGCGCTTGCCGAAAAATCAAAGGCAATGGCGGCTGAAGCGAAATGACAACCAATGTTGACGACAAGGACACGGCATGGGCGTTAAAAACATTTCGCCCGTTGTTGAAGGCTCTGAAATTGCAGGAAGCAAAACCAGAGCCTTTGACTGCTTTTCCCTCTCAGTATAAAACCTTTCATCGCCACAACATGACAAATTGCGTCATAGTCGTAAAAACAAAAGCGTTCACGAACAAAGACGACCGCGGGATATTCATTTGGCAGTATAATAAAGAGTCGGATTTCTATGCCCTTTATATTGTGCTTAATTCGCTTCTTTTCGCAGATTCTAATCTTGAAACGAGGATAAAGCGAAAGACTACAGGCGTACACGAATTCACGCACTGCGTCGCCGCAATGATGACATTCTCAAGGCTTCAGTCAAAAGCCCTGATTCAGACAATGCATGAAAGAATGGCTCGGCAAATTCATCCGCTTGACAAAAATTCGTTGGCACTTCTGCTAAAGGAATTGACGAAGCCCTTGAACGCAGATTTAAGAGAAAGCGTACCTGTTTTTCCCGATGACCACTTTCGGACAGGCGGGGAAGATTTTGCCGGCAAATATGACGAATTGGCAAAAAATTTTCTTCTGTCCTACGAGCTTTTCTGCGAGCAGGAATTCTTTGGCTCTGAAAAGCAGCGGCAGTTCAAAGATTTCTTGAAGCGAAACCAAAAAGAAGACGCATTGCGTTTGCTCGTATCGGTAATCAAGCCACTTTCGGACAGAAAAGCTTTGAGCGTTCATTTCATAATAAAAAGGATAGACGAAGAGTTCCTTCAAAAACTTGTTAAATAACAAACTTCCCTGCCTGGGTTTTCGCCCTGCTTGATGCAACAAATATGCTTGCACTTTTGTGTAAAGCTGCGTATCATAGGGAGAACGAAAATGAAATATACCTATACGGCGGTTTTTGCGGAAAAGGACGGCAAGGTCTACGCGAGAGTTCCCGACCTCAACGGCTGCATAACGACCGGCAAAGACTTGTCGGATGCCATAGAGCAAATGGCAGACGCGATGGCGGCGTGGCTGTGCGCGGCGGAAGACGAGGGCTTGCCGATTCCGGAGCCAACGCAACAGGCGAAAATCTCTTGCGGGAATGGCGAGGAACTTTCGCTCATCAATGCCGACACCCTGAAATACCGCGCGGCAAAAAAATCCGCAATCTTTTGTATTTTTTAAGAAAAAGTATGCAAGATGCCGCTTTCTTATGATATAATGATTTCTCATGCAGGAAGAAAAGGCTTTCTTTTTTAGATTGCAGGTAAAAATATATGTTGGAAAAAATAATTGAGACGACAAATCAGTACATTGCTGCCATGCCTAAATCCCGGCGCAAGAAATACGGGCAGTTTTTCACGAGCAAGGAAACTGCGCGATTTATGGCAAGCCTGTATGCGATTCCTTGCGACAAGACCGCAGTCACCGTTCTTGACGCAGGGGCAGGATCAGGCATATTGTCGTGCGCGCTCATAGAGCGATTGGAGCAGGCGGATTCTGTCCAGACAATAGAATTGACCTGCTATGAAAATGATGCCGCTATTTTAGATGTATTAGAGAAAAACCTGCATACTGTTCAAGCCAGTTCTAAAAAGAACATTGCCATTCATATTATAAAAGATAACTATATCACAAGCCAATACTTGGACTTTAATACTATGTTGGGCGGCAATCCCGCACCTAAAAAATATGATTTTGTCATCGGCAATCCTCCCTATATGAAGATTCCCAAAGACGCGCCGGAAGCGGCGGCAATGCCGGAAATTTGCTATGGCGCGCCCAATTTGTATTTCCTTTTTGCGGCAATGGGGCTGTTCAACCTGCATGACAACGGAGAAATGGTATATATAATTCCGCGCTCGTGGACATCGGGCGCTTATTTCAGGCGGTTCAGGCAGTATTTTCTGACAGAAGGGAAACTAACGCATATTCATTTGTTTGCAAGCAGAGACAAGGTGTTTGACAAAGAAGATGTTTTGCAAGAAACGATTATCATCAAATTAAAAAAAACAGACAAAACGCCGGAAAAAATAACGATTACTTCTTCGCAGTCGAACAATGATTTTGACAACCTTACCGCTCTGACCGTACCTTATAATCGTGTCGTATCGGGAAGCGACTGTTATGTGTATCTGGTAACAGATGAAAAAGACATTGCGGGACTAGAGCGATTGCGCAGGTTTGACAAAACCTTGCCGGATATCGGATTGAAAATGAAGACGGGATTGACCGTTGATTTCCGCAATCGTGAAGCACTTCGTGACGATGCAGAAGAAGGCGCGATTCCGCTCTTTTATGCGCAGCATATCAAACAAGGGGAAGTACTGTTTCCCATCAAAAAAGAACACGAGTTTGTCGTGACCGACCAAAAAGGTTTGATGCAGGACAACCGGAATTATTTGTTCGTCAAGCGTTTTACGGCAAAAGAAGAGCACCGCAGGCTTCAGTGCGGCATATATTTATCAAGGAAATATCCGCAGTATAAGAAAATCAGCACGCAGAACAAGATCAATTTTATAGACGGACTGCAAGCGGAAATGTCAGAGTGCCTTGTGTATGGATTGTATGTGATTTTCAATTCCACGCTTTATGATGCCTATTATAGGGCTTTGAACGGCTCAACGCAGGTCAATTCGACAGAAATCAATGCCATGCCAGTGCCGGATTTGAAAATCATACAAGAAATGGGCAGAAAGCTGATGAAAAGCAAGGATATGTCAGAAAATAACTGCAATATGATATTGGAGCGGTACTGTGGATAACATTGATGCGGCAAGAGAATTCTTGAAGGCACTGGGGATGCCCAAAGCGCAGCAGGCGAATATCTGCTGCTATGCTCTGTTGGCAATGGCAGGAATAAGGCAGGACACAGCATGGACGGATGCCGAAAACAAGTGGATTCGCATCCACGACACCATTCAGTTTGCAAATACATATTATGGCTCGGCGTATGCGGAAAACAGCAGGGAAACATTCCGAAAGCAAGCATTGCATCATTTTCGGAACGCCGCGCTTGTAGAGGATAACGGGAAAGCGACAAACAGTCCCAATTATAAATACAGGCTTACCGAAGAAACATTGCAATTGGCAAGGGCGTTTGGGACATCAGAATGGCAAAAATCCGTAAACAAGTTTTTAAAATGCCATGAAACGCTGGTGGACATCTATGCCTCAAAAAAGAAGATGACGATGATGCCAGTGCGCATTAACGGAACTGTTTTTCATTTTTCTACGGGCAGACATAATGAACTGCAAAAGGCTATCATTGAGGAATTTGCGCCGCGCTTTGCGCCGGGTTCGGAATGCCTGTATGTTGGCGACACGGTTGAAAAGGATTTGGTGAAGAATGTCGAGAAACTGACGGAATTGGGGTTTGAGATAACATTGCACGACAAGATGCCCGATGTGGTCTTGTACAGAGAAGATAAGGACTGGATTTATTTTGTTGAATCGGTGACCTCGGTCGGGCCTATGGATTCTAAAAGAATATTGGAACTGACAGAGATGACGAAGCAGGTAGCGGCAGGAAAAATCTTTGTGACGGCATTTCCCGATTTTAAGACGTATAAAAGATTTTCCGAAACATTGGCATGGGAAACGGAAGTTTGGATTGCGGAGATGCCGGAACACATGATTCATTTAAACGGAGACAAGTTTTTAGGACCAAGACAAGAATAGATTGCGCTCTAGATTATACGGCCGTTATCGGCGACACGCCAGAACCCGCCGTCAAATTCCCTAACAGATTTTAACGAAAAGGCTTCGTGAAAGGGCGGCATTGCCCGCAACAAAAAACGCCGGGGAAACAGAACAACGTCCTGCTTCCCCGGCAAAAAAATGTGTCGCCTTTACTGGCAGCGCATTTTAAGGGGCTATTTCAATCTGAATGTGAGCGTCTGGCTCATGCCGACAGCATTTGCGGTGTCTGCTATGACGCGGACTTGGATTACTCCCGCCGTATACTCGTCAAGCGAAAGCGTGCATTGATTGGTCGTACCGTCTTCAATTGGAAGCATAGTCTGCGTATTGTTGTATGACAACTCAAATTGCACATTCTTGTATTTATCATCTGCCGTGTCCAATTGAATGGTAAGTTGCGTAACAGCACCTGCCGTCACCTTATCAACCTCATACGTTGTTGTCCCTGCTCCTTGTATCGTTGTCGAACCATATTTTATCGTGATGTCAGTTAGCTCGACGTCTTTTTTCGCACCTGCCATGCTAGCGGATGCTGTCACAGAAGAGCCGTAGTCTGCCGTTACCGAAAGATTTTTATAATCTGCCGTTGTTACCGCTGTGCGTGTATTGTTCAGCCATTTAGAGAACGGACTCGTGCCTTTCCAGAGATTGTGGGCGGAGGTAGTGTTGTCGTTGTCGATTTTAAGAAGATCTATATCACCGCCTGTCCACGTTTGGTATTCGGTAAAATTCACGGTCTTTGTTGAATACCCAGTACCTGTGATATAATATGAGAGCGTTCCGCCGTTCAGGTTGTACTCGATTTTCATGCGGTTGATTTTTTTATCGTCCGCATATCCTACATAGTTGTCGTCAGTCGTGCCAGCGGCACTGCGTTTTGTCCAGTCCGCATCGGTCGCCGCTGATGTGCCAACGTAGTTGCGAGCGCGGATGCGCACGTCATACACAACGCCGAGTTTCAACTTAAAAAATGCTTCGTTGTCTCCGTAGGTCATTGCGCCGCCTTTGCCTGCCCAAACGTCCGAGCCTTGAAAATTTAAAACTGTTTTCGCAGTATCGGGAGTAGCAGGATCCATAGATCTCATACCGTAGATTGTCTTAGTGGCTGTGGTATCGTCCGTTCCGTTGTCGGTGTATTCCGTCAGCTCAATCTCAAAGTTCGTTTCACCATAGCCGCTTTTCCAGCTGAGTTTTACTTGGTATGTTCCGTCGGCGTTTTCAGAGTTTTTTACGAGGCTTGCCGCAAAATCTGTCGGCGCGCCCGGCTTTTTGTTCACCACGTCAATCGTACCAAGGTCGCGCACAAGCGGGTTTCCTGCGTCAACGATGAGCGTGTCGATGAACGAGCCAGTGATTACGCCGTCGGTATTTTTGAAAACCATTTTGTACAGATAATTTCCCGGTGCAATTGAAGTGCAATTGTACGTGAACCCTTCGTCTGTCGTGCCGTCGCCGCCATAAGTCTCAGAAGTTTCATCGAGAGATTCGCTGGCGGAAGTCTTTTTGTAGATGCCCATGGTGTATGAAGCCACGTTGTCGTTCGGCTTGAATTTTCCCGTAATCGTTACGCTGCCCGGCGTGGCAAGGTTTTCAGGAGAAAGTTTGAATGATGCCGTGCCGCTTCCGTTGCGCAAGTCAACCGAGCAGAAGCCTTGAAGTACGGGCTTTGCTTTTATCGAGCCGTCCGTGTACGCCGTGAGCACCAAATTCCATGACATAGAAGGAAGCGTGACATCAACACCGCCATCCTTCGCTTTAATAGCATATTCGCCTGAACCCGCTGATGTCTCTGTAAGTTCGACTTCGATAGCGTCAGTACCGTCAAGCTTCTTTCCCGTTTCGCTCGTTCCCGTCAAGTAGAATGTCAGCGTAGTGCCAGTCGGGTTCGTGGCAGCGTCAGGTGAAAACGGCTTGTCCGGCGTGATAGAACGCGCCGCAGCCTTTGCCGCAGTCGGATAAGATTTTTCGAACTGTGCGGCGTAATCGTTCGGGATTCCCGTTGCGGAAAGGGAGAGCGTTGCCATGCCTGTACCGCTGTCAACGCTTCCCGCTATTGAGTTTGAGCAGCCGGCAAAGAGCGCGGCGGCAATCGTGATGAGTGCGACGGTCGCAATGCCGCGCAGTCTTTTCAAGTTCATAAGAACCTCCTAAAAATAATTTTCTTTTTTATGAAAAACATCGTCGCGATGTTTTATTCCCAAAAATACGTGCGCCTTTCGCGCACCCGCGCGTTGCAAGCGGCAACGCATGTCGTTCGCTATTCAGCCCCTCCTTCCTCCGACCCGACGCGGACGGCAAGCAACGCGCTGTCATAAAAATCCTGGTCGCCCACTTTCACCGCAAGGTGGATGCGGTAATAGCAGGGCTGCCCGGAACCCTTGGCATCGCGGTAGAAAATGCAGCCGTCCGACTTGGTGATGTACACGGCGATATTCCGCGTACCCCATTTATATACGCCGTCTTTATATGCGCCGTTGTTCGTCGTGTCCGAAAGAGCGGCGGTATCGGTTGTTTGTGCGCCCGTGATTTTCCAGTCGTAGGAATCGCACTCCACGGGGCAGGAAAGCGCGAGCGTTATGCTCGGCACGTCGTCCGAAAGCGAGATTTCGTAAGCGTCGCGGAGCATCAGATCCTGCGTGTCGGGCGTGAGCGCGAACGACGCGGCGTTGCTTGAAATCGGCACGAAGCAACTGTCGTAGCTTTCAAACAGCTCTTCCTTTGTGCCGCACGAGCAGAACAGGACGGCGCAAAGCGCGAGGGCAAGCGCACTGTTCGCTTTGAGTTTCACGTTCACTTTTTGCCACCTTTGTCTTTGTTCTTGCCTTTCAGCTTGAAATTCGCCGTGACCGCAATTTCGGGAATCAGTCCCCACATGCTGTCGTATTCCGCGCCCAGCATGACGGCAAGCTTGCTGATGATGATGCCCGTCCGAATCCTGCCGCCGAGCGAGAACGCCTGCTTTGACGACGTAACGCCCGGATTCATCAGCCAGCTGACTTTCGCCTCGAATGCCACTTCGGAAAAAAGGCTCACGAACGTGCTGACCGGCACTTCAACGCCCACCGGCACGAGCACTTCGCCAAAAAACAGATACGGCGGCGCGATGCGCGCGCTTCCGTCAAGCGTCTTGTACGTCGTGGGATAGTTGTCCGCCGGGAACGCCATCGCAAACCGCGCGCCAAGCCCCTCGTAGACAGGAGCTGTGAACATCGTCGTGTACCACCCGAATTCCGCCGCCGTGCCGAACTGGTAATAATTGCTCTTCTTGTCGAGCATGATCGCGGATGCGCCCACGTTGAACGCATGAAAATGTTCCCGCAACGCCGACTGAAAATTGAACGGCACATATACTGGCTGTCCCGAAGCACCGGACGCAGAGCCGGCATGTTCCTGCCCCGAAACCACAACGAACGCGCCAGCGTCAAATACAGGCGTTTCTGGTACAGGCTCGTCTGGCTTTCGCAGAACGTCCTCGACAAGCAGTTTGTACACCGAGCCATCCTGATGCCCGGTGAGCACTTGCGAATAGTCCGAGTTGAACGCAAAGCTGATGAGCTGCGAATCGTTGAACGGCGGAATGTAGCCCAAAAGCCTGCCGCTTTCCAATGAATAAAATTCGAGCAATCCGTCGTCAGTGAGCACGATGAGCGTCTTGTCGTCCGACGTGACCGTAAACTGGCTCACCGTACTTTGCACGCGGACTTCGCGCAAAACGTTCCCATTGAACGCCATGAGCGAGACGACGTTTTCTTCTATGCAGCCGTAAACGCTTTTTGAATCCGCCGAAAAAGCGACTGGCGTGCGCATTCCTACGAACGAATCTATTTCAGAAATGAGCGCGCCGTCCACCGTGTCCCAAACGTAAATCAAGCCGTCGGAAGAAGCGGCAGCTACCAAAGACGAGTTCGGGCTGAATGCGAGGTTGTGGACGTTCCGCGTCCCGCCTTCGAGCTTCGTCGTATCAAATTTTTTTGCGCCCCTCAATTTAAAATACAGCATGCCCGATCCGTCCGAAAACGCCACGGCGATGAGGTCGCTGTCCTCGCTGAATGCGGCGCAGACGACTTCTTGCGATTCCCCGAAAGAAAGCGAATAGCCAAAATCCGTGGGCGCATTTTTCGCATCTTGCGGCAGACTCCAAATTGCCATGTATTCTGAAGAAACGCCAAGAATCATGTCGTTGTAGAATTCCTCGCTGCTTCCTTCTTCACGCGAAAAGCAAAGATTCATTTCCTGCGGAAACAAAAAATCATGCAAAATATCGAGCGACTGGGCATCGCGCACGATGATGGAATCCGCCTCGCCGAGCGCGAAAAGGCTGTCGTCGTGATTCCAGCAGATTGTCTTGACCGGCTCGGCAATCTTGACAATCCGATCAGCCTCAACTGGGATTTCCTGCGAAAAAAGCGGGGAGACGCAAAGTATCAGCGCAAAGGCAAACAGGACACGGCTAGAGCGGGGCATTGCTACCCCCCCCCATTGCCGCGCACAAAGCATTGTGGCACAAAAAAGAGTCGATTGTCCTGAAAAAACATTTTTGCAATTATGCTTCATTACTTTGCAAAACCAAAGGCAAAATTCTTGCCAGTGGCGGAATTATAGCAGTTTTGTAATTTTTTGTCGTGAGTAATTTACGCACGGTTTTGCATTTTTTTGGGGAAATTTGCGAAAAAATGCCGTTTTTTTACAGGAAATTTGTATAGGGTCGTATAAAATGGCACGCATTTCGCCCCGTGCAAAAGTTTGCCAAAGTGCCTAAAACATGGTATACTAAAATTATGTGTGATAAAAATAAAATCGAAAAACTTTTTGAAGCTATGTCTGAAAGATTGTATAGGGAAAACGACTTGTCAGATATGACTTATACTTTGTGCAAATGCAACGAAGATTTCAAAACATTCTTTTTAAACTACTGTTTTGACGAACCGATTAAAATAGAGTTTATAGGGCGAGAATATTCAAGGTATTGTTCCAGACCAGATTTTTTTGCCCAAGACATGCAAGGCAATGAATATTTGATTGAAATAAAAATTAATGACAGAAATCAACATTTTTATCAGTACAAACAAGATTTTCCAAAAGCAAAGTATGCGTTTATTTCAAATTATAATTTAAATGAAAACGAATTAAATAAAGATGACAAAGCGGCACTGCCAAAATGGAAAATAAAAACATGGAAAGGTTTTTATGATGCACTTAGCAAATCTAAATTAAAAGAAGATTCCATTGTATATGGATATCTTAAATACTTGAAGAATCTAACTGAAATTAAGGAGTTTATAAAAATGAATATCAGTCAAGTGAAAAGTTTACCTGCTTTTTGTAACAATCTACGTAAGGTTGCGGAAGACAAAGGATTTGTGGTTTATACATCTCCTAAAACATTCACAGAAGAATACTACGGTTATTTTTTTACAAAAGAATGCTTATATCTATGGTTCGGGCTGTTTTTACCAGATGGAAATATTTGGATTGGATTAAAAAACGATGAAAGTTGGATTACCAATTCTATTAAGGAAAAGTTAAACAGAGAGTTTAAAAATTTTCCTAAAACAGACTTATATGAAACTACGGAATCTTATGAGGACAATTTTGGTTATTATTGGTTTAAATTAAAAGAAGATAAACACAAAATTTTATGCGATGATTCTAAATCACCCGAAGAACAGCAAAAAGTTTTGGAAGATTTTTTTGTAAATGTCTTGGAAGCAATAGGCGCAGAAAAATATTTGGGATAGAGTCATTTTCTCGCATTCGCAAAGATATTAGAGCAGAGAATCACCATACCTCGACGCAAGCATCGGGATATGAACCCCTCCGCACGAATCAACGCGCATTCAGTTTCGTGCCCATGATGACTTCGGCAGTTATGGGCTGTCTCCCAAATACCGCTCGCTGAGGTCTGCGTAATCATCCGTCGCCCAAAGAAGATTTCTGCTGGTCGTCATGCCCTTCAGAATGATTTCCAGCAAGAACTCGTTAATTTTGAGAAGTTCGTTTTCTTTTATGTCAATGTACGCGCGGATAGTCATAGTAGTATTTTAACTTTTCCACATTACAGCATATATTAATTAAAGTATAAATTTGCAAAAATATTGCAAAAATCATACTTAATGTATTGACTTTTGCATATAATTAGGTATACTTATTGTAATTCGCTTTTATTGGTCGATAGGAGTTCCACATGTTAGTCAATTTCACTTTTAAGAATTGCAGGTCGTTTTATCGGGAAAGCGCTTTAAGCATGCAGGCGGTAAAAGATGCGGAATTAAAAGAAATCAATACGTTTTCTGCCGACAGCAAGTTAATGCCCAAGGGCGAAAATGAGTTTTTAAAATCGGCCGTCATATTCGGCGGCAACGCTTCGGGCAAGTCGAACGTTTTAAAGGCTTTGGCATATATGAAAAACGTCTTGCAGATGTCGGCCTCACAGTTTCCGATTGTCGCCGCAAACGAGCCTTTTGCGTTTTATGAAAACGCCCAAAACGACGAAAGCTCTTATGAAGTCGAAATCATACAAAACGGCTCTTATTATAAATACGGATTTACGATAGTAAAAGGCGCGGTCAAGACAGAATGGTTGGAGCGCAGAAAAGAACGCCTGACTTCCGTGTTCAAGCGCACGGACAACGAGCTTGAAATCACGGGCTTGTCAAAGCAGGCGACAAGATTGATAAACATTTCTTCCGGCACGCTGTTCTTGTCTGTAGGCAACAATTTTCATTTGGATATTGCGCCGCACCTCAATGACGTAATGCTGTGGTTTCAGAATTTATTGATAGTGTTTGAAAACGATGCCAACATTTTGGACATTTATGCTATGGCAAACGGCAAGTATAAAGAACAGGCCCTGAAAATCTTAAAATTGGCGGACATAGGAATCACGGATATACGGGTGAAGAAAGACAAAGTTGCCAACATTGCAAATTTCAACGACATGCTCAACATTAATGCGCAAATACAAATCAATCCTACCTCATTTGGACAATTAAAGCAGGAAGAAAAAAATCTGTATAACATAGATTTGGAAACTTTTTTTGATGTGTATGACAAAAAAGGCAAAGCGAAAGGAAAAAGAGATATTTTGCTTTATAAGAACGCAGGATTCAATTCCGAAGGCACAGTTCGTTTACTGTGCTATTTGGGCTGGATTCTTGCGGCTTTAGATCAAGGAAGAGTAATTGTCATTGACGAAATAGATGCAAAACTGCATTTTCTCGTTGCGGACTATATAGTAAAACTTTTCAATTCCATAGACACGAATCCCAAAAATTCGCAACTCGTTTGCACGGCGCACAACGTAATGCTTATGGACGAAGATTTGCGCCGCGATCAAATTTATTTTACAAGCAAAGATAAATACGGCGAAAGCACTCTCGTTTCTTTATCCGATTACAAGAACGTAAGAAAAACTGATTTGTTCAGCAAGCGGTATCTTGCGGGTTTCTATGCAAAACTTCCAGATATGAAAAACAACGATTGAGACGGCGGCTATGGCAAGAAAATCAGATACACTAGTTGTCAGAAATAAATTTTATATAATAACAAATGGCGAGCAAACGGAATGCAATTATTTTAAATTATTGAAATGCAAACGCAGCATATATGATGTCAAGATATTGTTTGAGAATGCAGACCCGCTAGGCTTAGTCAAATACGCGCAGAATTTTTTAGACGACGCGAATCAAGTTTGGTGCGTGTTTGATATTGACGAAACGTACAAAGATGGCAGGCTCGTTCCCGCATTGAAGCAAGCGGAAGAAAGCGGCATAAAAATTGCATATTCGAATATTGCTTTTGAAGTATGGTTGATTTCTCATTTTGAAAAATGCAAACAGACTTTGCAGTTAAAGGATTATGCGCGAGAACTGGATAGAATTCTAAAAGAAAACGGAAAAGGCGAAACATACACCAAAAATGATGAAAAACTGCTGAAAACCTATTTTATTCCGAATTACAAAAAGGCGATGGAAAACGCCAAAATAGTGTATCAGAATTATGTCAAGGAACACAACGAAAAAATCCGAACAAACGCCAACCAATATGGGATTGGGTATCAAGCACTACCGTTTACAAATTGGTGGAGACGCTTAAATTAAAAGATTAAAACTCTGTCGTCCGCCTGAAAAACGGCGCGTTCGGCTTGGTAGAAGTGAAGTTCGGCGGCGACCATTTAATAGAAGAAGGCGCGGCAAACTTGCGGAAGCTCGCTGCGAAAATCGACACGACGAAAATGAAAGAGCCGTCTTTTCTCATGGTGCTCACCGCCGTCGGAAAATACGCCTACCAACGAAAAGACGGCGTGTTCGTCGTGCCTGTCGGCACGTTGCGGGATTAGCGGCGAGGCGCGATTTTGCAGCGAAGCGAAAAATCGCAGTCAATAAGCGAGTTTCCGAAAGAAACTCGGCATAAAAATAGGCAACGCTAAATTAGTTGCCTATTTTAATTGTTAGTCTATTCTGTCGTATGTTATGTTCATGGGCGCGGTTATCGTCAGTTTGTTGTTTTTAATAGTTCCAGGAAGCGTACCCAATCCTGCAACAGTCGCAGTCGCTGTTTCGTTCTTTGTCGTATCGCCCGTGTATGTTCCCGCAAAGCCGTTTGTAATTTGGTCGTTGACTTTTTTGTTCATAACGATCATGAACGTGTTGTCGCTATAGAAATACATGGTCTCAATGAAGGGGATGCCAGTTTCGCTTTCAGTCGTCGCACGCCATGCCGTAAGAAGTTCCCTGTCGTCGGCGATTTTTGTGTACGTTTCTTCGGCATACGTCATCGTGCTGCCAGAGATTGCGGCGGATTTGTATTCTTTGTGTTCTTTGTTATCGTCCAACAGGGCGAGCTGTACGGTGCCGTCTTTGCCTGCGTTTCCAGTGTACACAAGCGGATGGCAGGTGGTATTGCCGCCTGTCTTGATGACTTGCATCGCCCGGTCGTCATTGTAGAAATAGACGGTTTTGCCCGAAGTCGTGTGCCACGCCGTGACGAGCGTCTGAATCCTTTCAAGTTTGAGATTATCGCCGCCAATATTCATAGAAATATTGCTCGCGTCATCTCGCTCGGCGATTGTCGCAGTGCCGTCGCCCGTCCTTTTTCCGGAAGTGAAAGACAAGGTTATATTCTCATTGTCCTGCGTGACATTTCCGCTGTACGTTCCCGATGATGATGCGGCAGCCGAAGTAACCGCGCGCGCCAAAACGGATTTTGTGGCAGCATCCTCTTTGAATTCGACCGTTCCGTTTGTGTAGAACGTCAGTTCCGAGTCAACCGTCGTCATCCGCGCGACGATTTCACCGCCTACAACCGGATTCTCGCCGTCTCCGTCGTTCCCGTCATCACATGCGGAAATCAGAATACCCCCCCAATGCCAGCACAAGTGCCAGTTTCATTCCGAACATCTTTTTCATGTTTTCCTCCGCGCTTTACTTCCGCCGAAGATTGTTTTGCACATTCCGTCCACGCCGCGACCGTGCAAAAGTCCGCAGCCAGCGTTCATTTGCTCGCATTGCGGCGCGTCCTTTGCGAAATGTTTTTCAGTGGCGGAATTATAGCAGTTTCGTAATTTTTTGTCGTGAGTAATTTACGCACGGTTTTGCATTTTTTTGGGATTTTTGCCAAAGTGCTTTTCCGCTTGAAAGCGGAGGAACGTTTTTGGAGGGAGACAACCCCTCTACTCGGAAGCGGGGGTTTTCTCCCTCCAAACCA
>CAMWWZ010000004.1 GCA_947178095.1 uncultured Treponema sp.
CGCTATAATAGCGCGATGAAAAACATCGCATTTTCAAAGTTACCTCTAAAAACTGAAGTTTTTAGAGGTTCATTTAAAATAATTTACGCCTGCGGCAAAAATATTTTGGCAAGAATTTTCGCTTTCGTTCGTAAGCGGATTTCCTGCGACATTTTTCAGCAAATCCAAATCCACGCCGTTCATTTCGCTTCCGATAGTTCGCTCGTTGTGTCCCATTTTTCCAAGTACGCGACCGTCGGGGCTTGTCATGCCTTCAATCGCATAAAACGAGCCGTTGGGATTGTCCGGCTCAAGGATTGCGGGATTGCCTTGCATGTCAACGTATTGCGAAAAAATTTGTCCTTTCGCAAAACATTCTTTCGCAAGCCGCTCGCGAATGATCACGCGCCCTTCTCCGTGCGAAATCGGGACGAGGTGAATTCGCGGATCGACCACGGAAGGATCTTTCGCCCAAGGACTTGTCGCACTTACGATGCGCGTTCGGCAAACTCGGGAAATGTGGCGACCAATCGTGTTAAAAGTCAAAGTGGGCATGTCGGCTTCCGCCTCCCGAATTTCTCCGTAAGGAACGAGGCCCGTTTTTACAAGCGCTTGAAATCCGTTGCAAATTCCCAAAATCAAGCCGTCGCGCTTTTTGAGCAAATTCATAATTTGTTCGGCGACGCGACCTTCGCGCAAAACATTGGCGATGTATTTTCCAGAGCCGTCAGGCTCGTCGCCCGCGCTGAATCCGCCCGAAAGCGCGAGGATTTGCGCGCTCTTGATTTGCTTCACGAGTTCTTCCAAAGATTCGCTCAAAGCCTCAGGCGTGTTGTTGCGGAAAATCAAAAATTTCGTGTCACCGCCAGCCAAGGCGAACGCGCGAGCCATGTCGTATTCGCAGTTCGTTCCCGGAAAAACAGGAATCAAAACGCGCGGATGTTTTTTGCAAATATTAAACACGGGATTTTTTCGCGCCTCGGCAAGGGAGGTGTGAATCGCCTTTGCGAATTCAGGAAGTTCTTCCTGAATTTCTGCCGAGCTTGTTTTCGGGAAAACTTTTTCCAGCCGCGATTCCCATGCTTTTTCCGCCTCGGAAATTTTCACACGCAAAATTTGCGCCTTGGTTTTTCCTTGCACGACAATCTCTTCTTCGCGAATTGTTTCTCCCAAAAGAAACACGGTTTCGTGCGCGAAATCTTCTTTGGACAAATCCTCATCGGTTTCCACAAGGACAGAGCCGTAAAATGGCGCGAACAAATTCGCAAATGAATTTTCTTCACTTTTCGCTTCGCCCAAATTTGTAGCAGCTACATTTGGCGGAACAAAATCCAGCCGTGCACCGATTCGATTTCCCATCGCCATTTTTGTGATTGCTTCGGAAATTCCGCCCGCGCAAATCGGATACATCGCGCTGATTTTTTTCGCCGAATTCAATTTGTACAAAATTTGCGAATTGGTTTTGAACGCTTCAAAATCAGGCGCGAGGAATTTTGAATATGGAACGGCGACCAAATAAATTTTTGATCCGGATTTTTTGAAAGAGCCGCTCGTAACATTTTGGACGCTGTCGTGCGCCACCGCAAATGAAACGAGCGTGTGCGGAACATTGATATTTTCGAACGTGCCGCTCATGCTGTCTTTGCCGCCGATGCTCGCCGTGCCCATTGCGACTTGCGCGTCGATTGAGCCGAGCAACGCCGCCGCAGGATAGCCCCAAGTTTTCGCGTCAACTGCGCGTCCGAAAAATTCCTGGAATGAAAGACGCGCGTTCAAAGGATTCGCGCCCATGCACAAAATTTTTGCAAGCGAAGAAAGCACCGAAACTTGTGCGCCATGCCACGCGCTCCATTGGCTTATGCGCGGATCGAATCCATGCGCCATAAAACTTGCCGTGTCGGTTTGGCAAGGAAGTTCGACGGGAATTTTCGCGACCATTCCTGCTTCGGGCGTGCACTGAAATTTTCCGCCGTAAGGAAACAAGACGCTCGCAGAGCCAATCGAGCCGTCAAATCGTTCGCCAAGTCCGCGTTGACTGCAACACGCCAAATCGGAAATGTTCGAAAGCCACGCCGCTTTTTTCGAAGCCAAAGTCGTTCCCACGCCCAATTTTTTCTTTGTGGATTCGAGTGGATTTACAAGAGGCGATTCGTTCGGCAAAGCGGGACTTTCAATCAAAGCCTTTGCTTCGTGTCGTGCGCCCGCGCTATCCAAGAATTCGCGCGAAATGTTTACGATTACATCGCCCTTCCATTTCATCACGAGTCGATTTGTGTCCGTGACTGTAGCAACTACAACCGCGCGCAAATTTTCAGCCGCAGCCGCTTCGATGAATTTTTTCACGTCGCGCGGACGAACTACGACGGCCATTCGTTCTTGACTTTCGGAAATGGCAAGTTCCGTTCCGTTGAGACCTTCGTATTTTTTCGGCACTGCGTCGAGATTTATTTCAAGTCCCGGGGCAAGTTCGCCAATCGCAACGCTCACTCCGCCCGCGCCAAAATCGTTGCAACGCACGATCATTTGCCCGACTTTTTCATTGCGGAAAAGCCGCTGGATTTTTCGTTCTTCGACGGCGTTTCCTTTTTGCACTTCCGCCGCAGCGGTCGTCACGGAATTCTGCGTGTGGACTTTTGAAGAGCCAGTCGCTCCGCCAATTCCGTCGCGTCCAGTTCCCCCTCCCAACAAAATTATGATGTCGCCGGCTTGAGGCGTTCCGCGCACTACATTTTTTGCGGGAGCCGCCGCAATTACTGCGCCCAATTCCATTCGCTTGGCGGCATATCCGGGATGATAAAATTCCTGAACTTGTCCAGTCGTCAAGCCGATTTGATTTCCGTAAGAAGAAAATCCCTGCGCACTTTCGCGGACAATTTTCAGTTGCGGCAATTTTCCTTTCAACGTTTTTGAAAGAGGAACTGTCGGATCGGCCGCGCCAGTGACGCGCATCGCCTGATAAACCCACGCCCGCCCAGAAAGCGGATCGCGAATCGCGCCGCCGATGCAAGTGGCCGCGCCTCCGAAAGGCTCGATTTCCGTGGGATGATTGTGCGTTTCGTTTTTGAACATCAAAAGCCAGCGTTCTGTTGCGGCAGAATTCTTGTCCGAAATTTTTTTACCGTGCTTGTCATGAGTGTAATGAACGTCGATGAAAATTGAGCAGGCGTTGTTTTCGTCGCTCACTTCAAGGTCGGAAAGTTTTCCATGCTTGCGCAAAAATTTCATTCCGATGACCGCCATGTCCATCAAAGTGACTGGCTTGCGATTCGCTTCGCCGGAATTTTTTGAAGCCGCATCTGAATAAAGTTCCGTTCGCATCGCCTGATAATTTTTCAGAGAATCACGGAACAATTTTTCGTAAGGACCTTTTTCAATTTTTATTTCTTTGAGCTCCGTCAAAAAAGTCGTGTGGCGGCAATGGTCGGACCAATAAGTGTCGAGCACGCGGATTTCCGTTTCGCTCGGATCGCGCCCTTCTCCGACAAAATAATCCTGCAAGAATTTTATGTCGGCGAAATCCATCGCAAGACCCATTTTTTTTGAGTACGCTTCAAGTTCGGATTTTTTGAATTTCGTAAAGCCCTGAACAAAAGGAATTTTCGAAGGCTCGTCCGTTTTGATTTTCAGAGTTTCGGGAACAGCGTCATCCGTCAAACGCGAATCGACAGGATTCACCAAATAATCTTGAATTTTTTTCACGTCGCGCGCGGAAATCGTTCCAGTCAAAATCACGACTTTCGCCGTGCGAACGCGCGGCGCTTCGCAATGCGCGGATTTTTTTTGCTCGCGATTTTCGCCCAAAGTTTTTTGCAAAAGTTGCAGACATTGCTCGGCACTGTCCGCGCGTTGGTCGTACTGTCCTGGGAGGGGTTCCCAAATAATTTGCGTTTCCCCTTCGTTCAGTTTCAGCGAATCGAAAATCACGCGGTCGCTTTGCGGCTCGCAGAAAATTCGCCGCACCGCATTTTTTGCGACGGACGTTTCCACATTTTCGATGTCATAGCGATTCAGACAGCGCACGGTCTCCACGCCGGAAATTCCCAAAAAACTTTTCGCCTCGGAAAGAATACGCTGCGCTTCGTTTTCAAATCCGCTTTGGCGTTCAACATAAATTCGGAACATAAAATCATTCTAGCGGAAACGCGCAATTATTTCAATAGTAGAAAAATTGAGGAAGCAGGAATTAAGCGCAAACGCAAGACGTAGTAGCCTTATATGTCGCGAGCGCAAAGCCTATTGTAACACACCATTACAACCTAGTATTGAAGAGCGTTATAGTCTATTATGGGGATGTGAAAACTACTGTAAAAGGGTGTGTTTAACGTAAGTAAAAGGGAGTCTTTAACGTAAGTGAAAGGGAATGTTTAATGCCAGTAAAAGGGAGTGCCACGTGCGCATGTGACAGATACTCACGTGTACACATGATGATACACAACCTGTTCATGTGATTCGGTGTCATCCGTGCAGGTGTGCAAATTATATTGCGCAGAAAGCCATGCTGTGGTATAATTGCATGGTGGACGGTTGCGGAATTCTATTGGATTCCGCTCTTTCCATAAGATAATATAACAGATTTCGTGAAAAAAATCAACACACCTCGACGCAAGCGTCGGGGTGTGAACCCCTCCGCACGAATCAAGGGAGGACGTGAAAATGCCCAGAAGAAAACCCGAAATCGGGGAATTTCCCGAGCCGCAGTATTATGTGGACGTGACGCTTTCGGAAGACCGGCTGAACGGCAGCGGACGGCTTGTGGGAAAAGTGCGCGAGCGGACAGTGAGCATACGGAACATTATCGCGGACATAAAGAGGGACCAAAAATGCTTTCTAACCGAGGATACTCTGTTCTACGCGGCGCAGGCTCTGGGCACGGCGTACTTTGAGCGACTCAGGCGCGGCTTTGCCGTGGACGTTCTTGGGCTGGGGAAAATCTACCACGCGCTTGACGGCACTTTCGTTTCCAAGTGTGACGTTCCGAGCAAGCGTCCCAAAATCGTGCCGCGCTTTACGCCGTCAAAGGTTGTGGCGGCAGCGTGCAGAAAGCTCAAGTGCAGGAATCTGTATGAGAGCGACGTTTCCCCAAAAATCTACGCAGTGGAGGACTTTCCGCGCGGAGCGAACGGCGAGGTGGCAGCGCGGTCTTTGGTCAAGGTTTCCGGCAGGAACATAAAAATAGCAGGCGAAGGTGCGGGCGTGTTCTTTGTGCCGAAGGCGGGCAGGGAAGCAGTGGCAGTTCCGCCAGAAAAGATATGGAAGAATTTTCCCCAGTCGCTGGAATTCCACATTCCCAACGACGTGATGCCTGGCACGTATGATTTGGAAGTCCGCACGCGGTGGTCGCGCAGTGGCCGGGTGAAAAATGAGATGTGCCACGCGGTGGCGGAGATTGTGGTGACGGAGAAGCGGCGCGAAGCGGAGTAAGCGCAGTGGGGGTTCATGACTCGACGCTCCGCTTGAAACTTCGTTGCGAATACGTCGAGGTTTGTTGATTTGCGATATTTTTTATTGCCTATCTCAATTATCCCAGCGCGCTCAAATCCAGTTTGTCGAATCCGCTCAAAAGCAATTTTGCCGTCGCTTTGATTTTTTTCAATGAATCCAAATTCGCGCCTTCGATGTTGAGCGGCATCACTGGGTCGTGCAGCGAAAGCCTGAGCAAAAGCCAGCCTTCCGCGCCATCGGCCACCGCGCCGCCTTTGAAAGAAATTCGCACGCCTTCAAAAGATTCTGCCATAATGCAGCCGGCTTCTTGCGCGCGCTCGGTGAAGCTTTGCAAAACTTGAGTTCCGTATTCTTTGAAATTCTCGTCCAAGATTTTAAATCGAATTTCTTCTTCGTTTCTGGGCGGCGGAAGTTTTTCAATCAAGTCCTTTAAATTTTTTCCATTGCGTCGCGCATTCGCCAAAGCGACAACCAGCGTGATTGCAAGATACGCGCCGTCGTCAAGATAGTAGTTGTCTCTGAGCGCGCCGTGCCCGCTTGTTTCCATCGCAAGCGGAACGTTCACGCCTTTTTGACAAAGTTCCTTTTGCTTGTTGATTACGTTTTTGTAACCGCGCATGTATCGCAAATGGTGCAAGCCCAAAACTTGTTCCAAAAAATATGTGAGACGATCGCTCGTAACGCTGTCGGTTACAATCGTCGCGCCTTTGTTTCGTGGAGCCAAAATCGCGCTTATCAATGCGATGATTGCGTCGCGATTCACTTCGCTTCCGTCGTCAAGCACGGCGGACATTCTGTCAACGTCCGTGTCAAAAATCAAACCCAAGTCGGCGTGATTTTCAAGCACGGCATTTTGAATCGCCTTCATCGCATCTTTGTTTTCAGGATTCGGAATGTGATTCGGAAAATGCCCGTCGGGTTCGAGAAATTGGCTTCCCTGAATGTTCGCGCCGAGCGGCTTTAAAATTTGTTCGGCAAAAAATCCGCCCGCGCCGTTTCCAGCGTCCACTACGATTTTCAAGCCGTCGAGCGGATGATTTGTCATTCCAGTTTCCGCCATAATCGCGCCGCGCAAATGCTGTGAATACAAAAAAAGCAAATCAAGATTTTTTTGCGAAGAAATGTCGATGATTTTTTCATTTCGCTCGCAAGCGATTTTCAGGATTTCCGTGATGTCGTCGTGCTCAAGTCCGCCGTCCTTGTCGAAAAATTTCAATCCGTTTCTATTGAAAGGCAAGTGACTCGCGGTAATCATAATCGCGCCGTCGAATTTCGTCTGTTCAAAAACAATCGACATAAACATTGCGGGAGTCGTGGCTAGCCCGCAGCAAAAAATTTTCACGCCTTCGCTTTTCAAGCCGCCCGAAACGCCCACGAGCAATTCTTGCCCGGAAAGCCGCGAATCCATTCCGATTCCCACGCGCAATTCTTCGCGCGGCTTGTCCAACTTTTTGGAAAGCCATTCAGCAAATGCTTGCCCGATTCTGTTGCAGATTTCTGGAGTGAGATTTACGTTTTCGCCTTCCACGCCCGGCAATGCCACGCCGCGCACGTCGCTGCCGTTTTGAAGTTTTAGAATTTCGTTTGCCATTTTTTCCTTGGAAAATATTTTTTGAAAACTTGAATTCTAAAAAAATTATTTTCCAAAATTCATTATATCACGCTAAGAAATTTTTCGCAAGATTTCCGCCGCAAACGACGAAATTTTTTCGATGCCTTCTTCGTCGCTCGGAAGCGCGAAAAGGCTTCCAGCGTCGCATTCGGGATTGTTGCGAATGACTTCTTTTTTTTGCGCCAAATAAAAATCGAGCCTTGCGAAAAATCCTTCAACGAAATTTTCGGCGAGCGAATTCAATTCCGCGGCGGAATTTTTTTTCTGCCAAATCGCAGAGACGAATTTGAAAAAAGCGAGCGACTGATTTTTTAATTTTGATTTTTGCTTTTGAAAAATTTCAAGGCAATTTTTGTTGAAATATTTTTCGGAAAAAACCAAAATGCAAATTTGCAAAAGCGGCTCGCGTTCATGCGCGCGAACAAATTCTTCCGTGATGAATTTGAATTTTTTCTGCGCGTTGGTGGAATTTATTTTCGCGAAAATTTCTTCGTCCAAAAAATTCACGCGCGAATAAAAATCATCGGCATATTCGTAAACGGCGCAAAGCAATTCTTCCTTTCCGGAAAAATAATTGTAGAGCGAGGCTTTTTTTATTTGCAAACTTTGCGCGATGTCCGAAAGCGAAACCGCGCCCATTCCGTTTTTAAAAGCGGAAAAAAGCGCAGCCTCAATTATTTTCGCGCGCGTAATTAATTTTCGCGACATTTTTTCATTGATACCAGCGAACGTAATCGACTTGCATTTGACATTCTTGCAAATCTTTCGGAATGTCGCCGCCGAGACTTCCGCCCATCGCAACGTTCATTATGACATAAAAATCTTTGTCGAACGGCCATTTCCAAAAAGCGTCCTTGCCTTCTTCGTGCGGATTTTCATAGGACGAAAACGGAACGCCGTCGTAATACCAAGTGATCGCGTCTTCCGTCCAATGAATGGCGTAAGTGTGCCATTTCTTCGAGACGTTTTTCAAAACCGTGAATTCGCTGTGAATCGGATTTCCGCCGTAACCAGCGCGGCAATGAAGCGTTCCATAAATTTTTTCGCCCCAAACATTCGCCGAAGATTCCATCACGTCGATTTCGCCGCTTCGCGGCCATTGTCCATATTCTGATTTTTGCGGCAACATCCAAAGCGCGGGCCAGCAGCCTTTTTTTTCCGGAACTTTCGCGCGGAATTCTATGTAGCCGTAAGTGAACGCTTTTTTCGAACGCGAAAGCAAGCGCGCGCTCGTCCATTTGCCGTCAATTTTTTTCGCCTTGATTGTGAGCACGCCGTTTTTTACAAAAGAATTTTCCCTGTCCTTCGTGTAGTTTTGCAATTCGGAATTTCCCCAGCCATGCGCGCCCGTATTGTAATCCCAATTTTCAGGATTCGGCTCGTCGTCCGCGCCATCAAATTCATCCGACCAAACAATATTCATCGACTTCACAAATTCTGGAGTCGCATTTTTTTTCTCGCAAGAAATTAAAATTGTCGAAGCGAGCGCAATTAAAAAAATAAATTTTTTCATAAAATTATTATATCACAATATCGAAATTTTTTTTTTAAAATTGCAATTCTTATTGAAAAAACATTTTGGAAATTTCGCGGAAATTGCATCATAATTTTTTCTCTTTACAAAATTTCATTTTTCTGCTATACTTTTTTTCGCTATGAAAATCACTTCGGTTTGCTTAAGTCCTACGATTCAGAGAACTGTTTCGTTCAAGACTTTCATTTTGAACAAAGTCAATCGCTCGGAACGATACGGCGTGTGGGCTTCCGGCAAAGCCGTGAATGCCGCCCGCGTTTTGAATCAGCTCGAACAAGGCTGCGTGCGCGTTGTTTGTCCGCTCGGCGAAGAAAATTATCGACGTTTTGCCGAATTTGCGGAACGCGACATTTTGCCTTTGAGTTCTGTTATGATTCCAGGGAACACTCGCGAATGCTGGACGGTTTTGGATTCCACCGCGCACACGACGACTGAACTTGTGGTGGGCGAGCCGGCTTTGGAAAAATTGCCGGAAAGCAAAGTCGAAGAATTCATCGACGCGATTGCGGAAAGCCTTTCGGATTCCGACGCGCTTTTGCTCGCTGGCAGCCGCCCGGAAATTTGGCCCGACGATTTTTTCACGCGAATTTGCCAAATGGCCGCCGAACAAAATAAAATCACTTTGGCGGATTTTTGGGGCGACGATTTGAAGCGCACTCTCAAAACTTGCGAGCCTACAATCATCAAAATAAACGAAGAAGAATTTTTTTCCACGTTCGGAGGAAAGGGCGGCGCGGCGGGCTTGAAAAACGCGCTTATTTCCGCAAGCAAAAAAAATGATTCGATTTTCATCGTGACGCGCGGAGACAAAAGCACGCTTGCCGCGCAAAAAGGAAAAGTGTTCGAAGCCGAAAGCGAAAAGAATTTGCGCATTGTGAACACGACCGCATGCGGCGATGCTTTTGCCGGAGGATTTTTGTACGAGTTTTTGAAAACTGGCGAAATCCAAGCCGCGCTGGAAAAAGGAACTTGGTGCGCCGCGCGAAATTCGGAAAACGAATGCCCGGGTTCAATCCAATAATATTTTGTAATTTTTAATTTCTATTAAGGAAGAATTTATGTCAGACGAAAAACTTCATACTTTGCGCCACAGCCTTTCGCACGTTATGGCGGAAGCGATTTTGCATTTGTTTCCCGACGTGAAATTCGCCATCGGACCTGCGATTGAAAATGGATTTTATTATGACTTTGAATTCGGCGAAAAGAAAATTTCCGAAGAAGATTTTCCTGCGATTGAAAAGGAAATGCGAAAAATTCTCGCCACGAATTCTGATTTTGTCCGCGAGGAAATTTCGCGCGAAGCGGCTTTGGAACGTTTCAAAAATCAGCCGTACAAAATCGAATTGATTCAAGATTTGCCCGAAGGCGAAACGATTTCGATTTTCACGCAGGACGGCTTTTGCGATTTGTGCCGCGGCCCGCACGTTTCAAACACTCGCGAAATCAACGCGCAAAGTTTTAAGCTTGCGAAAATTGCGGGCGCGTATTGGCGCGGCGATTCCGCCCGTCCGATGCTCACTCGCGTTTACGCCTTCGCATTTGAAAAGCCGAACGATTTGAAAGAATATCTCAAAATGCTCGAGGAAGCCGAAAAGCGCGACCACAGAAAATTGGGCGTGCAGATGGATTTGTTTCATTTGGACACGGAAGATCCCGGTCAGATTTTTTGGCATCCGAACGGCTGGCAGCTTTACGTTACGCTTCAAGATTACATGCGCCAAAAAGTTTCGGCGGACGGATATCAGGAAGTGAACACGCCTGCGATAATGCCGCGCTCGCTTTGGGAACGCAGCGGACACTGGGGGCATTATCAAAAAAATATGTTTATCACCGAAAGCGAAAAACGCATCTTCGCAGTGAAGCCGATGAATTGTCCGGGCGCGCTTGAGATTTTCAAAAGCCGCACTCGCAGTTACAAGGATTTGCCTTTGCGCCTTGCGGAATTCGGACACTGCGTCCGCAACGAGCCAAGCGGCACACTTCACGGAATTATGCGAGTTCGCGGATTCGTGCAGGACGACGCGCACATCATTTGCACTGAAGATCAAATCGAAAGCGAAGTGGAAAAATTCTGCCGGCTTTTGCTTGACGTTTACAAGGATTTCGGATTTGAAAAAAATCTCATCGTAAAACTTTCTACGATGCCGGAAGATCATGTTGGCACGGAAGAAACTTGGCGACAGGCGGAAAAAAAATTGGGCGCGGCTTGCAACGCCGCCGGAATGGAATACGAAATCCAGCCGGGCGAAGGCGCGTTCTACGGTCCGAAACTCGAATACACTTTGGTTGACGCGCTCGGCCGCCAATGGCAGTGCGGAACGATTCAGCTGGATTACCAATTGCCTGGCCCCGAAAGGCTCAACGCCGAATATGTGGGCGCGGACAACGCCAAGCACAATCCAGTGATGCTTCATCGCGCGGTGCTCGGCTCGATAGAAAGATTTTTGGGAATCCTTATTGAAAATTACGCGGGCGCATTTCCGGCGTGGCTCGCGTTCGAACAAGTGGCTGTCGTGCCGATTGCCTCCACTTTCGACGATTATGCAAAAGAAGTGGACGCGGCTTTGAAAGCGGCAGGCATTCGCAGCAACGCTTATTTGGACGACGGCAACATGAAGGCAAAAATCAAGCTTGTTTCCTCGGAACACAAAACGCCGTACATTCTCGTCGTCGGCAAAAACGAAATGGAAAGCAAAACCGTTTCCTGCCGCTTCCGTTTTTCAAGCGGTCTCGAACAGCGCACTTTCCAATTGCAGGAATTCGTTGAATACGTCAAAGAAAAAAACGCAACGCATTTCAACGGAATTTAATTTGCAAGAAATATTTTCAAAACATCCGCGCACGATTTCCGCGCGGATGTCAAACGCCAAATAATCCGCACCAAATTTCACTTCGCGGATTTCGCTTCGTTCGTATATTTTTGAACGAACTCCGTTTTTGCCGCAGTATAGCCGTCTCTGTCATGCTCGAATTTTTTCCATAACGTCAATTTCAATTTTTCGTATTCGCGGGCAATGTCGGGATGTTCGACAAGATAATCGCGAAAATACAATTCGTCATTATCGCCAATAAATCTCAAATGCAAATGAAACACTTTTTCGGCAAAACCGTTTTCCGTGTAGCCTTTGTTAAAAGAAAGTCTCGCTGCACTTTGGCTCATGCAAATGTAGCCGTTTTCCGCGAGCAGATTTTTGAAAGCCGCCAAATCGCATTTCTTTGGAACTTCGACAAGAATGTCAACAATCGGCTTTGCCCATATCGAACTTATCGCCGTGCTTCCTATGTGATTTATGACAGCATTGGGAATGATTTTCTCCAAAGCAGTTTTTTCTTCGGCATACCAAATTTTCCAGCAGTCCCGATGTTCTGTTAAAAAAATAGGAAACAACTGCCAAAGTTCTTCCAAACTCATTTCAGATAAATTTTTCGCCATTAGCTCACCAATTTACAAATATATATTTTTTTACAAAAACGGCTTAAAACTTTGTTTTTGTGCTCCGTTTATTCTGCTTCAGCGATTTGTTCGCGCCATTTTTTCCATAGCATTTCATATATCCGATTAAGCCCTTTTATAATTTCGTCACTCACTGAAATTTTTTTATCGCCAAATTGAGTGCCGCGCTCACCCATAAAATCCACGCAATAAAGCAAAGAATAAAAACAAAAAGCTTTCATTTCGGAAGCGTCGCAGCCTCTTTCTTTCAAAAGATAATCCACATAATCCGTTTTACAATTCATATTCAGAAGCGAGACATACGTCAATGCTATAAATGTGAGATCGTCTCCGATTCCAATCCAGTCAATGTCAATGACTCCCGATAGCCTGCCGTTATGAATAAGCAGATTTTTTGTGCTTATATCGTCAAGATACGCGACAGGCTTTATGGCGGAAAAATATTCTTTCAAAAAAATTTTTTGTTTTTTTAGCCGTTCGACTTTTTGACTGGCAAAATACCCGTTCCGCAAAATCAGTTTGTCCGCTCGTTCAAGCATATCGTCAACAAAATTTTCCCACGACCATGCTTCATCGATATTCTCCAAAGGCAGACGCGAAACTTTTCTTTGTATTTTTATGACTTCCTTTGCGATTTCCCTTTTCTCCGCTTCCGTTAAATCGCGGTACACAAGGCCGATATCTTTTCCCTCAATATAATTCAAAATAATATAACTGCATTTTTGATATTGTCCGCAAAATAAAACCTTTGGAACAGGAATATCAAGCGCGGACAATTTTTTCAGCAAGCAAATCGTATCTTTATATGCGTCGTTATCCTCGCTGCATCTGATGATATATTTAATATCATCGCACTTTATGATATAGACGTAATTTCCTATCCCCATTGCGCAGCGTTCAATTTCCTGTGGCATTTTTTTGAAACAGGAAAAAAATATTTCTGAAATTATTTTACTGTTCATATATTTTTCCACACGGATTTTTATACTTGTTCACAGAAATTTTTCGCTTTCATTTTTATTCTAAAAAATAATTTGAAATTCATCCTAATACAGCCAATGCCAAACTAATTGAAGCAAACAAGTTGCACAAACAATGAAAGCACATACTTATGTAAAAATTCTTTTTCTTGTATGCCACAAATGCAACTGGAGTAAATATCAATATACGAAATATGTTATTAAAGGGCAGCCAAAAATGATAAAGTGAAAATAAAACAGTTACAAGTATCGGAGTAAACGAACTTTGCTTTTTATAATGAGATGTCAAATAGCCTCTGAAAAACAATTCTTCTGTTATTGGTCCGAGCAGCACATCAAAAACGCCGAAATATATGCAAGTAAAAATCAGCATTTGTTTGGAAAAAGATTTCAGATAATCATAATTTGTCCAATCAAATCCCAACGGCAAATTATTAAGCACAGAAGCTCTCGCCTTTGCAAAAATCTGATTTTCGATAGGAGCGACAAAAGCTAAAATCAATCCTGCTATGCAAAAGAAAATAAATGCAATTATCAATATTTTCCAAACAGCAATTTTTTCATGTCTTACAAATGCGCTTTTAAGCGAATATTTTCCGCTTTCTTTTTTACTCGCTGAAAGGATCATCCATAATTCCATAGGCACTAAAATAAATGTGCCCAATATACAAAACAGAAGTATTTGCGGTATATTGCAAAAATGCCCCAATAGCAAATAACTCAAGCTAAAAACTGTCGTAGGTATAAAAATTCTTAACAAAAGACCTTTTGTGCCTATTTTGTTCATATCAGATAAATTCTCCAAACTTTGAGTCGCGCGACGGCATTTATTTTCGCGGCATTCTAAACAATGATTCCTTTCGTACTGGGAACTTGCCCTCCCCGGCGCGGATCAATTTCGACTGCGTTGCGAATTGCGCGCGCGGCCGCTTTGAACAAGCCTTCGATTTTGTGATGATCGCTTCTTCCGCGCAATGTGTCCAAATGCAAATTGCATTTTGCGTTCTGCACAAATCCATTCCAAAAATCTTCGAAGCAGTCGGTTTGGAAAGAATATTCCTTGCCGTTTTCGTCGGAACTGACGAGCGGAATTCCGGTGAGTTTCGCTTCGCAAACCAAATAAGGTCGCCCGCCAAAATCCACCGCCGCCCGCAAAAGGCTTTCGTCCATCGGGTACAAAAACGAGCCACTTCTGAAAATGCCCGCGCAGTCGCCCAAGGCTTTTGCAAAACACATTCCCAAAACAATTCCCGTGTCTTCAATTGTATGATGCTGGTCAACATTGAGGTCGCCTTGAATCGAGCCGCTCAAATCGAAAAGGCCGTGCTTGCAAAACGAGCGCAACATGTGGTCGAAAAATCCAATTGGATTTCGCACATCGCAAATTCCACTTCCGTCCAAATTCAGCGTCAAAGAAATTTGCGTTTCGCCAGTTTTCCGTTCGACAGTCGCGATTCGATTTTTTTTACTTTCCATTTTTTCCTCGTCATTTAATAACTTTGCGAAGTTCGTATTCAACAATGTCCGTAGCTCCTAGCGATTTGAGCATCGGCAAAAGTTGCGGCACTTCGCTTTTTTGAACAGCGATTTTCACCGCGTAGCCGCGTCCGCCGAAAAGCGGGCTGATTGTCGGGCTTTTCATCGAGGGCAAGCCTTTTACCAACTTTTCAAAATTTTTGTCCAAGACATTCATCTCAAGCATCACAAGCCCGCGAGCGTTGAGCACTGCTTCGAAAAGCATTTTGAGTTCGAGAATTTTTTTCTTTTTAGCAGGATCTTTCATCGCCGACTTTGAAGCGTACATTCGCGTGGAAGATTCCATGAGCGTGTCAACGATTTTCAAATTGTTCGCGCGAAGCGAAGAGCCAGTGCTCGTATTGTCCACGAGGATTTGCGCGAGCGACGCGGCATTGTCCCGAACGAAGCCTTCGCTCGTGCCCCAAGTGCGGAAAACAGTTCCGTTGATTTTTTTCTCGCGAATCCATTTTTTGGAAATATTTTGATATTCCGTTGCGATCGTAATCGGCGCGGAATTTTTTCCGCTTGAAGAAGAAATCAATTTTGAAAAATCCACGGTGTCTGGAACGGCCGCCACAATCCGCACGCCATCAAATCCCAAATCCATAATTTCCGTAACTTTTCCCTGAACGCCGTTTTCGTAAACCCAATCTTTTCCGCTGAATCCCAAATCCGCCTTGCCGCTCGCCAAAAGCGCGCCGACAATCTGCGGCTTCACAACCTGAAACGCCAAGTCCGCCTGATTCGTAACGGGAAAATAAGTGCGCTCCGGCAAATGAATCGAAATGCCGACATCGTTCAAAAGTTCGTAGACTGATTCGTAAATCCTGCCTTTGGCAAGAAGAATGTTCAATTTTTCCATACGAACATTATACAAAAAAATCCACGCGCGCGCAAGTACGAAAAAATTCTATTGACAATCAATAATTTTCTGATTTATAATGGAATATCAAATTTGGTGAAAACCGTTTTTAATTTTGGAGGAACTATGAAAATAGTAAAGCAATTTATCATGGGTCTTATGGTGATGACTTTGGTTTCTTTTGCGTTCGCGCAGCAAAAGGAAAATCTTGACGATTATCTCGACGAAATCAATTCGCTCATTCAGGAAGAAGTTTCGCTGGATGCGGCATATCGCAAGGAATCCGACGAAGCGATTGCCACGCTTCAAGCCGAGGCTCAAGAAAAGATCAACGAAGTTTCCGCGCAAGAAGCTTTCCCGTGGGAAAATTCTTACGAATACAGCCAGAGAATTCACTCACAGATTTTGGCGATTCAAGAGCAGCTCAAATCCGACATGGAAGAAAAAAACAAGGAATTGGCAAGCGCGTACAAATCCGACAAAAATGAAATCGCCCAGAAAAAGGCCGCGCTTTGGAACGAAGTCGAGCAGAAAAAATTCCATTGCACGGACGACAAAGTTGAAGTTCTTTGCGGCGCGTTCGACACGCATCAAAAATATTGGCCGATTGTCGTAAGGACAAAAGACAGCCAGTTGACTTACAGTTCCGGCGAACTCAAGCTTGAGCCGAACATGGACGAAATCGAAACTGAATTCTACAAAGTTCAGGATCTCATCGACAATAATCAAATCGCCGCCGAAATCAACGTTCGCGTTCAGCAGAAAAATCCTTCGGCAAACACTTACGAAATCTGCCTCGTGGACATCGTGCTTTACGATTCGGACAACGAAGTGCTCTACACTTTCCCGGGATATTCGCAAGTGATTCAAACCGTGGATTACATCAAAGATGCCTACGATCCCACCGCCGAACCTGCGGAAATTTCACGCGATTCAGATTCCGAAGAAAACAATTCGGAAGCCGAGCCGCTGGAAAACGAATCTTCCGAAGATGAAGAATCAGTTGAAGAAGACGCAGAATCGCTCGAAGTTGCGGAAGAAGAATAAACGCACATTTTAGCCAATTAAAAAAATCCGCGCGGAATTTTGCGCGGATTTTTTTTGTGCCGCCGATCAAGCCATAATCTAGAACATAAAATTCGAGCTGATTCCAAACATAAAATTCCAAGGCGAGTCGCGGTTTCGCGGATAGTTAAAATAATATCGCGTTTCAAATTTCAATTCGGTATAAAAAATGGAATCCGCGAACACTCCGAAATTCGGCGTGAGCGCGAGCGTTCCACACAAATTAACATAGTCGCTACGCGCAAGTTTTCCCGCGAATGCATCTTTCGCAAGCGTTCCGATTTTCGCAATTCCCAAGGACATTGGCTCACACAAAAGTGAAATCGAATATCCGGCAGAAAAATAAAATCGATTTACGAAAATCGCGCTTAAAAAAGGAATCGCCTTTTGAATGTCTATCGCAAAAATTATCATATCGCAAGAAGCCGAAAAAAAGCAATCCGATTTTTTGAATATCGCAAAATCTAAAGTAAGCGGCAAATTGTAAACAAAAAAATCTTTGCAAGATATCGGAATCAATTTTGGAATTGCGATTTTCGCAAAAGGCGAAACATTCAAAAAATAAGTGTTGTACAAATCATAGCCTTCCAAATCGAACATTCCCGCAAATGAAAATTTCGCGCCAATCGCAAGCCCCGCCGATTCGTAAAGACCTTCTCCAGACTTGTGAATCGAAGAATAATAAAGCGATGCCTGATTTTCCGCATGAAAAATATTTTGCTGATTTGTCTGCGTCGGAAAAGTTTCGTAATTTCCAGAATAAATATAAATCGCATCGTTTTCCGAATCGAATTCATAATAGACATTGTTTCCGCGCCCCACGAAAATCCGCGCTTCATCTGAAATCACGATCGCCGAATTTTTCCAAAATGGAAAAAGCGAAGAAATTTTTCCAATCGCAAGCGACTGCTTCCACGCCGCAAAATCAAATTCAGTTTGCGATTGAACGCTCCATTTGAAAAGCGAAGAATCTGTGCCGCCACTTGCGATAAAAGAAAAACCGAAAGAATTTGTATAAACGCTGTATCCAGCCGAAAGCGTGAATGTGTTTGAATTCCACGGATTATTTGTCATATAAGTTATGCCGATTGGCAAAGCCTGCGTTTGTCCATAATTTTCAAAACGCGGATCAAGCGAATAAGAATTGACAATGCTAATCGGCAAAAGCAAGCCTTTTTTTAAATATTTCAGCGGATTGTATTTTTGCGAATTTTCCAAAATTTCAAGGCTTTTTGAAGAAATTCCATTAAGCGAATCTTGAACTTGCGATTCTTGCGATAAAATTTCTTTTTCGTCAATTCTTTCGATTGAAACTTGCGATAAAGATTCCGCAGGAATTTGCGATAGAATTTCTTCTTTTTCAATCGCAACTTGCGATAAAACCGAATTTTTATCGCAAGCTTTCAGTTTAAAAAGCCTGTTTTGGCGATAAAATTTTCCAATGTAAATAATTTCGTTTTCGCCGATGCTCGTGGGAAAAAAAATTCCGCCCGAAATGTCATTTTTATCGCAAGTGAATTTTTTGCTTGCGATATCAAATTCGCCAAGACGCGGCATGCTGTTCGGAATTGCGTATGAAAAATAAATTTTATTTGCGATAAAATCAAAAGAAAGATTTCTTATCGCAAATTTTTCTTGCGGCATTTTTTGTTCAAATAAAATTTCTCCGAAAATATTTGCGATAAATATTTTTCGCTCAAGTCCGATTTTTTGGACAAAAGCAAACTGCCCATTTCCGATATCGCAAAATTCGCTCGCCGAAACATTTATCGCAAGCGGAATTTCAATATCGGAATCGGATTCGGATTCAATTTGCGATAAAGGCTCGTTTTCGCAAAGCCAAGCTTTTATCGCAATTTTCTTTGCTTGCGAATAATATTTTTGGCACACGAAATAATAATTATTTCCATGCTGCACAATCGCGCCATCCGCCATTCCGCTGCCTTTTAATCGAATCCATTTTTTTTCTTGCAAATCATAAATTTTCACTTGACAAGTATAACTCGCAGATTGTTGGTTTTCATAAAAAACTACGAGAAAACGGCCGTCGCGAGAAAGGCTTATTTTTTGCGCGCCATCTACGCAAAACAATTTTTTTGGCTTCGGATTCTCTTTTCGCAATTCTTCTTTGCTTGCGATAAAAATTGCGCAACTTTTTTCTTCAAGCCATGCCACAGAATTTTCAGATTGCGCGATGCTCGAAAAAATCGCGCCGCCATTATTTTTCGGCGAATATTTTTTTCGGCTTCCAGAAAAAATATCGCAAATTTCAAATGCGCTTGAATGCATAGGATTCGGCGGCAAATCTGGAACTTGCAAATCATCTTCAAAATTGTGCCAAGCGTCTTGCAATTTTATTCCGTAGATTTTCTTAAAAGCCAAGCGCGTGGAAATGGTTTGAAAGTTCACGCACTTGTACCAAAATTGCGCATATTTTTCCATTCCGTATTTTTTCTGCAACCATTCATTGAACGCGCCGTTGAAATTGTAAAACGCGCCAAAAGGATATTTGTCGCTCGCGCCTTGCACGTCATCATATTCAGGAAAGCAGCCTTCGATTTTCGCCTGCTTTACAATATGCTTTGAATATTCGTCATTGAGCCGACCTTCGCCGTTCGCGCTTTCCGAAGTGAGCGTCGCGCCTTCCGCCCAGCCCGACGTGATAAAAAGCCCGGCAGGATTTACGGCCTCGCCAAAAGCTTTGTCAAAGCCTGTCCAAAATTTATTTTTCATATTGTAAGTGTATGCATGTGTCAATTCATGGCGAAAAGTCGAAAGCAAGTCGTCCGAAAAAACTTGCATTTCTTTTGAAGAGGCGGTGTCATAAAGAACGATGTGATTGTAAAATCCCGCCGAAAAATATGCGTTGAAAACTTCGCGCTTCGGACAAAGGACGACCGGCATTCTCGCCTGCACTTCGCGTCCATACATATCCGCAATTTCGCGATAAATCCTGTCGGCATTTTCCGCAAGCAACGCCGCGCTTTCTTTGCTGCCTTCCGAATAAATTATGTCGAACCATTGCGTTTGGACAACACGAATATTTTTTTCGCCCCAAAAAAGTCCGTCTCCCGCATAAACTGGCAAAGGCAGAATCAGCGTCATTAAAATAAATTGAAGGCGCGCAAAAAAATTTTTTGAATGCATTTTTCAATTATAAAATTTATCGAAAAAAATTGCAATTTTAGGAGCGAGGAATTTTTCACGAATGCGGGAGATTTTACCGAGGCGAGATTTTTGCAAAAAAATGAAACAAAAATCTCGCATAAGAATTTCGCGGCGAATGTCATTGTGAAAAATAGCCGCTACAATTTTTCCAAATCCCACTCAAGCAAACTGCCATAATTTTTTCCGTTTGAGGATGCATAAAGCAGAAGTGTTTCTTCGTCGCTTGGAATTTCAAATTCAATTTCGAAATTTCCTGAAGATGCATTCTTCTCAAAAAAATGCCATTCGTCTTTTATGATAAAAGCGAAGTTTGTGAAATTTCCCGAACGAATTTCAAATTTTTGTTTTGTTCCTGATTTCAGTTTGCCCACAAGCGGCGCGAGGAGTTCCGTATTTGTAGCATTATTATAAGTGATATGGCGACGCGGATATTTTAACTGCCCTTGCCCGAAGCCCGAATAATCCGCTGCGGATTTCACATTAAAAGTTAAAACTGCTTCCGAATGTACAACGCCATTTTCAACAAGTTTTGCGATTTTTGCCAACGCGGTGTTTCGCGTCGCGGCAAATTGATCGTCCGCTAAATAGTAACGGCGATTTTCATCAACTTTAAAATATGCGTTTTCAAAATGCTCTTTTTCTTTTTGCGTGATTTTCTTTTCCGCAAGAATTTTTTCAACCGAGGGAATCCATTTTCCCTCAAATTCGGGAATTGAAATTACGAACGGAAACGGAGAAGTGTCCTGAACATAAATTCCGCCTTGATAATCCGCGCCATCTGGAACATCGTAGCAAAGCATGATTGTACCGCCTTTGCGTTTTGCCCAAGCCGCGCCCTGCACAAATCCTTGCTTGTCAAGCAATTCGTTTGTTACAAAAAAATTTCCATTTGTTTTTATTTTCACTTTGAATTCGCCTGAAATTTCATTTGAAAAATGCAATTTGTCATCGCCGAGCGAAAGTCCTTTTTGAAAAAATTTTCCTTCGATTTTTGGCTCGTTTTCAAATTGCTCTTTTGAAAGCACGGGCGCGAAAAATTGCTCGGAATCTTTTTGAGCCAAATGAGAATACAAAAATGTTCGCGCATCCCAAAACAAATATTGCGTTGAATAACGTTTGATAAAAGTTTTATAATCCAAAAAGCCCGCGTCCCAAGTCACATCAAGCAAATACCAGTGTCCATTGATTTTCACGGCGTTCCAATCATGGTCAGGATATTTGCCAATTTTGCCAGAAAATCCATAGTCTTTGGAAAAGCCTGAAATCGTTTTTGATTTGATTCCCGAAAGTGAACACATAGCGTTTATACATGCGGTATAACCAGAGCAAACCGCCTTTCTTTTTTTAATGACGCTCTCATAATCTTGTGCAAAGATTCTTCCTGAAAAATACATTTCCGCATCATAGGCAATATTGTCGCAAATCCAGTCGTGAAAAATTTTCACTTTCGAAAAATCAGTTTGAGTTCCGTTCGCCAAAAAAGTGACGAGCTGTGGAAGAAATTCCTTCGGATTTTTAAAAACGCCTTCGGTGATTTCCTTTGGAACTCGGCGAACTTTGGCATCCATTTTGTCTGTGTGGAATTGCGAAAGAAATGCGGATTTTCCTGTGTAAAATTTTATCGCATTATTCGCTTTCATCAGCAATTCGGAATCAGGATTTTCTGACTGAGCGAACGCATATAAATAAGCGCAGTCGCCATTTTCAATAGCGGCGTTTACGTGCGTTTCATCAAAAACTAATTTTTCCGCAGGACGCGCATTAGGTATAGAAATTTTTGTGATTTTGCTTTTTTCGGAAGCAGACTTTTTTGATTTTGCCGCAAACGCATTTGTAAAAAGCATCGCAAGTGCAATGATTGCAAAAATGAATTTTCCTGTTCTCATGTTCAACTCCTATAGAAAACTAAAATCTTTTGCTTGCGATACTTTTTTTTATAAAATATCGCAAGCAAAATTCAGAATTTAAAAATAAAGCTCTCTGTCATTGCTAAAGTCATCAAATTGAAAATCGTTATAAAATGCACTATTGCGATTATTTATCATTCTGTTAAGGAATTTTAAATCGCGGTTAATTCTTTTTTGCGATTTTGATGACTTTCTTGTTCCACGCTTTTGTGGATTGCCCTTTTCCAAATTTTTGACAGATTTTCCTTTTTTCATAAAACCTCCTTGAAAAATAGAAACTGTATTTTCGCAAAGTATAAATATACCTTACAAATCCTATTCTATTTGAAATCTCGTAAAAAGTCAACAGTTTTACATATTCACAAGTATATTTATTCCATAACGGAATGTTTTCTTTTTCGCTTTCCGATGTCATAATTTTAATATGGAAGCACTCATCGACATTCCGAAACTTTTCGGCGAGAATTTGCGGCGGCTCAGAAAAAGCCGGAATCTCACGCAAACGCAGCTCGCGGAAATGCTCGACGTTACGCAAAAGCATCTTTCCGTAATCGAAACGGGAACGCAGTTTGTGAGTGCGCCGCTCATCGCAAAAATTGCTGCCGCGCTGAAAGTGGAGCCGGCCGAACTTTTCGGAGGAACAAGCAGCGAGACGCGAATCGCAAACGCGGTTTCCGCGCGCATAATGAATTTCATAAATCCGAAATTCGAACTCATGGCGCAACGAATTGTTGACGACCTAAAATCCGAAAAATAGAATGCGGAAAAAAATGCCCGCGAGTTTTCGTGGTTTTCGGTAGCGAAGCGAACGAAAATGCGAACGGTGCGAGCAAACGAAAACTCGTTAAGCAGGGCTTTGCCCTGCGACGCATATTGCCACAAATTTGATTTTTCGTTAAAATGCTTTTACTATGGAATTCACTCAAGAAGCGATCGACGCGTTGCAAGTCAACGAAGTTGAAATTATGAAAAAAATTGCGGACGAACTTTCGATTCGCGTTCCGCAGGTAAGCGCGGTGATAAGCCTTGTCCAAGAAGGATGCACGATTCCTTTCATCGCCCGCTATCGCAAGGAAAAGCACGGCTCTTTGGACGAGCTTCAAGTTCGCGAATGCGACCACCTTTTTACTTCTCTAAAAAATTTGGAAGAACGGCGTTTGGAAATCGTGCGCGGAATTTTCAAGCAGGGAAAACTCACCGAATCTCTTTACAATGCCGCGATGGGCGCGAAGACTCTTTCGGAATTGGAAGATTTGTGGGCACCTTTCAAAAAGAAAAAAAAGACGCGCGGAATGCTCGCCGCGGAAAAAGGCCTCGAGCCTTTGGCGGATTTTATCGAAGGCGAAAATGCGGATTCCGCCGTGGAAGCCGAAGCTGAAAAATTCGTCAAAACCGACAACGAAGATTCGGCTTTGAACGTGGAAAGCGCGGCCGATGCGATTGCCGGCGCGAAGGACATTATCGCTGAACGGATTTCGCAAGATTCGAAAAACCGCGAGGATTTGCGCACGCTCTATTTGGCGAACGGACAAATCGTGACGAAAGGAATTGTTCCCGAAGGCGCGAACGCCGAAGAAGCCGAAAAAACTTCGACTTACAAAATGTACTGGGATTACCGCGAGCCTTTGGCGCAAGTCAAGCCGCACAGAATTCTTGCGATAAATCGCGCGGAACGCGAAGGCGCGTTGGAAGTGCAAATCGAAGTGAGCGTCGAGGACGGCGTGAAATCAATCCAAAAAAAATACAAGTGCGCGAACAAATATTTTTCTGAGGCCATCGAAGACGGCGTGGTGCGGCTTCTTTCGCCTGCCGTCGTCCGCGAAATTCGAAGCGACCAAACCGATGCCGCGGACGATCATGGAATCGGCGTTTTCAGCGAAAACCTAAAAAATCTTTTGATGCAGCAGCCGATCAAAGGAAGCCGCGTCCTCGGAATCGACCCGGGAATTCGCACTGGAACAAAATGCGCCGCGCTGGACGAAACGGGAAAATATTTGGGCTACTTCCTCATCAAGCAGGTGGCAGATCCCGAAGGCAGCTACAAGGCAATCAACGACGCGATTGACAAGTATGACATCCAAGTGGTGGCGGTGGGAAACGGAACTGGAAGCCAAGAAGTGCAGACAATCGTTTCCAAAGTCATCAGCGAAAATTATTCTGACGTGATGTACACGGTTGTTGACGAAAGCGGCGCGTCCGTTTATTCTGCGAGCGACATTGCCCGCGAGGAATTCCCCGAATTGGATTTGACGATTCGCGGCGCGATTTCGATGGGAAGGCGTTTGCAAGATCCGCTTGCGGAGCTTGTCAAAATCGATCCGAAGTCAATCGGCGTGGGACTTTATCAGCATGACGTGAATCAAAAGAAACTTTCCGAAACTCTCGATGAAGTTGTGGGAAGCGTCGTGAACAATGTCGGCGTGAATTTGAACACAGCCAGCGCGAGCCTTTTGAAATACGTTTCAGGAATCACGAGCGCGACGGCAAAGAAAATCGTTGCGTACCGCGACGCGAACGGAAAAATCAAAAATCGCGAGGAACTCAAAAATGTGAGTGGTCTCGGTCCGAAAGCGTTCGAGCAATGCGCCGGATTTCTCAAAATTCCAGAAAGCGAAAATCCGCTCGACAACACTTGGGTTCATCCCGAAAATTACGAAGTGGCAGGCGAAGTGCTTCCGCTGATAAAATCCGGCGAAAAGATTTCTTCCGAACTCAAAAAGAAAATCGCGGAAAAATATTCTCTCGGCGAAACCACAATCAACGACATCGTGGAAGAACTCGCCAAGCCGAATCGCGATCCGCGCGACGGCTACCCAGCCCCGATCATGCAAAAAGGCGTGGTGAATTTCGAGGATTTGAAAGTGGGAATGAAAGTCACCGGCAAAATCCGCAACGTCGTGGATTTCGGCGCGTTCGTGGACATCGGTTTGCATGAAACAGGCCTCATTCACATTTCCGAGCTGAGCGACAATTTCGTTTCCGATCCGATGGACGTTATAAAAGTCGGCGACGTGAAAGATTTCACGATAATCGATTTGGACATGGCGCGAAAACGAATCAGCCTTTCGCTCAAAAGCGATGCCGCCACAAGGGGAAGCGGAGAAAATGCCAAGCGCGAAAAACCGCAACCATCTTCGAATGGCGCGAAAAAAATCGTGGTGAAAAAAGGAAGCCTTCCGCAAGGCGCGAAGAACGCAAAGCCTTCGCAGGAAAATCGCCGCCCGCCGCGCGAACGCCAAAATTTCGGCAGCGACGACGGAATGCGCTACAATCCTTTCGCCGCGCTTTTGAAAAAATAACGGTGAAAAAATTTTTATTCTTGTGAAATTTTCACGCCCCGACGCAAAGCGTCGGGGCGTGCTGTTTCGTGCAATGCTTGCAAAAAACGTTTTTTTTCAATTCGAAAATTCTGCGCCAATTCAAAGTTGTTGCCAAAAATCAAATATGTTGTTATAATATTGTACTTGAAATATAATTTTCTCAATTTATTAATTGTGCGCGTGGCACTTTAATTTTTACAGGGGTTTTTATGAAAAAGATTTCTTCGTCCAAAAACGGAAAACACATTTTTCCAAGCGTTTTTATTTTTTGCCTTTCCGTTTCGATTTGCGCTTGCAGCTTGTATTCCAATATGGAAGTGCCCGAAAAAGTTTCTATAAAATCTGACGCGAAATTTTCTGTCGCAATTGGCGAAAAGTCCGTAGACATGAACGACATATTCGGAGACTCGCTTATAGAAAGCATTTCCGACACTGGCGATGATAACAAACTCGAAGTTTTCAAATATGTGCCTGACAAAAACGACAACACTATGAAATATCTTTTGCACAGCAATATCTACAATTTCGATTTGGACATAGGCGAAATGCTTGGCGACCTGAAAATGGACGATATGCTAAACGGCGAGAAAGGAATCAATGCGGATGAAAAAATCCAAGTGCCTGCGATAAATTCGCCAGAGCCGATAGAATTTGAAAAATTGAATGAAATCCTATCTCCTAATGTAAATACTCCAAAAGAAATTAATACGCAATGGGAGATAAAAACACTTATTGAATTTGGCAAAGTTGATTACATAAAAACCGCGGTTATCAAAAAAGATGCCACGATAGAAATAAAAGTCGCAAAGCCAGCGGGAACAGAAGACGTTACGCTTACATTAAATGAACTTAAGATTTCCGGCGCAGGACTTAATTTTAATCAAGATGATTTTAAACCTGTAACCGACGGAAATTATTTGCTTTTCCAAAGATTAGATTTTGCCAAATTGGAGGACGAGACTAGACGAACGCTCGATTTTTCAAAAGGCGATATCAAAATAGATGGAAAAATAGATGTAACAATTGCAAAAGGCGCGAAATGCAGCGGATTGAAAACACAAATAGATGTCAATATGAAAGAAATCGAAAAAGCCTTGGCGGATTTTTCAGATTTGGTTAATTTCAAAACCGCTAAAAACAAATTGCCCAAAAATCTGCTGAAAAGCGTGGAAAAAGTTTATTTTGGCAAAAAGAGCGGCGATTCATATTACAAGCGTGAACAGAAAGGCGAGAATGAAGCTGAAGACAAACTCTCGAACGTAAAATCCGAAGGCTTGGGAATAAAATGCCAAATCGTGAATTCTTTGCCAGTTGGAAACAAAATTGACATTTCGATTACATCGAAGACGTTAGGCATAAACGACAATAATCTCAAAGATAGGGAAATCCTCAGTTATGGCGATGAAAATCTCCGTACTAAAAATTGGTGCGTTTTCGATGATCTTGATTTTTCAAAATTCAATCCCGAAGATCCGCCTTCTATGGATTTTGAAATAAAGCTTTCGGACGAACAAAAATTGTACAATCTTGAATTTGGAAAGGAATATTCATTTTCGATAAAAGATTCGGAATTCGTCTTTGACTGGGATATCGCGGATGTAAAACTCGACGCACTTTCTTCGGGTGATCCTATAAAAGGCGAAAATGATTTGTCGAGTTTTTCGAAGGAAACTTTGTTCGGAGATTTGGACGGCGAATTCGGCGAGTTCATAAGAAATAACATCGAATTTGGCGATGGCATCAAGGCGTATTTTTACGCGCAAAAGCCTGCGGGCGGCCTTGATATTGGCGACATCAAACTTGGTGGAACAGTCGATATGACTTACACTTTGGATGGGAAAGCGGAAAAGGATTCTATATTGGAACAAGGATTTGAACTTTCCTCTCCCATGAAATGGAAGCCAAATGAACAAAACGAATTCACCACAGATTTGGAAAAAAATAAGCAATATATCGGCGAATACGATATGTCGAGAATTTTGCAATCTGGCGTCAAAGAACCAAAGTTAGAATACAACCTTACAATTAGCGGCGGCAAAGAAAGTGGAGAAGCAAAAGCGACACCGATTTACAAACTTGATTTGGACAATCTTGACGAAAATTCTTCTACAAGCATATCAATCGATGCCGCGATCGTGTTTCCTTTGGAACTAAAGATAAAAAAAGGCGCGACTCTTGACATTTTGAAAGCCGCCGATTTTGACGAAGACAAAAAGGATTTGTTCGGACGCGATGAAGGCAAAAAAGAAGACTATGCCAAGTATTTGGATTATATTAGCTTTAAATATAATTTGAAGAACAATGTCATAGACGGTTTCGATTTTAAAATTGAAATTGACGACCGCCATGTTGGAAGCGAAGAATACAGCGGAATTCATGAAACATTTGACAAAGATGAAATGAAATTCAAGACCGCTCACGCGGAAAAAATATTGGAAAAATTATTCAAGCCGAAAATATATTTGAAATTCGATGAAGAAAAAGACACGGATATTAAGATTTTGCGTTCGGGATTGGCAGGCGAAAATTCCTTTAGTTTTAGTCCTGTGGTTACTATCAAACTTAACGGCGATTCGCCAATTTGCATAAACGATATTTTGGATTAAATTGGAGTTGCGAAATGAAGAAAATATTTTTTGCCATTTTATTGATTTCCGCTTTTTCGACATTTGCGGAACTTTATCCGTCAAAGCGTTATGTCGAATTCGGCTTGGGCGCAGGAGCTGGTTTTTCCGAAAATCTTGCGGATGTTTCTGAAATAATGAAAAAAGAAATCGTAATCGATTTCAACAAACTTTATTCCAGCATGAGAAAAGGATTCATTGTGACTGGAAGCGTTAATGCAGAAACATATCTTGATTTCAATTTTAGGAATTTTGGTTTTGGAATTCATAACAAAGTCAACACTTCCGGGCGAATGAATATTTCCAGGGATTTGCTTGGAATATTTGCGAACGGAATTCAGGCTGGCAAAAAAACTTCCGTGGATATGAATTTTTGGTTTCAAAGTTTTTTAGAAACTTCCGCGCCAGTTTATTTTAAGATTTTCAATTTCAAAGTAAAAGTCACGCCCACATATTTTGTTCCGCTGGTTTATGTTCCCGATGTTTCGGCGAATGCTTCGTTCGTGAACAATTCCGATGGAACGACAGAAGCAAATATTAACATTCCAATCGAGATTTATACGGCTCAAAGATTCGGCACTTCCGATGATTCAGACACAGTTTTCATCGATGATTATTATATTACTGATGTGCTGAAAAACGGCGGCTTTGATTTGGGAGTGCTTGTCGAATATCCGTTCACACGAAAGCTTGATTTGGGCGCATACGCGAACATTCCGATTGTGCCGGGCCGACTTAAAGGAAAGCTTTCATCTTCCTTAAGGGAATCCGTAAAAATGCCTTCGCTCATCGATTTCGACGATGACAAAATTGAGACCGATTATGAAATGAGCGATTTTGAATATACCGAAGATTTGTATTATGTGAATCGCCCGCTCAGGTTCGGCGCGGAAATCGCGTATCGTCCGTGGCGGAATTGGCTGACGTTGCGCGCCAAGGCTGGACTCGCATTCCGAAATCCGTTTGGAAAAGATTTCAACTTGCGAAGTTTTTATCCTGAATATGATTTTGGTGTGGACTTGGTTTTGTTCTATGTTTTGGGCTTGAGCCTCCACACCGAATATACGCAACAAATTTTCGCGCATACTTTCCAGCTGATGCTAAACGCGCGTGTATTTGAACTCGACGTTTCCGCCGGCTTGTGCAACAGCGATTTCACAAAATCGTTTAGAATGCAAGGCGCGCGCGCGGCGGTCGCGGTGAAATTCGGATTCTAATTAAAAGCCGAGTTTTGAAAATAAAAATACTTTTTCTCAATTGACGCAAATGCGTTTTTCGGCTAGAATTATATCGTCATATTTATTTCAAAAAATAGAGGTGGAAATATGAACAAGATTTTAGAAAAACGCCAGCTTTCCGAAGCTGTGTTTCTGCTGAAATTCCACGCGCCCGACATCGCGAGGAATCGCAAGGCCGGACAGTTTTTGATTGTGCAGGTGGATCAGGATTTGGGCGAACGCATTCCTCTCACGATTGCCGACGCGAACGCGGAAGAAGGCTGGGTCGCTATCGCGTTCCAGCCAGTCGGCGCGTCCACCTACAAGCTTTCGCAGTTGAAAGAAGGCGACTATTTGGGCGGCGTTCTCGGTCCGCTCGGAGTTCCCAGCGAAATTAAAAAATTCGACGCGCCCGTGGTTTGCGTGGGCGGCGGATTCGGCACGGCTCCGCTTTATCCGATCGTTCAGGCTTTGAAAGAAGTCGGCAACAAAGTGATTTTGATTGAAGGCGCGCGCACGAAGGATTTGCTGATTTTCGTTGACGAAATGAAAGCCGTTTGCGACGAAGTCATCATCACCACGGACGACGGCAGCGCGGGCGAAAAAGGCGTCACCACGATTCCGCTCGAGCGGCTTTGCCAAAGCGAAGTTCCGCCGGCGCAAGTCATCGCAATCGGCCCTCCAATTATGATGAAATTCTGCTGCCAATGCACGGCGAAATACAATGTTCCGACGGTCGTTTCGCTCAACACGATTATGATTGACGGAACTGGAATGTGCGGCGGCTGCCGAGTGAACGTGGGCGGCAAGACGAAATTCGTTTGCGTGGACGGACCTGATTTTGACGGTCACCAAGTGGATTGGGACAATATGATGATGCGAATGAAGGCTTTCAAGCCGCAGGAAACGGAAGCGTTCCACAAATGCAAAATCGGAATCAATTAGAGTAATCAAGGCGGAAATTATGACAAGCGAAAAATTGGCTGAAACGGCAAAAATCGAATACGAGAAAATCAAGGATAAAATCGCGGCGGGCACGCTTTCGCCCAAAGACAGAATGGCGATTCCCGCGCAGGAAATGCCTGTGGGCGAACCGAAAACTCGCGCGCGTCAAATGACGGAAGTCGCGTTGGGTTACACCAGCGAACAAGCCATCATCGAGGCGAACCGCTGCCTTCAATGCAAAAACCAGCCTTGCGTTTTGGGCTGCCCGGTGAACGTTCAGATTCCGAGATTCGTGGCTCAAGTCGCGCTTGGAAAATTCAAGGAAGCCGCCGACATCATCAAAGAAACGAATTTGCTTCCTGCAATTTGCGGGCGAGTTTGTCCGCAGGAAAAGCAGTGCCAAGGCGCGTGCACCGTCGGCAAGGCGAACAAATCTCCTGAACTCGCAGTGAGCATCGGCCGTTTGGAACGTTTCGTCGCCGATTACGAGCGCGCGCAAAATCTTGCCTCGCTTCCGAAAATCGCCGCCGAAACTGGAAAGCGCGTCGCCGTGATTGGCTCAGGCCCTGCCGGTCTTACGGTCGCAGCCGATTGTCGCCGCGCCGGACACGATGTCACGGTTTTCGAAGTTTTGCACAAAGCGGGCGGCGTTATGGTTTATGGAATTCCCGAATTCCGTTTGCCAAAATCCATTGTCGCGGACGAAGTGGAAAATCTCAAAAAAATGGGCGTGAAATTCGAAATGAATTTCTTGGCAGGACGAACGGCTTCGCTCGAACAAATTCTTTGCGAAAAAAAATTCGACGCGGCGTTCGTCGGAACTGGCGCGGGCTTGCCAAAATTCTTCAACATTCCCGGCGAAAATTTCATCGGAGTTTTCAGCGCGAACGAATATCTCACCCGCGCGAATTTGATGAAAGCCTATCAAAAAGGCATCGCCGACACTCCTTACTATGACGCAAAAACCGTCGTGGTTTGCGGAGGCGGAAATGTCGCGATGGACGCGGCTCGAATGGCGTTGCGTTTGGGCGCGGAAAAAGTTTATGTCATTTATCGGCGCACTCGAAACGAAATGCCTGCGCGAAAAGAAGAAGTTGACCATGCGGAGGAAGAAGGCGTGGAATTCCGATTTTTGGAAAATCCAGTCGAAATTCTTGGAAACGCGGAGGACGGAAAAGTCACGGCGATTCGCGCTTTGAAATACGAACTCGGCGAAGTTGACGCTTCGGGCCGCCGCCGCCCTGTGGAAATAAAAGGCAGCGAGCACGACATTCCTTGCGATGCCGTAATCGTGGCTTTGGGCAACAATTCAAATCCGCTCATTCCGCGAACGACTTCGCAAATCAAAACCGATGATCGCGGCCACATTATCGTGAACGAAAACCAAGCCACGAGCATGCCGCGAGTGTGGGCGGGCGGCGACATCGTTTTGGGCGCGGCAACGGTAATTCTCGCGATGGGCGAAGGCAGAAAAGCCGCCGCAAGTATCAATGAATTCCTTGCCGGAAAATGATAAGTCGAAATTATGGACGCAGTTAAAAATTTAGTTGAGTATTACGATGAACTTTTTCCAGTTTCGGACGCTCAAAGAATTTTTTTCGAAAGTTACATTTCGCAATTCTCCGCGCCGGCGAAATTCCTGAGCATTGGATGCGGCACAGGAATTTTCGAGCACCGGCTTGCAAAGGACGCAATCGACGTTACGGCAATCGAAGCGATCCGCGAGCTTTTGGATTCCGCTACGCGCCGCTATCGAAATCAATTGATGTCCTTGCGATATTTCCAAATGTCCACGCTGGAAATGACGAAATTTTTGGGCAAGAAATTCTACAACATAATTTCCTGCCTGAACAGCCGAATAGCATTCATCCACAAAAAAGAATTTTTGAAAAAATTTTTTTCGGATTGCAAGGAATTGCTTTCGGAAAACGGAATCGTAATTTTGAGCCTGGAAAATTTCGAAAAATTCCGCGCCGAGCCAAAGGCGATTTTGCCGGCACGAAAAAGCATCCGAATCACTTACAAAAGCCAAATCACGAAAAACGCGCAAGGCACATTTTTAGAAAGCCGATTGGAAAACGAAAACAAAAGCCTGCCAGTTTACGAGCGCGCCCCGATTTATCCTTTGCAAAAAAGCGAAATCGCCGAATTCGCAAAAGAAGCCGGATTCAAGAAAATCGAATTTTTTTCGAACTTCGAAAAAAATTCGTTCTCCGAAAATTCAGATTATCTGCTCGCGGTGATTAGATAAAAATTGTGCGCGTGCGAAATTCGAAATTTTCCGCCGCGAGTTTTTTCAAGCAAAGCGCAATCTTGCATCGCGTCGCAAAACAATGCTTATGAATTTAAAACTCACGGCATTTTCAAGCGGTAAAAAAGTTTCAATTTTTTTATCGCTTGAATTTAAGGAATTATTTTTTCGCGCTTTTCGCGGCGGGCTTTGCGGGCTTCTTTGTCGCAGCTTTTTTCGCCGCCGGCTTTTTTTCTGCCAACGAAGTGTCCACAATGTCCGAGGTTGCGTTGTTCTGAATTGACATGATTCCAGATTTACAAGCCTGCAATGTGGTGTAGCCTTCGCCCCACACGATATTGTTTCCATTGGAAGCAATCAAGCGGAAACGATATTCCTTTTTTCTGTCTTGGTAGACTTCGTATTTCGGCTTTTTTTCTTCGGTGTAGCCTTTTACGGTTTGGTCTTCGATCGGCGATTTTGCGATTCGTTGCAGGCTTGCGATGGCCTTTTTGCAACCAACTTTCGTCGTGTATGATTGCGAAGTGCAAATCACTTGTCCGTTCGACGCTTCAAGGTTGAATTTAAAGCCGGCCTTTGTTTTTGCAATGACGTACTTTCCCATTGTTTTACTCCTTGTTGTGGAATGACGTATATTTAATTATAAAACGGTTTTTAAAATAATGCAAATAAATTCTTAATTATTTTTTGACAGCAGGTCGAAACCATTGCGATGTATTTCTGGCGCGAATTTTAAACGTTAATTTTTTCCAATACGAACAAATATTCATGGACGTGAATCGGGCGGTTTTTCAAATTGCGGCTTCCGCGAAATGTGTTGTACGGAATTTGAACGGTCTTGATTTTGCCATATTTTTTTAGCATAGAACGCATCTCGTCAAATCCGATGAAGCCTTCAGAATTGTAGGATACGATTATGAATTTTGCATGGGCGAAAGAAATTATTTGTTCCAAAGAATCGAGCGCGAAGCGAGCCTTGTTGAACGAAGAACGATTCCAATCTTGCGTGATTCCCGAAACGCGGCTCACTTCCACGTCGAGGCGATTTTTTAAAATCAAGTTCAGCATAAAATAATTCGAACCGTAAGGATGCTGATTGTAAGGAGGATCCAAATAAAGCGCGTCGATGTTCCGCAAATCTTGCGCGAGATTTATGGCGTTTTCTTTGCACACTTGAACTTTGCAATTGAAATTACTGAAAATCGGCTCTCGCAATTCGATTGTGCCGAGAATGCGCGAAAGGGCTTGTTTTCTAGCCGCGCCGAAACATCCGATTCCCGTATTTTTGTCTTTGTAAAATCCTTTGAAAACGCCGCTCGTGTTCACATGAATCGAGGCTTCCGTGATGAGCGGCGCAAGGAAAAATTTTTTCATTTTTTCATCAATCACGACTTCATCGATCAACGCGCGATAAGTGTCGAGCAGAAGAGCATTTTGTCGCGTATAGAAAACGCGCTCATTTTTTTGAATGCGCTCGTCGTTCTGCGGCGCGTAATTTTTCGCTATGATGCCTTCAATTTTTTTTGCCGCGCAATTTGCTTCTATTGTTTTTTTGTATTCGCCATATTGCGCCGCCGGAAAATCTTTTTTGTCCGTGAGATAACATTCATTTATCACGCGCGAATATTCTTCCAAATCATTTACGATTAGTTTTGCGCTGTGCCGCTTGAGCATTCGCGCGACGATCCCAGAACCTGAAAATAAATCCGCGCAGACAATTTTTCTTTTGCCCAATGCGGCTTTTACAAGCTCGATTTCACGCTCAATGTCTTTTAGCAAGAGTCGCTTGTTTCCTATGTAAGTGATAATTTGCGTGGACAAAAACTCTTGATTTTCTTCTTTCATAAATTTTGTATCGCAAATATTTTACTTTACAATTTTTTGTTTGTCTAGTATGCTGACGCTTGCGCCACAGAATTCTTTGCGCCCATGCCTTGCAATTTCCTTTGCAAATAAATCTTGCGCCACTTGACAAAATCTTTAGTTTTTGCTATTCTGTCAATATGGAGTCTTACCCAAGTGGTAAGGGACAGGTCTGCAAAACCTCTATGCAGCGGTTCGATTCCGCTAGACTCCTAAAAGCGGCTTGCATTGCAAGTCGCTTTTTTTTGACATCACAAACTTTTTACGGAAGGAATGTACAAAATTTGATTTATTTTCAAAAGAGCGTTTTCCTTTATGCCGTTCGTGTCGCAAAGAAGCTTTACGGTCACGCCATAGCGTCGTGAAATCGCCCAAAGAGAATCTCCTTTTACGACTTTGTATTTGAACGGAAATTCCAATTCTTTCACGTTTTTCAAAGCCACTTCGAAATTTTCACTCATTCCTTTTGGAAGTCGCAATGTGCTTTCCGTGGCGGGAGGGGTAAAGCCTTTCGTAAAAGAAGGATTCAATGTTTTCAAAATATTTTCTTCGATTTGAATTTCGCTAGCAATAGAAGAAAGCATGTAAGGCTTTTTTACAGTTACAAAATCGTAGACATCATCTTCGTTTTGCGCGGCGAAAAATTCCTCTTTGAAATCCAAAATCTCCACGTCGAATTTTTGCGGGTCGATGCAAATTTCTGCGACGGCGAGAAGTTCCGGAATATAGTCTGCGGTTTGTTTCGGAATGTAGCCGTCCGCCGCCAATTTCCAAAAATCAGTTTCGCCGTCTGCCTTTTTTATCGCCGCGCGCATTTTTCCGTTTCCGCAATTGTAAGCCGCAATTGCCAAAAGCCAGTCGCCGTATATTTTATAATTGTCTTTCAACTTGGAAAGCCCCGCAATTGTGGACTTCCAAGGATCGAGGCGTTCGTCCATATATTCGTCAAGCTTTAGATATGGATAAACGCTGTTCGACATAAACTGCCACATGCCTTTCGCGCCGGAACGCGACACGGCTTTTGTATTATAGCCGGATTCGATTACCGGAAGATATTCCAATTCTGCGGGAAGTCCTTGTTCACGGACGGTTTTGCGGACGAAGATTCTGTATTCCGGATATTTTTCGACGGAGGCTTTCATAAATTTGAATCGATGTTCTTTCAGGAATTCTTCTTTCCAATGCAAAACTTCTTCGCGCTCCGAATGCTCTTTTACAATGGCGAAAAGCGCGAGTTCCGGATTTTCTTCAGGCGGAGAAGATTCTTCTTCATTTTTAATTTCAAGTTTTTCTTTGGACTTTTTGGATTTTGATTTTTTTTCTTTTTTTGAAAGTTCAAAATTCTCGGAAATTTCTTCCGCAGAATTGTCCGCATTATTGCAAAAAAGCGACGATGAAAAAATCGTCAAAAACAGAAAAAACAGGCTCGCGCCTTTTGAAAAAAATTTCATTTTGTTCTCCAAAAATTTTAACTTCAAGTTTTTCAAAAAGTCATCTAGCGTATTTTTTCCACATCGCAAAAATTGCAACGCGGACGAAATTAAACTCTTGAGAAATTGAAATTTCCTGCGGGCTTAATTTATAACGGATGAAAATTCGATTTTCTATTCTAATATAATTTTCGGCAAAAAGTCAAATTCTTCTTACAAGGCAAAGAAATTTTTTTTCAAAAAAACCTATTCACAAAAAATGCTTTTGTGATATAATAGTAAGGCTATGCGAAAATTCATTTATATTATTCTAATAAATTTCGTGCGCTTAATATATTATATTCCAAAGATGCGTTGGTACGCCGACCATCCAAAAAAATATTCAGAGAAAGATAGATACGAACTTTTGCGGCATTGCATCAAAATTGTGGAGCACACGGCGTTTGCAAAACCAATTTCTTCGGGACAGGAAAACTTGCCGAAAAATTCGCCTTATGTGATGTTCCCGAATCATCAAGGAAAATACGACGCGCTTGGAATCATCAGCCAAAATGACGACGTTTGTTCTTTTATTTTGCGCGACGATTTGAAATGGCCGCTGCTTTTGCCGGAAGCCTGCGCCTTGGTAAACGCCAAGCGGATGCGACGAGGAAGCCGTCGCGATGCGATAAATGTTTTGAACACGGTGCAGGATGAAATCAAGGCTGGCAAGCGTTACATAATTTTTCCTGAAGGCGGCTACACGGACAATAAAAATTCCACCACGGAATTCAAGCCAGGAACATTTCAATTTGCCACGCGCGAAAAAGTTCCGATTGTTCCCGTCGCGCTCATCGACACTTACAAAGTTTTGTACTACGAAAAAATTTTCGAAAAAGTCGTTCCGCAAATTCATTTTTTGCAGCCGATTTATTACGACGAATACAAAGACTTGACGACAACGCAAATTGCGCAAATCGTAAAATCGCGCATCGATGAATGCATCGCGCAAAAACTTTCAGAGCACAAAGAATAATTGCAATCGTTTCAAAAAGCAAAGCCCTACCCAACGGATAGGACTTTTTAATTAGATAAATTTTGCGGCAAGATTATTTGAACTTGTACGCGGCAGTAATATTGATGCCCAATGCGCCGCGACGCAAAATGTCAACATTTTTATCTTTGTCATTTTTGTCCTTAGTTTTGATTTTAAGTTTGTTGAAATCGATTCCGTAGCGAATGTCGCCGCCGAGCACGAATTTTCCTAGAGGCACGACAATGCCGCAGCCAAAATCCATTCCGAATGTAGCGGCCGCTATGTCAGCTTCACTACTACCGCTATAAGATTCGCCATATCCTTTAGACTTATAGTCCTCCTTTATTTTTCCGAGCGGGATTCCCAATTTCGGACCGAGGAATGGGCGGATGCTCAGTTTTCCTACTGGAATATCGTAGCCAATCAAAAGCGCGATGTCGAAACTGTTGTACTTGTATTTGACTTCAGCTTCATATTCGCCTTCAGAAGCTTTCCATTTTGTGCCGTTTGCCAAAGAAAAGAAAAGTTCGGGCTGGAGCGAAAGTGTGCCAGGACCAATGTCGGCCACTCCGAAATGTCCGAAAATTCCTACATCGCCTCCAACTGTCATTTTGCTGTCGGCGCCTGAATAATCAAGCTTCGTGCCTGCATTGAGCAAAATTCCACCTTTCACTCCCAATTCCATGGACATTTCCGCGAACGAGAGTGAAGCAAAAACAGCGGCCATCGCCGCCAAAACTACGACTTTTTTCATAAAAGTACTCCCATAAAAAGTCAATCGAAAGTTGCAACTTTCGATTGACTTTTTACGCACATTCGCAACGCAGTGTGAATGTGCATTAAATATGCAAGTTTCCATACGGAAACTTGACATGATAAAAGTCCGCGCCATTTATGCGGGCTTTTATCATAACTCCTGATGAAAACAATGCACTTGCATAACGCAAGTAGTAAAAAACATTATAGCGAAAACAATATTTTTATGCAAGTGTAAATTCTGAAAAAACTTGCGTAAAATTAGTTTTATGACGGAATTTGACTTGCAAAACAGATTGGTGCAAAATCTAAAGAAAATCCGAAAATCAAAAAGCCTTACCCAAGAAAAGCTCGCGGAAAAAGCAGGACTTTCTTCTCAAATCATAAATGACATCGAAGGCGGCAGGCGTTGGCCACGGCGAGCGACGCTTTCGAAAATAATAAGCGCGCTAGAAATCGACGCGCAAGAACTTTTTGCCGCAGATTCAGTTTCGCAGGAAGAAATGCCGTTCCTCAAATTTTCACACAAAGATAAAATCGAAATTTTATCTTTGTGTGAAAAAGTCATTTCGCAATGGAATGAGAAATGACAATCTTTCGCTTTGTGAAACTTGCGCAGTCAAAAAATGCGCCCGAAAAATTCGCGCATTGTAATTGCCCTTGAAACTGTTTTATTTTTCCGTTAGAATGTTTTTATGGCAAAGACAGTTGACGAAAAAAAAATCATCTACACGATGAGCGACGTGAGCCGCTCTTATGGAACTAAAACGGTTTTAAAGAACATCAGCATTTCATATTATTATGGCGCGAAAATCGGCGTGATTGGCGCGAACGGTTCGGGCAAGTCGAGCCTCTTCAAAATTCTCGCGGGTGTGGACAAAGATTTTACGGGCGAGACAATTCTTTCTCCCGGCTATTCGATTGGTTATCTTGAACAAGAGCCTGAACTTGAGGCGGGAAAAACCGTCAAAGAAATCGTGATGGAAGGCGTGAAACCAATTACGGATTTGCTTGCGGAATTCGACAAAGTGAACGAAGCGTTCGGCGATCCTGACGCGGACTTTGACAAGCTCGCCGTTCGCCAGGCGGAAATTCAGGAAAAGCTCGACGCTTTCGACGCATGGAATTTGGACGCCAATTTGGAACTCGCGATGGAAGCATTGCGATGCCCGCCGGCCGAACAAATCGTCGATGTGCTTTCGGGCGGAGAACGCCGCCGCGTCGCGCTTTGCCGCCTTCTTTTGCAGAAGCCCGACATCCTTTTGCTCGACGAGCCGACGAATCACCTTGACGCGGAAACTGTCGCATGGCTTGAAAATCATCTTCACACTTATCCCGGAACTGTCATCGCGATTACACACGACAGATATTTTTTGGACGATGTTGCCGGCTGGATTTTGGAACTCGATCGCGGCGAAGGCTATCCGTTCAAAGGAAATTATTCTTCGTGGCTCGAACAAAAAGAGGCGCGGCTCGCGCTTGAGGAAAAAGGCGAAAGCCAACGCCGCAAGGAAATGCAGCGCGAATTGGAATGGATTCACATGGGCGCGAAAGGCCGCCAGGCGAAGCACAAGGAACACATCACGCGCTACGAGCAGCTTCTTTCGCAGGGCGAAAAAACGAAATTGAAGGACACGCAGATTTCCATTCCGGCAGGACCGCGTTTGGGCGGACAAGTGATTGACGCTGAAAATCTAACGAAGTCGTTCGGCGAAAAATTGCTTTTTGAAAACTTGAGCTTTCATATTCCTGCGGGCGCGGTCGTGGGAATCGTCGGTCCGAACGGCGCGGGAAAGACCACGCTTTTCAAGCTGATTTCCGGCGCGGAAAATCCCGACGCTGGCTCGATAAAAGTTGGCGACACAGTGAAATTGGTTTACGTTGACCAGCTGCGTTCGAAACTCGATGAAAACAAAACAGTCTACGAAACTTTGACCGACGGCTTGGACTTGGTGAAATTGGGCGCGGTGGACGAAAAGGGACGCGCTTTGGAAGGCGGAATCCGCGAAGTGAACGGGCACGCATATTGTTCATGGTTCAACTTTAACGGCGCAGCAGAACAAAACAAAAAAGTTTCGGTGCTTTCGGGCGGAGAAAAAAATCGCCTGAACTTGGGAATGATGCTCAAGGAAAGCGGAAACGTTTTGCTTCTCGACGAGCCGACAAACGATTTGGACGTTCAGACCGTGCGCGCGCTGGAAGAGGCCTTGGAAGATTTCGCGGGCTGCGCGCTCGTCGTGAGCCACGACCGCTGGTTTTTGGACAGAATCTGCACGCACATCCTCGCGTTCGAAAACAACAGCACGGTGCGTTATTTCGAAGGCAACTGGAGCGAATACGCCGACTGGAAGAAAAAAGAATTCGGCGAGGACGCGGGCGTTCCCAAGCGCACGGTGTACAGAAAAATCAGCCGATGATTCGTGCGGAGCGTTTCATACTCGACGCTTGCGTCGAGGTATGTTGATTTTCGGGCGGGTCCGCTACGCAAATCTTCGATTTGCATTGCGGTCGGGCTGCTCCGGATTACGCTTACGCGACTTGTGCAAACGCCACTAGGCTGCCGCCATTGACACAAGCATACTCTTATGATACAATTTTTCCATGCAAAAAATGACTTTCTGTAAAAAACTGTCTGAAAATACCCCCCCCCATCGCACAAATATGTAGTATTTGCGCCACTAGCGCATTCTACGCATAAAAAGTATAAATCTAGCACAACAAATTCTTTTACATTACTCAAAAAACACAAATTTGGCGCAACAAATTTCTTGCCAGCATTCAACAAATACGAATTTGCTGTAACAAATTCCTTGTCAGTACCCGACAAGGACAAATTTGGTGTAACAAATTCGTTCTCAGCATTCAACAAAGACAAATTTTGTGCAACAAATTCTATGTCAGCACTCTACAGGAAGGAATTTGTTGTAACAAATTCCTCCACAGCACTCGACAGAAACGAATTTCGTGCACAAGACACGTCCGCAGGACTTTATGTGCACGCCTCAACTCACCCGGAATCAACCGTCGCGCAGTCGGCGGAACAAAATAGCAAAGGAGCATCTCTATGAAAGGAATCCAAACATTTTACATCGGCGGAATGAACAACGCGGCGCACTTCCTGTTCGTGTCCAACGTGGCGGAGCGCGCAGAAAAGGATTCCGCCGTTTCGGAAAAGTGCAAGGCGCAGGTTGCCGCGTTGCGCGAGGCGGTGAAAGCGGAGGATGAGAACTTGCAGATTTCGGCGAAAAGTCTCACCACCGACAAAATTGCCGAAGCCGACCGCCTGCGCGACCAGCTCTATGTGGGTTACAAGAAGGCTGTGGGCGGTTATGCGAACTTCCCTGTGGAAAGCATGGCGGAGGCGGCAAAAGTTTTGCAACAGCACATAAAGGACTATAAAATCGACGTGCAGGCGCAGTTGGACAAGGAAACCGGCTTGCTCGTCAATTTCATTCAGGATTTGGAAAACAAATTCGCTGAGCAGGTGAAGGCACTTTCGCTTACGGCGTTCGTGGAAAAACTGAAGGCTGCGAACGAAGACGTGCGCACGCTCACAGGACAGCGCACGGATGAGCGTTCGGCGAAGACCGCGGGCGCATTGAAGGCGGCTCGGAGTGCGAGCGACGAGGCGTACCGCATGCTCGTGCTTTACGTGAATGCCCACGCGCTGCTCGAGGGCGAGGCGGATTACGCCGCGTTCATCGACTATGCCAACACGGAGATTGCGCACTTCCGACAGGAGGTGCTCGGCGGCAAGAAAGGCAAGGCAAAGGCGGACGACAGCGGAGACGATGCATGAGACGGTATGCGGCTGTCCTTGTGGCGGTGCTGTGCGCCGCCATGAGTGCATGGGCGGAATCAGGAGTGCCCATTGTAGCCGTGATTCCGTTCGAAGCGGCAAGCACTCTCGTTACGCTGATTGGCGTGAATCCCGTAACGGCTTCTGTTGCCGCGCGGCATGCGGAAAGCATGGATGCGCTCATGGCGACAGTGTCGGGGCTGTGCGTGGAACTGCTAGGTAGCATGGCGGACGGGGGAACGCGGCGGAGTAGCGGAAAGGTGTATTGACGGAGAGAGGAAAAAACAAAATGCTTTTTGACAAAAATAAAAAGCAAGGAGTAAAACAATGATAAAACAAATAGGATTTGAAGAACATCGTGAAAATGGTAAACTGTGTTACCATGAAGCGACTTTAAGGTTAGACGGAGAAAGCACTTATCTTCAATTGTTTGATATATATCTACGCCCCAAAGACGTGCTTGCAGACTGCTTTGACCGCATCTTTCCCAAAGAGCAAAAAGGACATACGTATCATTCAATCATGACGATGCAAAACGACTTTCGTCCATGGAATGGCTGGGTGTTCAGAGGACAGGCAAAATCGTCTTATAGATTAAAGCCAAGTTTTGAAAGAATGTATTTTGATAAAAAAGAAATCTTAAAAGACCTCTTTAAACTTGAGCAAGGAATCATACGTGACTTCAAGCGAAATGTCAGGGCGTTTTATCCAGAATACAGCAGTATAAAAGATAATGACATATATGAATATATGTCTCTTGTTCAGCATTTCGGAGGCGCAACGCGTTTTCTTGATGCTACTTTCTCATTTTTTATTGCACTGTTTTTTGCCATTGGAAATATTGAGCTTGACAGCAATGAAAAAAGTACAGAAGGAAAATACAGGCAGTTTTCAATTTGGTGTTTTGACCGTGTTTGGATAGAATATCGGTATAAGGATTTTCTTCCTCCCAACATAATAGAATTATATGACACCATTGACAAATTCGGAAAAGACCCGCAAATACAAGAAGAAGTCCTTAACTATATTCCGAATATGAAAAAATCAAGCAGTGAGCGTAACGAAAGATACAAGACGGAATTTCGCAGCGTTATTAACATGAATCCATTCAATTTGAATTCTCGCATTAACCGTCAAAAAGGACTTTTCCTTATGCCGACAAATCCGTACTGCACATTTGAGGACAACCTGTTCAATATGGTGCAGGATGAAGATGATTCATGGCATATCCTTAAAATCAATGTCGAGTACGATAACAATGCACTGCTTCATATGCAAAAGTGTCTTGACGCAATGAATATCAATCATTTTGTTTTGTTTGAAAACCTTGACGGAATGTGTCGGAATATAAATATGAAGGCTTGTTTTCCAGATGATTCTATAACGATCCCGCCAAGTAGAATACAGCAAGATTCTTCAAATAAAAGTAATTTTGACTTATAAAAAATGGAGGAAATAGCATGAACACTATTTTTGATGAAACGCTGGAAACGATAGGAGAATCCCTGCATTCCGTGGACGCGAAGGCGTTCGGCAGTCTCCTTGAAGACTGCGAGAAAGCGTTGCGGAACGGCGGGAGCGTCATTGTTTCCGGGCTTGGGAAGAACGTGCCTGTCTGTGAAAAGTTTGTCGGCTGCATGATTTCGCTCGGGCTTCGCGCCCAGTTCCTGCACACGAACACTGCCGTTCATGGAGACCTCGGCATGGTGCATGACGGCGATGTCGTGATTGTGCTGTCAAAGAGCGGGGAGACTCCCGAGTCAATCAACCTTGCGGAGCATCTTGCAAGGCGGAACGTGACGATGTGGCTTCTGAGCTTCTCCGCCGAAAACTCGCTCGCAAAAATGATTCCGAACAGGCTGATCGCGCGGCTTGCGCACGAGGGCGATATGTGGAATCTTGTCCCGCACAATTCCACGACGGTCACGCTGATGATTCTTCAGGAACTTGCGATTTCGCTTGGCAAGCGGTTTGACATACGGCTTTCGGATTTCAAGAAAAACCATCCGGGCGGCGGAATTGGAAATATCTTGAAAAATGCGAAATAAGTTTTGGTTTAATTAAGGAGAACTGACTATGAAAAAACTAACGTACGCAATCATTGCATTTCTCACAATTGTTTGCACTTCGCTTTGTGCACAGACAGCAGGAAAAAAGCCGACCGTGGTCATCGTGCCGTTTGAGGCAAAAAGCAGTGGAATCGGACAGGATGACTGCGACATCGTAACGGAATCATTCGAATCGGAGTACGCGAGAACAGGGAGCGCACTTGTGGTGAATCGAAGCAATCTTGAGAAAATTCAGAAAGAGCAGGCGTTCCAAAATTCCGACTGGTCAAACAATGACAAGACAGCAAAACTAGGTGAAGCATTAAATGCACAGCAACTTGTCTTCGGCTCGCTGAGATTCTACAATGACATTCTTTTTGTAACAGTTAAGGTACAGAACATAGAAACACTTGCGGTGCTTGCCTCGGTAAATGAACGAGTCAAGGACACAATGGAACTGCTCGATAAGATTCCATCTATTTGCAATGCGCTTATTGCGCAACTCGGCGGAACTGTTGACAGTGTGAAAAATAGTGGGATTTCCGATAAGCAGTATAAAATTGGCGACATTGGTCCTGGCGGAGGGTATATATTTTATGCTTCTGTGTCGGGCTTTCCTGTTTATTCGGGTGATAAGATGACTATCTGCCACTATCTGGAATGCTCTCCCGATGAAGTCGGCGACAATGCGACCTGGTGTCCGTGTACTCAAAGACCGTGGTGCAATGGGGAAACAAACTATGCCATTGGTGCAGGGAAGAAAAACACGGAGAACATTCTTTCTGCAAACCATTCCGGCAAAACGCTGTATGCGTTCAACTGTGCGGCAAAAGCATGCGCTGAATACTCCACAAAAACGACAAAACCGGGAGAGTGGTATCTGCCGAGCAGGAAAGAACTGGAGTTGATGTGTAACAATCTGCGAGAAAGCGGAAAGATTGTCAGCAATGCATATTATTGGTCGTCAAGTCAGTATGATAATAACGAAGCGTACTGTCAGAATTTCAACAAAACTTGGTACAGCACGAGCTGCAAGTACAACAATGGCCATGTTCGGGCAGTCCGAGCTTTTTAGTCATTTTTTATCAGGAGCAATATATGAAAACATTCAAAACAATTGTTGCCGCCGCGCTTTTGGCGGCAGTCTGCGTGAGTGCGTTTACGCAGACCGCGAAAAAGCCGTCCGTAGTCATCATGCCGTTTGACGCGAAGGGCGGCGTGGCGCAGGAGGACTGCGACATCGTGACAGACATATTCGAATCGGAATATGTCGTCGCGGGCAACTCAACCGTGGTGAACCGCAGCACGCTCTCAAAGATTCAGGCAGAACAGAAGTTCCAGGCTTCCGACTGGTCGAACAGCAGCAAGACGGCAAAGCTCGGCGAGGCGCTGAACGCGCAGCAGATTGTGAGCGGACAGCTTCGGCTTTACAACGGGCTGCTGTTCTTTAAGGCGCAGGTGCAGGACATCGGCACGCTTGTCGTGCTCGCCTCCGTGAACATCAGGGTGGAAAGCACCATGCAGCTGCTCGACAAGATTCCCGGCATCTGCAAGGACTTGGCGGGGCAGATAGGCGGAACATCAAAATAGCGCATGACTGCCCTCGGCAGTTCATATATTTCATCATTTTTAAGGAGTATAAAAATGAAAAAATTACTTTCAGCAGTTGCGGCGGCAATCCTTGCCTCCGCAGTCATTTCGGCGCAGACGGTTGCCGTGCTCGGATTCGACAGCGACAGCATCTGCCTTGACCAGCGCACCGGCACGATGAGCGACCTGCTCACCGACGAGCTTGTGGGCATCGGGGACATCGCCGTGCTTGAGCGCAAGCAGGTGAGCAAGATTCTCGAGGAGATGAATTTCCAGGCGTCGGGCTACACGGACGAGGCGACGGCAAAGACAATCGGCAAGATGCTGAACGCGGACTGCATCATCACGGGAAGCACGTCCATGCTCGGCGACAAGCTCGTGGTGACCGCGCGCACCATCGACGTGGAGACGGCGAAAATCCTCTGCTCCGCGAAGATGTCCGTGTCGTCATGGAATGAATTCAGCCGCCGCCTACCGGACTTTGCCAAGGACTGCGTGAAGAATCTTCCCGCCAAAAACTGGTTCGCCGGAACATGGGAAGGCGGATACGAGTCTGACGGCGGAGACGACTTCTTCACGATCGTGTTCAGCGAAAAGAACAAGTGCACCGTGACGCTCGCCACGACAAACGCATTCGGCGACAGCGAAATGCTTTCGGGAAGCGGCTCGTATTCCTACGACAAGAACATCCTCCGCATTGACGCGCGACTTTCCACGGATTTGGGCGTTACGCGAAAAATCAGCTGGCGGAGCATCTACAGCTTCGGCGAAGGAAACGAAAGCTTCAGCATTCTTGTGAAGCCCGAGGGCGGAAAGCAAGTGCGCGCGACGTTCGCAAAAACAGAATAGCTCAAGCAGCCAGTCGCTTTAAAAAGTGGCTGGCTATTTGAAAGAGCTTTTTCTTCCTGTCCAATATTTTCTCCGCGAGCGTTTTGCCGATTTCAATTCCATTCTTGTCCTTGAAATTCTTTAGATTTTATATTATCATATTGCCCTGCGATTAAGGGACTTCAAAAAATATGGCGAGCAAAATGCAAATCGAAACAGCCCGATTGATTTTGAGAGAATACACGCTCGATGATTTTGACGCGCTGTACGAGATTGTGTCGGACGCGGAAACTATGCGGCATTATCCTGAGCCGTTTGACGAGGCGCGGACAAAAAATTGGATTGAATGGAATCTCAAAAATTACGCGGAATACGGCTTCGGGCTGTGGGCGGTCGTGCTGAAGGAGACGCAGGAATTCATCGGCGACTGCGGAATCACGATGCAAAACATTGACGGCGAGATGCTTCCCGAAATCGGTTACCACATCCACAAAAAATATTGGAGGCGCGGCTTCGGAAGCGAGGCGGCAATGGCGGTCAGGGATTGGGCGTTTGAAAACACAAAATATGATTGCCTTTATTCTTATATGAAATACACGAATGTCGGCTCGTATTCCACCGCCGCCGCAATCGGCATGAAAAAAATAAAAGCATATCCCGACGAAAAAAACGGCGTTTCATACGCCTATGCAATAACGCGCGGTGAATGGGAAGAACTCAAAAAAATGAAAGAAGCGTTGATTATCATCGATGTGCAAAATGACTATTTTCCCGGCGGCACATGCGAGCTTTACAATGCGTATGAAGCGGAAAAGAAAATCCAATCATTGATAAAAGAAAGCCGCGCACAAAAACGCCCTGTTATTTACATCCAGCACATCAATCCGCCGGAAGAAACATTTTTTCTTGAAGGCACTCACGGCTGCGAAATTTCGGAACGCATCAAGCCTTTGCCCGGCGACAAAATAATTGTAAAATTTTATCCGAACAGTTTTCATAAAACCGAATTGGCTTCTTATTTGAAAGAAAACGGAATCACGAAATTGATTGTGTGCGGAATGATGACTCACATGTGTGTTGACACGACAGTTCGCGCGGCGATGGATTATGGTTATGAAGTTGAACTTGTTGCCGATGCTTGCGCTACAATGGATTTGGAAATATCGGGCGAAATCATACCGGCTCAAATCGTCCAAAAAACTTTCCTCGCGTCTTTAAAAGATGTCTTTGCAAAAATTGTGTAATTGTTTGGAGAAGTGAAATGCAAATCAGAAAAATGAAAATCGAAGATTACGAAGCGGTTTGGCGGCTTTGGCTTTCCTGCAAAGGCATGGGTTTGAACTCCGTGGACGATTCGCGTGAAGGCATCGAAAAATTCTTGCGCCGCAATCCCGAGACTTGCTTTGTCGCAGAAATGGACGACAAAATCGTCGGCGTGATATTGGCTGGCAACGACGGCCGCCGAGGATACATTTACCACACGGCGGTAAGCCCCGAACAAAGGCGGCAAGGAATCGCCCAAAAACTTGTGGACGCGGTTTTGGCGGCATTCGAAAATATCGGCATTACAAAAGTCGCCCTCGTGGTCTTTGAGCGAAATGCGGACGGCAATGCTTTTTGGGAAAAGTTGGGATTTTCCGCGCGCGAAGATTTGGTTTACAGGAACAAGTCCATCACCGAAATGACGCGGATAGATACGTAATTTTTTCGCAACGTTGCAAAAACCCGCAATTTTCACTTGCGCATTATGTCCATCAAATGTTGATAAGTGTCAGCAACATCATAACGAACCGCACCGCTTCCGAGTTTTTCAAACAACTTTTTCGCGCAACTGATTTTCGCGCTTTCTATTTTCTTTAATTGCATGCTTTCCATGCTTCCCTTCGTTTCGGCGATGAAATAAATGTATTTCACCATTCCTTCGTTGAAAGCGATGGCCCAGTCCGGCGAATAATCGCCTACGGGCGTAGGAATTTTAAACGATCGCGGCAATTTTGCGTACACGCACACGTCGCCGTCATTGCGTTCCAAATCCATTGCGAAATTCTTTTCGATGTCGCTGTCCACAACGACAAACGGCGTGATATGCTTGTCCGCTTTTACCGCCCTGTCAAAATCAACCACGCCTTTTGCGGCGGTAAAAATATCGCTTGAATACGGCTCTTCGCTCGTCACGTTGTAAGTTATTTCATCAACAATCATCGTCGCCTTTTGCTCGTTGATATAACGCACCGCCTTGCTTATAAATTCTTCAGGATTGCGCCTGAACATGGCGAACGTTTCGGGGCTGATGCCCTGCAAAATCTTCACGACTGTTTTTCGGGTGAGCGCGGTGCCGTGACAAATCTTGCCGACTAAATCATACGTCACATTTGAGCCGAGCGCATTTTCAAGCGTCGTTGTTTTTGTCCTGCTTTCGGTAAAGTCAAGCGTTTTTCCCTGCGAGCCAATCGTGCTGATATAGGTGAGCGCGGTCGTATACATTTGCTCGTCGATTGCTTTTGTCACCTTTGCAATCAGCTCGTCGCTGTCGAACGAAACGGAATATGCGTATTTGTGATTGATATATTTCCAAAGCGTTTGGAATTCTTTTTTGGCGAAATTCTCGTTGAGCGCGTTCTGCATAATTTTAGGCTTGTTCGCAGGAGCGATGATTTCGTCAAAAATGCTTTCATCGAACACTCCCTGAACGAGCCTGTGAACGCCGTCTGAAATCGCGGCGAGTTCGGATGGAAGCGGCGCAAAATTGCCGGATTCCTGCGCAGCGCGGTATGCGTCGGTTATGTTGCCGTCATAATCGATATATCCATTAAAGCCGAGATACCTTTCAATAATCGCCGCGTCGTGAGCCGTAATTTCGTGAAAGCTTTCGGCAGTTTTAACAATCTTCCCGGTAAAATATTCTTTAGTTGCCTTGGCGGGCCTTTCGTACAACGTGTCTTTGATTTCCTTTTGCAGGCTGCCCGCAAACGATTTGTAGCTGTCGCTCGCAATGACGGTGAGCACATTTATATCGTGGACACTAACGCCGTAAACGCTGCTGTCAATCCTGTCGCCCGCCTGATTCACGCAAAGCCGCATGCCGCGCCCCACTTCCTGCCGCTTGCTGATTTCGCTGTTGCTCTGCTTGAGCGTGCAAATCTGAAACACGTTGGGATTGTCCCAGCCTTCGCGAAGCGCGGAATGCGAGAAGATAAATCGCGTCGGCTCGTCAAACGAAAGCAAGCGTTCCTTGTTTTTCAGAATCAAGTCATAAGCGGATATGTCGTCGCACGCGCCTTTTTTCTCAACGGAGTTGACGGCGTGCCCCGTCTTTTTGTCAATAGAAAAATATCCTCTGTGCGTGTCGTGAACATCAATTCCTTTCAGATATTGTATGTACGGCGTTTCAAAAAGCGAAAGATATTCATCCAAAATGCTCTTATATTCCTGCTCGAACATCTGCCCGAAGTCGCCCAACGCTTCGCTGCCGTTTTCGTCATACTGCCGGTAATGCGCAACCTCGTCAATGAAAAAAAGCGAAAGGCATTTAACGCCCATATCAAAAAGTTTTTCTTCTTTTTCAAAGTGCGAAAGAATCGTCTCGCGAATTTGTATGCGACGCATTTCGCGCTCGGAAAGGTCGCCGCGCACTTCACCCACCGCAAGAGTCATTCCGTTTAGAAAAGTAACCGTGTTGTTTATGGGATTCACTTCTTTTACGACATAGCCGTTTTTATACTGTTCGAGCGGCGGCATTTTCCCGCCCGCCGACATATTGTAAAGATTATCGTTCACGCCGACAACGCGCGTTTCGCGCTTTATTCCCTTGCCGTAATTCACCTCGAAAGCCATTCTCGCCATGGGCGGCTTTTTCGGATCGAGCAAAATCTGCGAAAGATAGACAAATCCGTCCGTTCCGCGCAAGTTCCGAAGTTCAAAGCCCTTCACTTCGATTTTCTTGACCAGCTTTTTCTGATAAGCGTCAAGCGCGTCCAGCACGTACACAAGATTGTGCGTTTCCCTGTGCGTCGCCGAATAGTTGAGCGAGAACAACGGGTTAAAAAGTTTGATGCTTGCCTGCGTCGCATTGCCGCCGAGTTTCTGCGGCTCGTCCAGAATCACGATAGGACGGTTCGCGGCGATAACGTCAATCGGGCGGCGGCTTCCGAAACTGTCCTGCTTGCTGTAAATAATGCGCGCCGCTTCGTTCCTCGCGCCCTCTTTCAAGGACGACGCGAATGCCTGCGAATTGATTATCATCGCGCACAAATCTTTGCTTGCCGAAAAGTTGTCCAGTTGATTTAAGTTTTTGCTGTTGTAAATAAAGTGCCGCGCCTTTTTGCCGTACTGTTCGAAAAAGTGATCTTCCATCACCTCGAACGACTTTTTCACGCCCTCGCGGATTGCGATTGACGGAACGACGACGATGAACTTGCTCCAGCCATATTTTTTATTCAGCTCGAACATCGTCTTTATGTAGCAGTACGTTTTGCCCGTGCCCGTTTCCATTTCAATGTCGAGCGCGCAGCGGCAGTCTTTGCCGAACGGCTTTGAGAGTTCCTGCGACTGCCTGATATTGCCCGCAACCTGCAAGGCGCGGATGTTGTCCAAAAGCTGTCCGTTCGAAAGTTCAAGAGGCGCATTGCCGAATCCCGTTCCGCTCCAAAACTCGCTGTCTTGGAACGAGCCCTGCGCAGTTCCGTTTCCCATGTCGCGCAAATAAGAAAGCCTGTCGTTGAACGGCTGCCCCGCAAACGCCTCGACCACGGCGTTCACCGCGTCCGTCTGATAGTCTTGTATTTTGAATTTGAATTTCATTTTCCGTCATGTCCTTTTTTCTTATCAATACTTTACTGCAAAATAATCAAGGTATTTCTTGAACTTGTCCTGCGCCGCAAGGCAAGTGTCGCGCAGGTAGCCGCGCTCGTTTTTCCATTCCTTCAGTCCGCGATAGTAGAACAGTTTAAGCTCTTCGTCTATAATGAACGGCACGATATTATGCTTTACGCAATCCTTGAACAAAAGCAGCCTGCCAATGCGTCCGTTCCCGTCTTGAAATGGATGAATGCACTCAAACTTATAATGGAAATCCAAAATGTCGTCAAAAGACTTTTCCTTTTTGGCGTTGTGCTCAAAAAGCAACGCTTTCATTTTTTCGGCTACTTCTCCGGGCTGAGCCGTGCACAATCCGCCGACGGTGTTCGGCAATTTCTTGTAATCGCCCACCGCAAACCAATCCTGCCGCGCGTCCGTAGTGCCGTTTTTTAACGTGCGGTGTAGTTCTTTTACAAAGGCTTCCGTAATCGGCTTTTTGCCATTCTCGACAATCAAGTCAACACACTTAAAGTGATTCGCCGTTTCTACGATGTCGTCAACTTTTATGATGCCGCCGTCAATGCCGATAGTGTTCGTCTCAAAAATATAGCGCGTTTGGTCGTGCGTCAAGCGGCTGCCTTCGATATGGTTGGAATTGTACGTCAATTCAATTTGAACAGTATGATAAATCCCGCCCGAAAGTTTCGCCTTCTTTTCCGCATAAAGCACTTCCAATAAAGTTTTCGGCGGTTCGATTTTTTTATTTGCCCGGTCGGGCTTTTGCGCGTCTTCGGGAACATCAATTTCAACTTTCGTCATTGCCATGGCATCCGTCTCCTTGTTTTTCAGAATCCGACTGACTTACAATATACATTCGAATCTTCCACGCCGAGGAACGTCTTGAGCGCGTCCTGAAAGACTTTCGAGCAGTTCACGTTTTTTTCTTCGGCAAGCGCGGCAAGCCATGAGGGGAGGGAAAGCGTCTTTTTTACGAAAGCCGTCTTGACCGCCGCGCGGACGGACGGCATGAAAACGTCGATGACGGCGGGAACGCAGTTTTTTCCCAGCTCCATGTCATTCAGTGTCCGGGGTTCGGGAATTTCCTCCCCGTCCTGCTCCATGGCAAACAGGTGAAGTCCCAACGCTTCCCGTGCGTTTCGCACGGCCTCGTCTGCGTTGTTTGTCCCGGCGCATGAAAAACAGCCCGGAAGATCGGGAAAACTTATGCTGATGCCGTCGTCGGCATATTCAAGGACAGCGATAAACGCATATTCGTTCTTCATTGCTTTTTCTCCTTTTGGATGCTTGAAGTGGTGATGGCTTCCCACGCACGCCACTTCTTGCCAGCCGTCCGCCGCAAGCATGCTTATGATTTCCCGTGACGAATATTCCATGCGCCGCTCCTTGCGTCTAGTATGATACATAATAAATTACGTATAGTCAATCGCCTGATTCCTTATAAACCCCTTGCGTCCGTCTGATAGTCTTGTATCTTGATTTTCATCACAACACTTTCCTTACCGTGTTCGGGCTGTAGGTGGCGAAGATTTGCTCGAAGTTGGCGGCGACGGAATCCGAGGACAAGCCGCTGTCGCGGAACACTGCATAGAGCGGCTTTGCTTTTGCGATTTCCGTAACAATTTCCGAGGTTATGTTGCTTTCAAAACACACAACCAAGTCGCCGTCGTCAACGTTGAACACGCTTTTGCCCGCAATATTCTTTTCCTCGATTTTTGCCGAAAGCGGCTTGCCCAAATCGAGCATGACTTGGAACAACAAATCGAGCGCGGTGCGGTCGGGCTTGATATTGTCCGCCAAACCTTCGAGCATGGACTGGCTGTATTCTTCGGGGCGATAATACACGTCTTTCATGTTGGACGAATCGAGTTTGAGCACGCGGAAGCCCATGTCAAGGTCTTGCGCCGTCAAGCCGTTTTCCCGCTTGATTTTCGCACCGGCGCGGCGGATGCGTTCTTTGCCGATTTCGCAAATGTTTTTATAGCCTGCTTTATATGCCTCGGATTTTTCGTCGCAAGGCTCGGGGAGCTGCACCATGACGAATTTGCGATTGCCGCCGTCCTCGGCGTTTAACTGCATGACGGCGTGGGCGGTGGTAGCCGAGCCGGAGAAGAAATCGAGGATAAGATGCTCTTGTGTATTAACAGCTTTTGTTAAGTTTTTAATTAATGCTATCGGTTTAGAATAGTCAAAATACTTTTCACCAAATATTTCTCTTTGCTCTTTATCGCTCTCTTGATTGTCTCCGTATTCAGATAATAATAAATCTGTAATTGCTTTTCTTTCTTTGGATTCTTCTATTGATACATCTCTTCGCAACCCATAATTTACAGTTACAAATAACAAATCGTCTTCAATATATTTCTCAATTTTATCTTGTGAGACAGAAAACTGCGCTTTTACATCAACAGCATTTATAGTTCGCCCATTGTCAAAATAAACATCATCCAAATATTCAACAGACATTGTTTTAATTTGATAGCTGCCCTTTTTAATTACACCGTTAGTGCCATACTTTACTCTAACTCCTTTTTTAAAATGGCGAACAGAAAATTGGTTTGTCAAATTAACAACTTTTTTTGTTGCATCAGAAAGATTCTCTATTGATAATTTTTCTAACGATTCCCAATTTTTAGCATATACAAGAACATATTCCATCACTTTTGCTGTATGTTTTGCCAAAAAGGAGGGCTGCTTTTTCTTTTTCCAATGAAGAGTATCTACAAAGTTTTTTGAACCAAAAACCTCGTTGCATATGGTTTTTAAATTTGTAATTTCGCACTCGTCTATACTTATATATATCACGCCGTCATCAGAGAGCAAATCTTTTGCCAAACGCAAGCGCGGATAAATCATATTCAGCCAGTCGGTATGGAAACGCCCGTTGCTTTCAGTATTCTGAAATAGGCGGTTGCCCTGCTCGTCAAGCTGGCCGCTGTTTTCTTTATATTCGTCCGCTTCCTGCGAAAAGTCGTCGTTATACACAAAATCGTTGCCCGTGTTGTACGGCGGGTCGATGTAAATCATCTTGATTTTGCCGAGGTACGTTTCCTGCAAAAGTTTCAGCACTTCCAAATTGTCGCCCTCGATATAAAGGTTCTGCGTGCTGTCAAAATCGACGCTTTCTTCCTTGCACGGGCGCAAGGTTTTGTTTGTGGGAGTGTTCGCGAGCAAAACGGACTTTTGTTTGTCGGGCCACGTGAACTGGTAGCGGAGTTCGCGCTCGTCGATAAGCGTGTCCGCAAGTTCCTGCTTGAGCACGTCAAAATCAACGCATCGTTTTACCCCCCCCCGTTCATCCGCGCATTCGGTTACGGCGTTCGGAAACAACGCCTGAATCTTCCGTATGTTTTCCTGCACTTTGTCCATTGATTGCATTTTTAGTTTATCCATTGGTTTCAATCCTTATTTCCTTATTTAATTTTTTCTGTATAATTGCTTTAGCCTCTTTTACTTTTTGTTCGTGTTCTTTTTTAATCAGTTCCGCATCTAAAATGCTTTCAATGATAAACTTTACCGCTGAGAACATTTCAATACATTCTTCCTCTTCATATTCATGAATCCCTTTACTCAAAACAGTGTATAGTTGATTTTTAATCTCCTCAAATTCGGTTGGTATAACTTTTTCAGATTTTTCCACATCTTTAAGTTTATCGACGAATTTTTGTTCAGTTTTAATGCCATGTGACATCGCTTTTGCATCAACCAAATGCTCTAAAATTCGCCTTAAGTAAACAAATGCAGGAACACCCATATTTTGAGAATAAGCAGAAACAGCCTTTGTTAGCTCTGGATAATATTTGGGAATCAGTGATTTATATTTAATAAGATTTTTACTTACTTCTTCCTTTGCAAATGTCGGGTATTGTCCTATTTTTTGAATTGTTAAATTACGTATTTTAATCGCAAAATAATGATGCTCCCCACAATCATGCTGACATTGAAAATCCAGTATAATACAACGTTCATCATATTCTACAAATTCTTCAAAATTATATTTGAAGAATTCCCTACCGCGGAATTGGTATTCGTTTAATATTTCTTTAAACGAATTATCAATACTTTTAAAAGTCCTTGGTTTTCTACAGATATCACAATATTGCTCAATTGAAAAATTCTGTAAATCACAAATTTCATAAAGTTGATTCGAATTTATTTTAAACACTTTATAAGGCGGCTCTTCTGATATAAATTGTTCTATCCAATTTTTCATTCTAAATTCTCCAACTCCTTTTGTTCTCCAATTTTTCCGCCGTAAACGTGCTGTATCCTTCATAAAAATAACTTGCATCAATGCCTTTCATGTAAACGATACGGTCATTGATTTTGTCGATGAGAGCCGCCTTGAGCAGTGTCTTGATTTCCGTGTCTTTCACAGGGCTGCGCTCCATGGCAAGAAGGTAGTCGCCTTTGTCCACGCCGTTCCAGTCTACGACCTTTTTCAATTCTTTTTTCAAGATGCAGTCAAGCCATATCCGCATGCTTCTTCCGTTCCCTTCACGGAACGGGTGGGCTATGTTCATTTCGACATATTTTTCTATGATTTCGTCAAAGTTGGACTGCGGCATTTTCTCTATATGCGCGAGGGCGGCTTCCAGATACATAGCGGACGCAAAGCGAAAATTTCCCTTCGCGATGTTGACAGAGCGCAGCTTGCCGGCAAAGTCGTAAATGTCGCCGAAAAGGTTTTCATGGATTTTTGCAAGTTCCGCAAATGTTCCTGCCCCGAATTCATCCAGTTGTCCTGTCTCAAACAATTTGAGTGCCTGTTCTTTGCTTATCTTTTCTTCCATGCGGGCAAGTTCTGCCGAATCGGTTATGCCCAATTTGTTATCCAGTGTCATGCGCACTCCATTATTCCGCCCGATTGCAACGGGCTTCCGCCAATTCTATTATACCACATTTCCCTGTTTTTTGCTAGGACTGCCCCGCGTTCCTTTTGCGGACACTGGTATGAAAAACACCATCAAAGTTTTATAAAAGATTTGTGGAAACCTTCAGCTTTCCATGAAGCGGAATTGCCATGCACACGGTTACGGCGGCGGAGAAAACATCGGCAATTGGCTGGGCGTACAAAATTCCGTTCAGTCCACACACCGCAGGCAAGAGCAATATGGCGGGAACAAAGCAGATTCCCTGTCTGCACGATCCGAGCACGAAGCCCGCGCCGCTTTTTCCCATGGCAAGGAACAAGGCGGAATACACGGTGTAAAATCCGAAGAGCGTCATCGAAATGCCGTTCGCCCGCAGAGCCGCCGCCCCGACGCGAATCACTTCGGCATTACCCGCCGCGAACTGCGAGACAATCGCCGCCGGAAAAATCGCCAGCGTCAGGCCGAACGCCGCGCAGAATGCCGTCGTCCACAGCACGGCGACTTTGATTGATTCGCGCAGGCGGACAAAATTTTTCGCGCCGTAACTGTAGCCCGCGACGGGCTGAAAGCCTTTGACGAATCCGAACACGGACAGGCTGCCCAAGGAAATCAGTCGGGTGACGATGCCCATTCCGGCGATTGCCGCGTCGCCGTATCTGCCCGCGGCATTGTTCGTGAGCGAAATCGAAAAGCCCATCAAAATCTGAAACGCAAGCGTGGGCGCGCCGATCCTGAAAATCCCGGACAACGTTTCCGCAGTGAACGCGCAGTCCGAAAAACGAAAGCGGAACAGACTTTTCTTCCGCAAAATATATGCCAGATACACGCACGTCGAAACCGCCTGCGAAAGAGCCGTTGCGAACGCCGCGCCCGCTACGCCCCAGTCGAACGCATAAATGAACAGCGGATCCAAGGCGATGTTAAGCGCAGCCCCGGTCAGCAGCGCGCACATCGTCGTTTTTGCCGCGCCTTCGCTCGCCGCAATGCTGTTCATCGTGACGTTGAACACGGTGAAAATGCAGGACGCGACGTATATCCTCGCATACGAGGCAGCGAACGGCATGACGCTTTCGGTCACCCCAAGAAGTTTCAGAACAGGCTGAAGGAACGCCATAAAAACGGCGATGACTGCCGCCCCGACAATCAGGCTGCCGTACACTGCGGTGCTTGCACTTCGTTCGGCACGCGCCGTGTCACCGCGCCCGAGCAGCCGTGAAATGACAGAAGCCGCGCCGCTTCCAAAAAGCAGCCCGATGCCGACAACAATCTGCCCGAGCGGATACGACACGGAAAGCGCAGCCGTCTGCCGCTCCCCCAGTCCGCTGACAAAATACACGTCGGCAAGATTGTAGAACGCATTTACCAGCATGCCGATCATCGTCGGGATGCCCATCGCCAAAAGTGCTTTCGGCACGGGCGCACTTCCGAGCAATTGCATTTTTTCGTTCTGATTGTTCATGTGGAACTCCTTTTATAATGATATTATATATTACTATAAACTATAGTAATTGAAAACAGAATTGAAATATAGTATAATTTATATTATTAGTCAAGAAGAAAACTACGACTTTTTATGGGAGAAAAATGAAACATCAAAGAAAACTCAGCATTGAACATATTTATAATTTGGTAAAACCTTTCTCAAAATTAGGTGAGAAGTTGTCCGAAAATAAATCGTATTTAATCGGAAATCCATATAAAGACAAACCATATTATTGGTTAATAACAATCTTTTCGCCTATTACGGAAAAGGAGCTTCAAATTCTAAGGGAAGTATTATATATTCCAGACATTTATGCGACTTTTCTAACCGATTGTTGCAATGGCTTGGACTTGTTTCTTGGAACACTCTCTCTTTTTGGTTATAGAAAAAATATGAAACGTATTCCTTCAGAGGCAATTCAACAACCGTTTAATATAGTCACGTCCAATATACATGAGCGACCGAGAAACAGCAAAAATGAACACTTCTTTTTTGGCTATTATAACTGGGATGGCTCTCTCGTATACATAAACACGACTGATGATAGCATTTGTTTATGTAGAAAGGACGACGCTGCTCCTCTTTACACATGGAATACATTCGAATCATTTTTAGAATCAGAAATCAAAAGAATATGTTCCCTGTTCAATGAGCATGGAGAAGAAAAAGAACCGAATCGTTCAACATTGCCCATAGGGTAAGGATTTTCCATTGCAAACACCTATGCACTTTGAATTGCTGCATAGAAAAGAGCTCTATGATTATTAGTTTTGAATATTATGTCAGGAGAAAAAAATGTCGGCAATTGACCTTGTTATTTTGGGAATGCTGAAAAAGAAACCGATGGGCGCGTATGAGCTGCAAAAACTGGTTGAATACCGCAGCATTTCAAAATGGGTGAAAATCAGCACGCCGTCAATCTACAAAAAAGTGCTCCAGCTGGAAGAAAATGGCTTTGTCACCAGCCGCTTCGAGCGCGAAGGCAACATGCCCGAAAAGGCGGTGTATTCGCTGACGGACGAGGGGAAAAAAGAATTCGAGCGGCTCATGCTCGACCTTTCGCGCCGCCCGGTGCGCCTCTTCCTTGACTGCAACGCCGTCGCCGTCAACTTGGATTCCATGCCGAAAAAGAAGCGGCAGGAATGCGTTCAGAACATTTGCCAAAGCGTGCAGGAGCTGAAAGCGGAATTGGCGGAACACCTCGCGCAAAAACAGGACGCGCCCGATGTCCCGGCGGCGGGCATAGCAGTCCTACGCCAGCAACTTCTTTTGGCGGACGCGCTTGCACAGTGGGCGGACTCGTTACAAACGCAGGAATAAATTTCCGACGGCGCATTTTAATTATTTTATTTTCATTATGGAAGAAAAATGAATTTAGTTTTACACTCGAGCAAAATCAACGACTACTTAAAGCACGATGATGTGATTGATTTTGAAAACGAAGCCGTTTCAAAACTTGCCGATGCATTATTCCAAAAGGCGGACGGCGAACTCGACTTCATCAAAGCCGCCTATGAATTTGTCAGGGACAAGATTTCGCATTCGGCAGATAGAGGCGAAGACGCGGTTACGTGCGCCGCGTCGGAAGTGCTGAAAGCCGGGCACGGAATTTGTTTTGCGAAATCTCACTTGCTTGCCGCCCTGTTGCGCGCCAAATCCGTTCCGGCGGGCTTTTGTTATCAAAAGCTGATTTTGGACGACAAAACCGCTACCGTCCTGATTTACCACGGACTGAACGGCGTGTATATCAAAGAGCGCAAAAAATGGATACGGCTCGATGCGCGGGGAAACAAAGCCGGCGTGAACGCGCAGTTCTCGCTGGAAACGGAACGGCTTGCGT